>CAYNSH010000014.1:0-50171 GCA_964399775.1 uncultured Verrucomicrobiota bacterium
CGTTCGGACCGAAGCGCTATCTGGGCAAGGCGAAGCTGTGGCCGTATATCGAGGTGTTCGTGGACCAGTGCCTGAACTATTTCCAGAAGACGGGGCGCGTCCCCGACGTGATCCACGGACATTATGCGGATGCGGGCTACGGCGGAGGGCAGTTGTCGCGGTTGCTGGGCATTCCGTTCGTTTTCACGGGGCATTCGCTGGGGCGGGTGAAGCGCCAGCGGCTGCTCGATTCCGGCGCGACTCCGGAAAAGATCGAGACCCGCTACAACCTGGCGGCGCGCATCGAGGCCGAGGAATTCGCGTTGGAGACCTGCTCGCTGATCTGCACGAGCACGCGCCAGGAGGTGAAGGAGCAGTACGAGCGCTACGAGAACTACATTCCGGAGCGCATGGAGGTGATTCCGCCGGGCGTGGATTTGAGCGCCTTTCATCCCCCGGAGGCCGACGAGCCGCCGACGGCGCTGGAGCAGGACATCCGCGGTTTTCTGCGCGAGCCGGACAAACCGATGATCGTGGCGATGGCTCGTCCCGACGAGCGCAAGAACCTCGAAATGCTGGTAAAAGTCTACGGGGAATCCCCGCCGATGCAGCGGGCGGCCAACCTGGTGCTGGTGATGGGCGCGCGCGACGACATCCGCAAGATGCCTTCGGGACAGCGAACGGTGCTGACGAACGTGCTGACGATGATCGACGCCTACGACCTGTACGGCCAGGTGGCGTACCCCAAGCGCCACACGGCCGATGAGGTGGCGCCCTTCTACCGGCGGATTGCCCGGACGCGCGGGGTCTTTGTCAATCCGGCGCTGACCGAGCCGTTCGGGCTGACCCTGTTGGAGGCGGCGGCCAGCGGCGTGCCGATCGTGGCCACCCACGACGGAGGCCCCGGCGACATCATTGCCAACTGCAAGAACGGGCTGCTGGTGGACCCGCTGGATCCGGAGGCGATCCGCAAGGCGATCCTGCATGTGCTGATCGAGCCCGGCGCCTGGGACGAATTCTCGCGTGCCGGCATCGAAAACGTCCATGCGCACTACTCGTGGGAGCGCCATGTCCAGCGCTATCTGCGCGACGTGCGCGAGGTGCTGGAGGAGGCCGACACGCCGGCCCCGATCATTCGCGGCCGCCAGACGCGCCGCCTGGTGCAGATCGACCGCCTGATCCTGGCGGATATCGACAACACGCTGACCGGAGACGACGGCGCGATGCACGAGTTCTTCCAGATGATCGCAGAAGCCCCGCTCAACGTCGGGTTCGGGATCGCCACGGGCCGCCGCTATGAAGAGGTGGTGCGGATGATCCAGGATCTCGACATTCCCCGGCCGGAAGTCCTGATCACCTCGGTGGGCACGGAGATCTATTACGGCAAGAACCACACGCTGGACCGGAGCTGGAACAAGCACATCGACTTTCGCTGGGAACCGGACCGGGTGCGCGAGATGCTGGACGGGCGGGAGGGCATGTACCGCCAGCCGGACAACGAGCAATCGGCCTTCAAGGTGAGCTACAAGATCGACCCGGCGGTGGCCCCCAAGGTGAATCGGGTCAAGCGGATCCTGCGCGAGAATGGCTTGCAGGCCAAGGTGGTGATGTCGCACGGCATGTTCCTCGACGTGATTCCGACCCGCGCCGGCAGCGGGGTGAGCGTGCGTCACATTGCCTATAAGTGGAACTTCCCGCTGGAGCAGATTCTGGTGGCGGGCGATTCCGGCAACGACGAGGGCATGCTGTCGGTGAACGCGCTGGGCGTGGTCGTCGGCAATTACTCCCCCGAACTGGAAAAGCTGCGCAAGTTCCCGCGAGTCTATTTTGCCGAGGCGCATCATGCCGCCGGGATCATGGAAGGCATCCGCTACTACAACTTCCTCGACAAGATTCTGATTCCTAATGATGGGATCATTGAACCGGAGAAGCTGGCGGAGTCCGCCGGATCCAGTGGCGCGAATGGGAACGGAGCCGGCCAGGAAGCCTGACCCCATGCCCGAGATCGATCTGGCATACGAAGCCGGGCGGTCGCTCCGGCGTATTCAGCCGCGCATCCGCCGGCGGATCGAGAAATCGTGCGAATCGCGATTTGGCTCCGAGCGCTGGATCGAAACCATCGAGTCGCGGCTGGCGGAGCATTGGCCGCGATTCTTCGGGCTGCTGCATCGACTCTACGGTCACCATTACGATTTCTTCTACTATCTCGAAAACATCACGCTGACGGCGGTGGATTGCTGGCTGGAGCGTCCCGACGATCTCTACGAACTCGACATCCGGCGCGAGAACGATCCCGGCTGGTACCTGTCGGAGCGGATGGTCGGCGGATCGCTGTATGTCGATTTGTTTGCCGGCGATCTGGTCCGGCTGCGCGAACGGATCCCGTATTTCCGTGAGTTGGGCCTGACCTACGTGCATTTGATGCCCGTGTTCGCGAGTCGCCCGGGCAACAACGACGGCGGCTATGCCATCAGCGACTACCGCAGCGTGGATCCCCGCCTCGGCACGATCGGCGACCTGCGCGCGCTGGCGGCGGAGTTTCGGAAGGCGGGCATTTCCCTGGTGCTGGACTTCGTGTTCAACCACACGTCGGAGGATCACGTCTGGGCATTGCGCGCCCAGGAGGGCGACCGGGAGTACATGGACTACTATCACCTGTACGAGGACCGGACGATCCCCGACCAGTACGAACGGACGCTGCGGGAGATTTTTCCGACGATCCGCCGCGGCAACTTCACCTGGCACTCGGGCATGCAGCGCTGGGTCTGGACCACGTTCAACAGCTTTCAGTGGGATCTCCAGTACGCCAATCCGGAAGTGTTCCGGGCCATGGCGGCGGAGATGCTGTTCCTGGCCAATACGGGGGTGGAGATCCTGCGGCTGGATGCGGTGGCGTTCATCTGGAAGCAGATGGGGACCCAGTGCGAAAACCTGCCGGAGGCGCACCTGCTGATCCAGGCGTTCAACGCGCTGTGCCGCATCGCCGCGCCGGGACTGGTTTTCAAGTCCGAGGCCATCGTGCATCCCGACGACGTGGCGCGCTACATCGGGAGGGACGAATGCCAGTTGTCGTACAATCCCACGCTGATGGCGTTGCTGTGGGAGAGCGCCGCCACCCGCGAGGTGCGGATCCTGAAGCAGTCGCTGGGGCACCGGCAGAACCTGGTGCCAGGCACGGCCTGGGTCAACTATCTGCGCGGGCACGATGACATCGGCTGGGCGTTCGCCAACGACGACGCCGAGGCGGTGGGCGTCCACCCCGGCGACCACCGGGACTTTCTGAACCGGTTTTACACGGGTCGTTTTGCGGGTTCGTTCGCGACCGGGGTTCCGTTCCAGCACAACGAGGACACGGGTGACATGCGAATTTCCGGGACGGCGGCATCGTTGGCCGGCCTGGAACAGGCCCTGGACAAGGGGAGAGACGACCTCGCCGAGATGGCGTTGCGGCGCCTGCACGTGCTCTACGGCGTGATGTGCAGCATCGGCGGGATTCCCTTGATCTTCCTCGGCGAGGAGTGGGCGGTGCTGAACGACTACACCTATCTGGACGATCCGGACAAGGCCGACGACAGCCGCTGGATCCACCGCCCGAAGGCGGATTGGGCCTTGTTCAAGCGCGATGTGGAGCCAGACGGAACCCTGCGCCACCGCCATTTTGAATCCATGCGCGAACTGTTTGCCGAGCGCAAGCGGCAGCCCGCGCTCCAGGGGACCGGGATGCGCCTGCTGCCGGGCGAGAATATCCACGTCCTGGCGTATGTGCGGGAACAGGACAGCCACCGGCTGGCGGTACTGGCGAATTTCTCCGAGCAGCAGCAGGTGGTCGACCTGCGCGGCTGGCGTGCCGAAGGGTTGGCGCACTACTTCAAGGACGTGTTGACCGGCCGCTCGATTTCAACCGGCGGCATTGTGGAACTCGCGCCGTACGAGCTGCTCTGGATGACGGAGGATTAAGAGGGCGGATCGCCCCAACTTGCGCGGGCGGACGGCGTTTTGCTGCCGGGCAAGGAAGCCGGCGCCAGAATAGAGAGGCGGATAGAGGCGGATTCGCCTTGATTCCGTCCGGGGGCGGAGCGATGCTGACCGCCGTCTTGGGTATCCGGTGGCGGATGAGTGGCTGCGGAAGGAGCGCAACGTGAAAAAGTGGTGGATTCCGGTCGTGGTTTTGGCGGGGGTGGCGGCGTTTCTGATCGTTCGCACGAAACCGAAGGATGTCGCCTTTACCCGGCAGGGCGGCCGTCCGGCCGAAACGGTGATCCTGAATGCCAGGGTGCTGACCTGCAACGAAGCCCGCGCGAAAGCGGAGGCGGTCGCGGTCGATGCGGGCAAGATTGCCTACGTGGGGCGCAATGCCGGGGCGATGGATTTCATCGGTCCGGATACCCGCGTCATCCAGGCAAAAGGCAAGACGCTCGTGCCGGGCTTGATCGACAACCACACCCACATCCTGTTCATGGCGATGCTGCGTCCGATGATCGTAGACCTGTACGATTGCCGGAATCTCGACGAAGTCCGGGAACGAACCGTGGCGTTTGCCGAGGCGAATCCCGACTTGCCGCTGGTGATCGGATTCGGATGGTTTTACGACCACGTGCCGGGTCGGATCCCGGAACAGGCCATGCTGGACGAATGGATGCCGGATCGGCCGACGTGGCTGCTGGCCTACGATGCCTGCACGCTGTGGGTCAACTCCCCGATGAACGAAAGGATGCTGGCCGCGAATCCCAAAGCCTGCCGGCGCATGGCGCCCCGCACCGATCCGGAAACCGGAAGGAACACCGGAATCTACATGCAATCCAACAGCTTCAACCCGTTTGATTTCCTCGACGTGGACGCCTTCGGCCCCGAGTTGAAATCGAAGATGTTCGCGGAGGCCCGGCGGGCGGTGGCCGAAACCCTCCGGATGGGCGTGGTGGCGGTGGAGGATCTCCAGATCTACAAGACGTTCGTCCCGTGGATCCTCGAGTTCCGGGATCAAGGCGGGCTGGACGACCTGCGCATCCGGCTGGCCTATTACGTCGATCCGATTGATCTGGAGAACGAAGAGGAATGGATTGCCGATCTGCGGTGGTGGAAAGCGCTGGGCGAAGCGGAATCGGACCCGCGGCTGGAGTTGGGCACTTCTCTCAAGCTGTACATCGACGGCGTGTCGGGCAATCAAACCGCGTTCATGTCCGAACCCTATGCCGACGCGCCGGACCAGTACGGCTATCCCAGTTGGACGGCGGACTCGTTCAAGCGGCTGATGGAACTGGTGGATGACCACGGGATGCAGACCTGCACGCATGCGGTGGGCGATGCGGGCATCCCCTACATCCTGGATGCGGTCGAACACTCGGCCCGCCGCGGAACAGTACGGGATGCGCGGCACCGGATCGAACACTGCGAGCTGCCTTCGGCGGCAGATATCGCCCGTATGGTCGAACTAGGCGTGCTGGCGGGCATGCAGCCGGCGCAGTTCTATGGCGACGCCAGCACCGAAAAGGCGCTGGGCGAAGCGCGCCTGAAGCGCATGATGCCCTGGAAAACCCTGCAAGAGGCGGGGGTGCCGATCTCCTTTGGCACCGACTACATCGCGGGCCACATCCCGCCGATCAATCCCCTCTACGGATTGATCGTCGCGACCACGCGGATCAACTACAAGGGCCACACGGATTGGGGCCCGGAGCAGGCGATCGAACCGATCGATGCCCTCCGCCACTACACCTACGGCAGCGCCTATGCCCAAAAGATCGAAACGGAAACCGGGTCGATCGAGGTCGGGAAGAATGCGGACATGGCGTTGTTCGACGTGGATCTAAGCCGGATCAACAGTCTCTGGTTCCTGCTGACCCACGAAGTGGAGGTCGGCCAGTTGGACGATTTCGTGGAGTGGACCATGGCCGGGGGACGGCAGGTCTACCGCAAAGACCAAGCCGTGGCCCGCCGCTGACCCCGGCGACGTTGCTCCCGGCCCGGGGGATGGAGATCAGGCCTTGCCGCGCTGCCGGAGGGCGTTCTGCTGCTTGGCGAGGAAGTCGGCGCGCTCCTGGGCGACGGCCATCAGGAAGCCGCGGGCTTGAACGGGCCCCATTTCGAACGGATCAAAAACATGCCGGGTGCTGAACTTGCGCAGCAGCGCGTGGGCGATTTCATCGGCGCGCACATAGGCCATGGACCAGTGTTCAAAATCGCGGTAAGGGATCGGGCCGTACTCCAGCAGCGTGACGGCGGAATGGCGCTTGTCGGTCACAATCCGCCGATAGAGCTCATTGACGGTGCTGGCGGGGCCTTCCAGAATCTGTAGAAATCCGCGGGGCGAATAACAAAGGGCGCCCGTTACGCCCAGTTTCTTGTTGTTGCGGCGCGACACCTCCATAATCTTCCCCAGGGCCTCTGGGCCGGTATCGCGCGACAATCGGCTTACATAGGTCAAACGTACGATGTTCATCATTCAGCTCCTTGGTTGGGAGGGGAAGCTACCACGCCTGAAGCAAATGGCAAACGGACCGCCGGAATTGTTTCGGAATCGGGGGGGTGGGGGATTCGCGAGTCCTCCTGGGTAAAGATCTGCAGGCTGTAGCGACCCATGGGCAGGGTGGCGGTGGGGGGGGAGCCCACGGCATCCAGCCGGGCGTGGCCCAGGTCGCGGAAATCATCAGCATAGGCGGCGGAATCGCTGTTGAAGCGCCGAATCCAGGTGCCGGCGGAGGGGAACGTGAATGCGTAGTCATCCTGGTCGAAGTCGGTGTTGGAGAAATTGGCGACGACCACCACGTCATCGGTCTGCCCGCCCTGGTTCCAGCGGATGTAGCCGATGACCTTGTTGTCGTGGTCGAGGTGATGCACTTGGATGCCGGCGCCCCGGAGCCCGGGGGTATGGCCATCGAGATTGCGGCGCTGCCGGATCAGGTCGCGGTAGGCGCGGAGGATGCCGGCGTGGCTTTCGGCGCGTTCCCAGCGCATGGGGACGTCGTCGTGGAAGGCTTTCGTTTCGTGCCACTCCTGGCCCTGGAAGATCATGGGGATGCCGGGGGTGGTGAAGACGACGGCGGCCCCGAGCAGCGCGCGCTTGCGCGCCCAAATGCTCTCGGGGTCCTCGGGATGGATCATCGAGGGCACGCGGCTGCGGTTGTCGTTCATGGTGGCGATATAATCGTGGGCTTCCGTGAAGACCACGCGGTGCAGTCCCGGCCAGTCGCGCAAGGTGCCGGCGACGACGTTCAGGTCGCGCTCGGGGTCGTGGGCGGTGACGAGCTGATGGAACAGCGCCCAGCGGTGGCCCACGTCCCATTGATTGTGGAACGCCATCTCGCCGTCGAAGGCGTGGTCTTCCGCATTGCGGACGACGTGGGGATGGGTGCGGGACAGTTCCTCGTTGATCTCGCGCAGCATCTGGACGCCCTGCTCGTTGCGGCCGTGGTCGGTGTTGATGATGTGGTAGACCGAGTCCCAGCGGAAACCGTCGACGCGGTATTCATCCGCGAACATCTGGATCTGGTCGCGGATGAAGGCGCGGACCTCCGGGCGACCGAAGTCGGGCCGGGTGGAGCCCCACGGGGTGTGAGCGCGACCGTCGTTGTAGAAATAGATGCCGCCGAGGTCGTTTTCGCTCCAGCCGTCGAACTGCCACAGGTCGAGATCGGTCGGTCCGTAGTGGTTGTGGACCACGTCGACGAACACGGCCAGTCCGCGCTCGTGGGCGGCGCGGACGAAGCGCTTGAAGGCATCCGGTCCGCCGTAGTCCGTTTCGATGGCGAAGAGGTCGGAGGGATTGTAGCCCCAGCTCAGCCCGCCCGGGAATTCGTTGACGGGCATGAGCTGAATGGCGGTGATGCCCAGGTTGCGCACGTGGTCGAGGCGGGCAATGGCGTCGTCGAAGGTGCCCGGCGGCGGCTGGCCCGAAAACGTGCCGGCATGCATCTGGTAGATGACGAGGTCGTCGTGCGTCGTCGCGGGGGCGGTCGTTTCGCCCCAATCGAAGGCGTTGGCGTCATAAACGATGGCGTCGCCGATCGAGTGCTCGACCTGGCGGGCGCGCGGATCGCGTTTCCAGATCGAGCCGTTGATCACGTATTTGTACTTCTGGCCAACACGTGCGGCGGGAACGTCGGCCGACCAAGTCCCGCCGGTTGCCTCGCGGACCATCGGGGTGCGTCCCCAGTCGTTGAATTCGCCGGCGACGTCCACGGATTCCGCGAAGGGCGCCCAGACGCGGAACGTGACGCCGGTTTCGCGGGGAATGGATCCCATGCCCGGGTGGGGCGATTGCGCCGACAAGGGCAGAGGCATCCAAAAAAGAACAAGGATCAGGACGGCCCAATGGCATGGAAAACAAACAACGGGACGCAGTCGGATCATGTAGACAACTCCTGCGGGTGGCGCGAACCGGATGTAGTGGACGAAACAGGCAAAAGGGGCCGACCGATCAGTTGCGAATAACGAAGAGCTTGCGCAGGGCAGATGTCATGGGGAAGTTCCTTGGGTTGGCCATTGACCATACCGTCCGGAGGGGGGGGGCGTCAAACGGAAGCGGCCGGGCCTCCTCCCCGCAGGGATTGGCCGCGGTAGCGGCGGCTTGCGGATGCGGCTTGCCAAGCGGGGGCGGGAGGATTGTAATGGAGGGCGGCAAAGGAGGTTGTCCGTGAAATGGAGCATGTGGATGGTGCGGGGGCTGGCGGGGGTGTGGGTGCTGGCGTGGATGGCGGGCTGCGCGACGGTGCCGCGGTTCGAGCGTACGGGCTCGCAGCCGGCGGATTGGGTGCTGGTGAATGCACGCATCCTGACGAGCAACGCGGAGCAGCCGCGCGCAGAGGCGCTGGCCGTGACGGGCGATCGCATCGCCTACGTGGGCGACCGACGGGGGGTGGCGGATTATGTCGGGCCGGAGACGGAGGTGGTGGATGGACGCGGGCGCCTGGTGACGCCCGGGTTCGTGGAGAACCACTGCCACGTGCTTTGGATCGGGGGGATGTCCTACCTGCAGCCGCCGGAACTGTTCGCGTGCGATACGCAGGAGGATATCCTGGCGTGGGTGGAGAAGCGCGCGGCGGAGCATCCAGACCTGCCGCTGATCGGGGCCATCGGTTGGCGGATGAACCAGTTGCCGGAGGGACCGCGGCGGGAGCTCCTCGATACGGTGGTGCCGGACCGTCCGGTGATGCTGATGAGCTACAGCGGGCAGGGGGGCTGGCTGAACAGCCAGGCGATCGATTGGATGGAAAGCCGAAATCCGGAGGCGTTCGAGCGGCTGGTGCCGGTGCGCGATTCCGACACCGGTCGGGCGACAGGCGAGTGCAAGCACTACCATGTGATCAACTACCTGGACTATTGGACGTGGGAAGAACTGGGGCCGGAGGTCGAGGAAGGCATTCTGGAGGCGATGGGAAAGACGATCGACGAGGCGCTTTCCTTCGGCGTCACGACGATGCACGACATTCAGATCTACCCGCAGTTTATTCCGATGATCCTGAAGTTCCGGGACCGGGGCGGTCTGGAGAAAGCGCGGGTGCGGGGGGCGTATTTCGTGGGTCATGAGCGGCTGGCGGACGAGGCGGCGCTGAAGAAGGACCTGCGCGAATGGAAGAAGCTGCGCCGGACGGAATCGGGCCCGCACCTGGTGCTGGGCGAGTCGATCAAGTTCTACATCGACGGCACGGCGGACAACCGCACAAAGTTCCTGCGCGAGCCGTACTCGGACGATCCGTCGTCGCATGGGCGGGCGGACTGGACGGCGGAGGAATTCAACCGGGTGGTGGCCATTGTGGACCAGCTGGGCTTGCAGTCCTGCACGCACGCGTGCGGCGACGCGGGGGCGGTGCGGGTGATCGATGCGATCGAGCAGGCGCTGGAGCAGAACGGGATGCGCGATGCGCGGCACAGCATCGAACATTGCGAAATGGCCCCGCCGGAGGATTGGCCGCGGATGGCGCGGCTGGGCATCTACGCCTCGATGCAGCCGCAGCATTTCTTCGGCGACGAAATGGTCGAGAACAGCATTGGCCATGACCGGTTGCAGTGGCGGATGGCATGGCGGTCGATGGCGGAGGCGGGCGTGCCGATCTCGTTCGGCACGGACTGGGCGGCGGGCCCGTTCAATCCGGCCTACGGGCTGTTCATCGCCGCTACGCGCATGAACTACAAGGGCAAGACCGACTGGGGGCCGCGCGAGACCGTGCCCATTGAAACGGGCATCCGCTACTGGACAATCGGGTCGGCGCGGAACCTGTTCATGGAGGACGAGGTTGGATCGCTGGAGCCGGGCAAGTACGCCGACCTGGCGGTCTTCAACACCGATCTGCGCAAGATGCCCACGTTGTGGTTTCTGCTGACGCACGAAATCGGTCTGGGGACACTGGACGATTTCGTGGATTGGACAATGGTGGGGGGCAAGGTCGTCTATGAAAAGGAGCCGGGCCTCGGCGGAAAACTGCCGCGGGCGGGGCGGGCGGTGCGCCGCGAACAGCTTCGCGATCGGACGGGGATTTTATAGAAGGGCGGTCGGAGCGCTCACTTGCTCTGGGCCGCAACTATTCGGGTGCCCTTTACGGAGGATCGGGGGGGTGCAGGTCGAGGAAATCTACCATAAGGGTGCGCCAAGTGCCGGGGTGGACGGTGGCGTAGGAGCCATGGCCGACGCCATCGAATATTACGAATGTCTTGCGGGATGCGGGGGTGGCCTCGAACACCCGCCGGGCCTGGTCCACGGGCGCACGCGGGTCGTCGTTGCCGTGCAGGTAGAGGGCGGGGCATTGGACGGAGGGGGCGTAGTCGACGGGGGTGTGCGCGAATCCGTTGAACCCGAACTGGCGCCCGCCCCAGAACGTCATCAGTTCGGCGGACGGGAACGCGGGCACGCCCATGGCGCGGAAGCGGGCCCGGATGGCGTTGAGCAGGGTGTCGAAGACGGATTCGAGGATGACGGCGTCCGGGCGCACGCCGTGCGCATGGAGGGCGCGGAGAATGGCGACGGACCCCATGCTCTGGCCGTAGAGGATCAGGCGGGATGCAGGCAGGTGGCGGCGCGAGAATTCCACGGCGGCGGCAACGTCCTCCGCCTCGCGCCAGCCGAGGGTGGTGTAGTTCTCGGAAGAGCCCCCCGATCCGCGGAAATCCACGAGCATCACGGAAGCGCCCAGGGCATGGAGTTCTCGGGCTTCGTGCAGGAGGCGGGTCTTGTCGGTGGAATAGCCGTGGAAGAAAATCACCAGCGGGGCACCAGCGCCGCGCGAGGCATGCCAGGCGGAGAGCGTGACGTCGCCGGAGACTTCGATCGTCACGGCCTCGGCATCGGGGGCGAGGACGGTGGGTGGCCTTTCGTCTTCGGGCCGTGGCAGGTTCACGCCGAAGAGCAGCACGCGCAGGCGAGCGGCGGGCGACAGGTCCTCGGGACTCTCCGTGCGCGCGCCGCCGGGGGCGTAGACCAGCATCGCGCGCGCATGGCGGAAGGCCAGGACGTTCAAGGCGACGAATCCGGCGAGCAGCAGGAGGCCAAAGGCCATCGCGGCGGTTCGAAAACGGATGCTCATTCCCAGCGAGCCTATCACGAAAACGGCGGAGAGGCGACCTCCGTCGCTGTACGCGGGGTCAGGCCTTGTTTAATGCTTAAGAAGGCGGACGCTGAAAAGACGGCTTAAGCATTAAGCAAGGCCTGACCCCGCTGTCGTCACTCCGGGATGGAATGAATACGGAAAAATCGCTGGCCAGAGGGTTGGAATTCGTTGGTCACCTGGAGGATTGCATGGCCTCCGGGAACGGAGTCGAAGTCCGGGGAATGGATCCATTCGCCATCGACGAGGTTGGTGGTGGATTGAAGTGAGTAGAGGCGTCCGGCCAGGCCTTTCCAATTCAGGGTGACTTCATCCGGGGCGAAGTCGGTCGAGACCCAGACGGGGAGGTTGGGGCGGTGGTAGATGTTTGGTTTCTCGGAGAAGTTTGTTTTCCAGATGTCCACGGCTTCGGTGTAGGTGACGTATTGGACAAGGCCGGAAGCAACGTAGGGGGCCATTGGGTCGAGCAGGTTCGCCAGCAGAACATGCTGGGCGGGATTCAAAACAACGCCCTGCGGAATCGGCAGGCTGGCGGTGAACATCTGATTCGTCGGAAGGTTTCCGGCCTGCAGTTCTTCCACGAGGTGACGGACGAAGGCGGGCGTGGTGAGAAAGACGTTGTTGTCGCCCCAGTTGCTGGTTTCGCCGGGGCCGACGTAGATCATGCGTTCGGCGGGGTTGTGCGTCCAGAAGTTGCTGTTGGCGCCGGCGGGCCGCCAGACACCGGAGGCGACATCATCAAACGCAAAATCGCCGTAGTGGTGGGCGCGTCCGACGGCGAGTGTCAGGATTTCGGGAAACCACTCGAAGGCGGGATGCTGCCAACCGTTTTCGCCCGTGGCGAGTTGGGCGAACTGGGCGGGATCGTTCCAGATGTGGCCGCCGACGGTTTCGGTGATGGCGGTGCAAACGACGCCGCCGAGGAAACGTACATCGGCATAGTTGTCCAGCCCCTCCTCGGTGCCGCCTTCCTGGTGGGCGTCGATCTCGAAGCCGCAATGGGCGGTCAGGTAGTCGAAGAGCGGCAGGCCGCCGGTCTCCGCCCGCATGTCGTCGGTTTCCCAGCGGCGGGTGCCCTCGAAGAACTCATAGTCCACTTGCAGATTGCAGACGATGCCGGTCCGGACCATGAAATCGGCGAAGACAAGCAGGTTGGAGCGGTAGACGGGGTAGAGGTTGGAGGACGCGTAGGCGGGAACATCCTCGAGGTGTCCGGCCACAGTGACATAGACCAGCGGAGTGGACTGAGTCTCTTCCGCCCAAAGAGGCGCGGTCGCGATGCTCATGAGCACGCCAGCGATCCGGAGTAAGGCAGATGCTGCAGTCCGCAGGATCCTGGTCACGCCTCGATTCACGTCTTGTGTATAACAAATTGCAGGGAGGGCTGCAATGCCTAGGGAAGTCGATGCTGGCGGAAGTCGATGGCGCGGGAGGATTCACGGGTTGCCGGGTCAGACGTCTTCGCGGCAGGAATGGCGGACGAGCCATGCACCGGCGGCGATCAGTCCGGCGCCGAGGAGTAGCCCGGCGCCCAGGGTTTCGCGGAAAAAGAACCCGATGAGCAGGGAGGAGCCGATGGGGATGAAATAGGCCAGGGAGGCGAGCAGGAGGACCGGTCCGTTCTTGACGCTGATTTCGTAGAGGGCGTAGGCGATACCCACGGGGCCGATGCCGCCGAGCAGAACCCAGAAGAGCCTGTCGCCGGACCAGGGGGGCATGTGCCGCCAGCCGCCGCCGGCATGGGCCAGCAAACCGGCGAGGACCGCGCAAACCGCGAAGTGGAGCGCGGTGCCGCCCTGCGCCTCCGGAATATTCCATTTTCGCAGCAAGACCACATAGAGGGCCCAGAGAAATCCGCCCGTCAGCGCGAAGGCATGCGGCGCGAGGTTTTCCGGCCAATGCCCGAAGCTGTCGAACCCGCGAGCCATGACCACGCCGAGGAGGCCCATCAGCAGGCCGGCGGCGGCCGGAAGCATCCGGGGCCGGCGGCCCAGCAGCGCCACGCCCAGAACCACCATCCACACGGGCCACAGGTAATTCAGCAGGTTGATCTGGCCGATGTCCGCCTCAGCGGCCATGCCAAAGGCCTTGGCCAGCAGAATGGTGTAGAGCGCCACGCCGAAGAACCCGGCGACGACGACCTTGAGCGGAAGGCGGATCATGTCGATGACGGAATGTCCCTGGAGCCTCTGCAGGGCGACGGCGGTCAGCGATCCGCAGCCGGTCATGAGGGCCAGGTAGGCCATGGACGAGCCCATGAGGTCGGAGCCCTTGCGAAAGCATACGCCGCTCCAGCACCAGCAGAGGATGGCGATCAGGCCGGGGAGCAGGGAGCCGCGGCGGGATGGGGGGGCGGGATTCATGGGGTTGGCGGGTTGTGAATCCGCCCACGATAGACGCCGGAGCGGGGGTGGTCAACCACCGGCATCCAAGACGGTCCGGAGGCGGCGCACGATGACGGGGAGCCAGTAGGCGACGCCGTCGGCGTGGCCGTCGCGGCGGAAGACCCGGTGCAGCCAGTTGACGTAGGCGATGCCCTGAAGGGCCAGGAAGAGATTCAGGTCGGCATCCGGAACGGCGGAGATGTTGCGGGTTTGCGCATACATTTCAAGCGCGGCGCGGCGGAAGTCCGGGGCACGAGGGTGTTCGATGAATTCGAACAGGAGGTGGGCCAGATCGAAGAGAAAAAAGCCGAAGCCGCATTCGTCGAAGTCCAGCATGCGGGCCTGGGGGCCGTCGAAGAGGAAATTGCCGGGATGGAGATCATAGTGGATGAGGCCGAACGAGTCGGGGGAGCGGGGGACGGTGCCGAGGCGGGTGCGGATGGCGTCGCCGGATTCCTGCAGAAAGGTGGCATGGGCCGGGTCGAGGCGGTCGACGAAGGCGGGCGTGGCCTGCCAGGATTCGGTTTCGAAGAACCAGGATTCGTCGTAGACCGGCCGGACGAAGCCGGGCGGGGGACGATACGCGGCGGCAAAGGCGTGGAGTCGGGCAGTGGCGCGGGCCATGGCGGCCATGTGGTCGGGCGTGATGTCGTCGTCGGCGAGATGGACGCCGGGCAGCCAGTGGAAGACGACGCACAGGGCATCGCGACTCCCCTCGGAGGCGGAGCAGAAGAGCCGGCCGTCGCGGGCGGGCAGGGGAACGGGGACGAGCGCGCCGGTCTGTTGGCCGAAGTCGCGCAGCAGGGCGAGTTCGGATGCGAGGGCGGCGGGATCCGATCCGGCGGTTTTAGAAATGCGCAGGGCGAAGGGGCGGCCGTCCTCGGCCCGCAGTTTCAGCACGATGTTTTCGGAAGTGTGGAGAGGCTCGTGGCCGATGAACCTGACCGCGTAGTTCGCGAACAGCTGGAGAAGGAGGGCGGGGAGGTGCATCTCTTGCGCCTGGCGCATGGCGGGGAGGGGGGCTAAGCCGGCGGGGGGCGTCGGCGCGGCGGGCCTACCTGAAATCGGGAAGAGAGCTGAAATCCAGCGTGGCGAAGAGGTCGTCGAGGGTTTCGGCGCGGCGGATTTGGACGATCGATCCGTCGGGGCGCAGGAGCAGCTCGGCGGAGCGGGTCTTTCCGTTGTAGTTGTAGCCCATGGCGTGACCGTGGGCGCCGGTGTCGTGGATGACCACGAGATCGCCCATCTCGATTTCGGGCAGTTCGCGATGGATGGCGAACTTGTCGCAGTTTTCGCACAGCGAGCCGACGACGTCGTAGGTATGGGTGGACGGGACGTTTTCCTTGCCCAGCACGGTGATGTGGTGGTAGGCGCCATACATGCCCGGGCGCATCAGGTTGGCCATCGAGGCGTCCACGCCGATATACGAGCGGTAGGTGTTCTTCCAGCGGATGGCGCGGGTGACGAGCCAGCCGTGCGGGCCGGTGATGGCGCGTCCGCATTCCATCGTATAGGCCAGCGGATCGAGCCCGGCCTGGACGATGATCTCGTCGTAGTGCCGGCGCGCGCCGCGGGCGACCACGTCGTAGTCCACGGCCTTCTGCTCCGGACGGTAGGGGATGCCGATGCCGCCGCCGGTGTTGATGAACGTGATGCGGACGCCGAGGCGCTGGTGGATTTCGACCACCAGTTCGAACAGCATGCGGGCGGTTTCGACGTGGTATTGCTCGTCGAGCTCGTTGGAGACGACCATCGTGTGCAGTCCGAAGGCCTTCACTCCGAGATCGCGCGCCTTGGCGTAGGCCTCGAACAACTGCTCGCGGGTCAGGCCGTACTTGGCCTCTTCCGGGTGGCCGATGATGGTGTTGCCGGCCTTGGCCGCGCCGGGGTTGTAGCGGAAGCTGAGGGTCTCGGGCAGCGAGCCCGTGGCGGCCAGCAGCGCGTCGATGTGCGTGATGTCGTCGAGATTGATGATCGCTCCCAGCCGGCGGGCTTCGCGGAACTCGGCGTCGGGCGTCTCGTTGGAGGTAAAGACGATGCGCTCTCCCGTCAGCCCGATCGTCTCACACAGGCGCAACTCGGCCAGGCTGGAGCAGTCGGCGCCGAGCCCTTCCGCGACGAGAATTTTGAGGATGAACGGATTCGGCGTGGCCTTGACCGCGAAGTATTCGCGGAAATTCGGTAGGATGGAAAACGCCGCGTTGAGCCGCCGGACATTGTCGCGGATGCCAGCTTCATCGTAGAGATGGAATGGCGTGGGATACTGCGAGGTAAGGGATTCGGTTTGTTCGCGCGTGAGGGGGAAGGTCTTGGTGGTCATGAGAATGCGTGGGGGGGTGGAGGGATGGAATGGTGGAATGTTGCGAAGGCCGTTTTCCACGGCGTGGAAAACTGATTTCCACGGTGTGGAAATGTTGGGCGATTTTTTTCCATAGCGTGGAAAACCATACGCGATTTTTTCCACGGCGTGGAAAACTTTTTTCCACAGCGTGGAAAACATCACACTTAATTAACTGTGATAGTTTTGTGTTTTAGTCAATCACCGCCCATGGGGGAGGGCTTCTCGCCCTTCATCCTGGCGGAGGGCGGGGCTTGGCCGGAAACGGAACGGGGGTATGGGGTGCGCGGATGTTGAGTCGGGTGAGGGTTTCGGCGTAGACCTTGGCGAGCAGATCCTTGTCATCGGGATTCGCAAGGCGCTGGATGCCTTGCTGGAAAATGGCCTTGGCGCGATCGGGGTCGCGCAGGTCCACGATCGCGATTTCAATTCGGTCGGTATAGGGTCGGACTTCGCCGGGGAACTCGTTCGCCAGTCGTTCATAGGCCTCCATGGCTTCCTCCGGATGGCCTTTGACTCGCAACGACTGGGGAATGCCATAGATGGGCTGGGGTTTGTCGAAGTAGCGCCGCGGCCAGAACAGGCTGCCGATCGGCTCGGCCAGCCATTGGGCGATGGGACCGGCCACAACGATGGCGGCGATCAAATAGAACAAGAATCCAAGCAGCATCTGGGGCACCACGATCGCCCGGAGCAGAATGGCGGTGCCCATGAAGAAGCAGGCGGCCGCCGGAAGGCCTCGTTTGGCCCACATGGTGATGAACGCGCGAAGATCCATGGGTCAACTGCGGTGCGGATTCTTCCTGTTTACGGCATCGAGAAGCAT
This sequence comes from uncultured Verrucomicrobiota bacterium, assembly GCA_964399775.1. GTDB lineage: Bacteria > Verrucomicrobiota > Kiritimatiellia > CAIQIC01 > Lenti-01 > Lenti-01. Next base: position 17,059 of record CAYNSH010000014.1, read on the forward strand.
GGCATGAGGTAGGATACAGGAGAACAAGGGGGGAGTGGACAGAAAAAGGGACAGGGGAGAAAAACATCACACTTAATTAAGTGTGATGTTTTTCGGGGTGGGGATGTCCGGACTGGCGCTGGATCCGGGCGCCCAGGGCGCGCAGGCGGGCGTCGATGCGTTCATAGCCGCGGTCGACCATTTCGGCCTGTTCGATGACCGTGCGGCCCTTGGCGCAGAGGGCGGCGATGATCAGGGCCATGCCGGCGCGGATATCGGGGCTGGTGATGTGCTGGGCGCGCAGCCGGGCCGGTCCGCTGACGAGCACCCGGTGGGGATCGCACTGGACCAGGGTGGCGCCCATTTCCAGCAGGCGGTCGACGAAGTACATCCGGCTTTCGAACAGCTTTTCGAAGAACAGGATTTCGCCGCGGGTCTGCGTGGCCAGCACGAGGGCGACGCTGAGCAGGTCCGACGGGATGGCGGGCCAAATGCCGTCTTCCATCTTGGGAATCGCATCGCCGAGGTCCCGGCGCACGCGGAGGGACTGGCGGGCGGGGAGCCGGAGGGTACCACCATGGATTTTCCACGTGACGCCCAGCCGGGCAAACGCGCGCTGCATGACCTCCAGGGCGGTGGCATCGGGCAGGTCGGTAACGGTCAACTCTCCGCCGGTGGCCGCCGCGGCGGCCAGAAGGCTGCCGATTTCGATGTAGTCGGGGCCGACGCGATGCCGGGCGCCCCCGAGCCGTTCGACGCCTTGGATTTCGAGCCGGTTGGTGCCGAGGCCTGAAATGCAGGCGCCCATTTTGGAGAGCAGCGCGCCGAGGTCCTGCACGTGGGGCTCGCAGGCGGCGTTGCGGATGACGGTACGCCCGGGAGCGAGGGCGGCGGCCATGAGGATGTTTTCGGTGGCGGTGACGCTGGCTTCATCGAGGAGCAGGTCGGCCCCGCGAAAGGAGCGTCGCCGGCGCAGATGGAAGGCGCCGGCCTGGGCGGTCATGCCGATGCCGATGCGGGCGAGGCCTTCGAAATGGGTATCGAGCCGCCGCCGGCCGATGACGTCGCCGCCGGGGGGATGGAGAACGGCGGAACCGTGGCGAGCGGCGAGGGGGCCGGCCAGCAGGATGGAACCGCGGACGCGCTGGCACAATGCGGGGTCGAGCGCGGTGGATTTCAGGTTGCCGGCGCCAAGCGTGACGGCATGCCCGCGACGGGAGACGTCGACGCCCAGTCCGGCCAGCAGCAGCAGCATGTTCTCGACGTCGAGGATTCGGGGAACGTTGTCCAGAACGACGGGTTCATCGGTCAGCACGCAGGCGGCGAGCATGGGCAGGACGGCATTCTTGTTGCCGAGCGGGCGGAAGGCGCCGCCAATGGGGTGACCGCCCTGGATGATGAAGCGGGCCATGCCGGGTCTCCGACTCCTACTCCACGGTGACGCTCTTGGCGAGATTGCGGGGCTTGTCGATGTCGGCGCCGCGCAGCTTGGCGTTGTGATAGGCGAAGAGCTGAAGCGCCACGACATTGATCATGGGCGAGAACTCCTCGAGGGTGGCGGGCACGGGGATGAGGTCCTGGGCGATTTCGCGGAGCGAGTCGTCTTGTTCGGCGACCACGGCGATGATGCGGCCCTTGCGCGCCTCGACCTCCTTGAGGTTGGAGAGCATTTTGTCGTGGACCTCGTCGGCGGTGGGGGTGCAGAGGCAGACGACGGGAAGGAACTCGTTGATGAGGGCGATGGGGCCGTGCTTCATTTCGCCGGCGGCGTAGCCTTCGGCATGCTGGTAGGAGATTTCCTTGTTCTTGAGCGCGCCTTCGAGGGCGATGGGATAATTGAAGCGGCGTCCGAGATAGAGGGCATTGTAGCACTCGTAGTATTTCTGGGAGATGGCCTTGATGTCGTCCTGGCGTTCGAGCACGCGATGAATGCCGTTGGGGATGCGGGCGAGCTCGGCGGTGAGTTCGCGCTCGCGGGCGGCATCGAGGGTGCCGCGCAGGCGGCCGAGGCGGATGGCGAGCAGGACGAAGGCCATGAGTTGGGCGGTGAAGGCCTTGGTGGAGGCCACGCCGATTTCGGGTCCGGCCTGGGTCAGTAGCGCGGCGTCGCTCTCGCGCAACAGGGTGCTGCCGGCGACATTGCAGATGCTGAGGATCTTGCAGCCCATCTCGCGCGCCAGCCGGACGGAGGCGAGGGTGTCGGCGGTTTCGCCGGACTGGGAGACGGCGATGACGAGGGTGCGCTCGGGGAAGCGCGGCTGGCGATAGCGGAATTCGCTGCCGAGATCGGTTTCGGCGGGGAGGCCGGTCCAGCGCTCGATGAGCAGGCGGCCGACCATGCCGGCGTAGTGGGCGGTCCCGCAGCTCAGGATGACGACGCGCTGCAGGTCTCCGGCTTCGGCGGCCAACAGCGCGGACGCCTCGCCGAGATCGACGGCGCCGGCCTGGTCCACGTGGGTTTCGAGCAGGGTGCGCAGGACGCGCGGCTGTTCGTGGATTTCCTTGAGCATGAACGTTTCGAAACCGGCGCGCTCGGCGGCTTCGGCGCGGAGGGTCACGGTCTTGACGACGGGTTCGACCGGGGTGCCGTCGAGCGTCGTCAGCGTCACGCCGGAGGGTCGCAACTCAGCCACCTCGCCGTCGTTGAGATAGATGACCTTCTGGACGCGATTCAGGATGGCGGGCACATCGCTTGCGATGAACTGTTCGCCCTCGCCGACGCCAATAATGAGCGGACTGCCGCAGCGCGCAGCGAACAGGACGTCGGGCTGGTCGCGAAAGACGATGCCCAGGGCGTAGGCGCCCTTGGCGCGGCGCAGGGCTTCGCGGATGGCCTCGGCGGGGGTTTTGGCGCTGTCTTTCAGGATCTCTTCGATCAAGTGGGGGAGGACTTCGGTGTCGGTCTGGGAGAGAAAGACGTGCCCTTTGGCCTGCAGTTCCGCGCGCAGGGCCGCGTCGTTTTCGATGATGCCGTTGTGGACGACCGCGATGGTCCCGGTGCCGTCGCAATGGGGATGGGAGTTGATCTCGGAGGGTTCCCCATGGGTGGCCCAGCGGGTATGGCCAATGCCGAGGCCGCCGGAGAGGGGCTCCGCCTCCAGCGTTTCTTCCAGGTTGGAGAGCCGTCCCAGGCGCTTGCGGATGGCCAGGGAGCCCTCGGCATCGCGGATGGCCACGCCGGCGGAATCATAGCCGCGGTATTCCAGGCGCTTCAGCCCCTCCAGCAGCAAGGGTACCGCGTTTTTGGATCCCACATAGCCTACAATGCCGCACATGGTCGACTCCTTTCGGTCTTCATGTCATTCGCGCAGATCCAGAGAAAAGACCGGGAACACACAAAGGCGTCCCCGGTCTGAAACATCGTTATGTGATGCTGAAATGGTTACGGTCCGACGACAGTCAGGTCGTCGGTGCTTTGTGAAGGGTTCATAAAGCTGCCCCTGAGTTGTCGGCCGCCGCGCAGCGAAAATGCTGATCCGCCCTTAAGAACAACGACCATTCCGTCTTCGCCGAAAGGTTGGCCCGAAAGTGTGATTTCGCTGTCGGTAGTAGGCAGTGTTGTCACCTCTGCATTCTGAGTAAAGAGGAACGTGGTTCCTTCCTTAGCATTGTTAAGCCCCAGCACCAGATTCCAGGCATTGGCATTACCAGCTTCACTGCGGAATTCCCCCTCATCGGTGCTCTTAACAGCATTCAAACCCCGAGCAGAGAAGAAGTCATACGAAACGCTCATGACGCCAGATGTAACGAGGTTGATAAAAAACTCTGTCGAAGTATCACCGGGCAAGTCTCCGGGCTCCGGCCAAGAGGAATAGCCGCCGCCGAGGACGACGTCATCCATCTGTCCCGCAAAAGCCGACTTATAAATGTTGGCGCCGTTGGAGACGGTTTGAACCATGGCGGCGCTGATAAGCGCGCGGTTCACAGCCGGGACCAGAATGGCGGCCAGCATGGCGATGATGGCGATCACCACCAACAGTTCAATCAGGGTAAAACCAAAGACCTTGCGCTTCGTCATCATGTGTTGTCTCTCCGTGTAGGGACTTAAGGAATCTTGTAACATCATACGCGAATGAGCAGATGAGTCAACCCCGGGATTTGAAAAATCATGCGGAGGAGATCACCCTGGGGGGGGGGGCTGAGAAAATCATCGGGCGGCCCACGCGGGGAAGAGTTCGTGGAAGAGGACGGCGATGGCGACACCGAGAACGGCGCCCACCAGGACTTCGAGGCGGGTGTGGCCGAGAAACTCGACGAGCTTGTCGGGCGAAAACTTGTGGTGGCGGTAGAACTCCTCGGCCATCTGGTTGAGTAGGCGGGCCTGGATGCCGGCGGCGCGGCGGACGCTTTGGGCGTCGATCATGATCAGGGCCAGCATGCCGAAGGCCACGGCGAAGACGGGCGAACCGAAGCCGGAACGCAGGCCGACGGAGGCGGCGCAGGCGGCGGCGGAGGCGGTATGGGAACTGGGCATGCCGCCGAGCCGGAACAAAAAGCCATAGTCGAACTTGCGTTCGCTCACGGCAAACGTGGCCAGTTTGATGAATTGGGCGACCAGCCAACTGACGACCGCCACCACCAGCGATATGTTGTGGAACATGTCGTAGACCATGGAAGGGGACTCTACGCAAAGGGGGGCGGATTGTGCAACCGTCATTGTCGCTTGCGGGATCTGAATGGTTTGGCCCTTGCAGGGGGGCGGGTTGTGTGGTTACGTATGGCCATCAACAGAATAACCGTCCGACAGGATATGGGTACATCCTCAAAAGCGTTAGCCGCCCGGTTGAGCAAGCTGGCCAGCCGGCAACATGGCTGTTTTACCGCCGGGCAGGCGGTTGAGGTTGGATATGCCGACAGCGTACATCGTTACCACGTCAATACCGGCAGTTGGACGCGCGTGTATCGGGGGGTCTACCGGCTGACCGTTTGTCCGGCGACTCCAGAATCACGCTGCATGGCCGCCCTGCTTTGGACCCGTGGCCGGGACGGAAATATTCAAGGATTCCTGAGCCATGAAACCGCGGATTCCTTGCGAGAGGGGCAACTCCAGGATGGACAAACCATCCATATCGCAGTTTTTCCGGAATTCCGCCGCTCTTCGCCTATTCCAGAGGGGATTTGTATTCATCAGCGAAAGAATCGAAATTTTAAAACCTCAAAATTCAGGGGACTACCCGTTGAAGATGAGCCGATCCTTGAGGTGCCGTCCTCATCCCGCCGCATGGCGTTTCCGGCCGGCATGGATCTCCCAGACTACTACGACTGGCTAGACTACGAAAGGGTTCGATGCGACCGGCCTTCTTGAAATGGGTGGCAGGCTGGGCCTTGTGCTGCGCCGTTGGATCGGCTGTCGGACAGGGGCTCTACTTCCGACTGGATGGGGATCGGCTGTGGCTGCAAGCGGAATCGGTCCCGCTGGCACAGCTATTGGAGCAGTTTGTCCGGGCCGGGGTCGATGTCCGCCTGGATCCGCGCATTGATTCCACCGTTACGGCCTCGGTTCGCGGGACGGAATTGAATGCCGCGCTGCCCGGCCTGTTGGAGCGCTACGACTACATGCTGACGTGGCGCATGCTGCGCGGGCCGCTGGGACGCATTCCCAAGCTGCAGGAAATCCAGGTGTTCATGCCCGGCGACCGACGGGAAGCCCGGCGAATGCCCCGCCGTTCTTCCCGGTTCGAGACCACGCGCGGGGTGGCGGATTCAGCGCCGGAATTTGTGCGGGATGAAATGCTGGTGGGCGTGCGGCCCGGCACCACCTATGAGCGCTTCAAGCGCCTGCTGGACCAGGTCGGTGGGATGATTGTGGATGCCGATGCGGCCACAGGAGTTTATCTGATCCGCTTTCCCCCCGGCACAAATGTCGAGGCGCTGCTGGAGCAGGTCCAGCGCAGCCCGATTGTCGCCCGCGCCGAGTTGAATTACGTGACGCGCCTGCCCCGCGCCGCGGCGACGGCATCCGGTCGCGGGGCGCTTCCGGATGTGCGTCCACCGGCGGATGGAACCGTGCCGGTGGCGGTGCTCGACAGCGGATTGGATCCGGCGGCCGGGCTTGCTGGAATCATTTCGGCGGCCTGGGATGCGATCGAGCCCGACCGGGCGGTATCCGATCCGGCGGGCCACGGTACGCAGATGGCGATGATTGCCGCCGGGCTGATTTCCGCCGACGGCGGGGCTTCGGGCGCCGCCCTGCCGGTGGTTTCGGTCCGGGCGTTTGATGAAGACGGCAAGACATCGAATTTTGCGATCATCCAGGCCCTGGCTTATGCCACGCAAGCCGGTGCCCGAGTCGTCAACATGAGTTGGGGATCGGAGACGGACAGCGAATTCATGCGCACGGCCATGCAGGTGGCCTCTGGCGAGGGGCTGATGCTGGTGGCGTCGGCGGGCAATACGCCTTCGGGTCGGCCGGTCTATCCAGCGGCTTATCCCAACGTGATTGGCGTGGGCGGCGTGACGGCATCCGGGCAGCCTTGGGAGAATTCCAACCGCGGAGATTTTGTCGCGCTGTCGGCTCCGGCCTCCGCCACACTGCCCGTGGGCCATCATGGTCCCCCCGGCGCTTATGCGGGCACATCCATTTCCTCCGCGGTGGTCGCCCATGCGTTGGCCCAGTATCGCAATCGGCATCCGAGGGCCTCGGCCGCCGACGTATGGGCGGCGCTGGAGGCGTCGCTGTCTCCCGCGCCGGCCGCTGGCTTCGGACAGGGCGTTCTGGATGCCGCCGCATTGCAACGGTTTCTCAGCCCGTAAGGCGTTTTAAACTTGCGGTAGGCGCTCCCGCTGGGCGCGGGATTTCAGGGGCCGAGCCCCCGGGCCGGCAAACCCATATCAGACTACTCCAGTGTCGCCCGTCCGGCGCGAGTCCGTCATCACGGCCGCCACGCGCTTACCCAAACCGGCCAGATGGTGCAGGCGCAACAGGGCGGCTCCATTGCGCCAGGCGCGCAGGGCCATGTGGGCGCTGGCTTCGTCGCGATCCATGTCGGGGTACAGGGTGCGGACGATTCGTTTGCGTGACAGGCCGATCAGCACCGGGAGGCCCAGGGCGGTCAAGGGGGCGAGGTTGTCGAGAATGGCCGCATCCTGGGGGCGGGTGGTGCCGAATCCGATGCCGGGGTCGATCGCGATCCGTTCGCGGGGCAGTCCCAGTTCGGCGATTCGCCCGGTCAGCCAGCGGGCGATGGTCTCGGAGGGTTGGGTGTCGTTTACCTCAAGGCCATGGGCCACGCCGTGCATGAGGATGATGGGAAAGTCGCCCGAGCGGGCGAAGTCGGCCATGCCGGGGCGGGAGAGGGCGGCGACGTCGTTGAGAATGACCGCGCCGCGGTCGAAGGCGGCGCGGGCCACCTCCATCTTGCTGGTATCGATGGAAATGGGCACCCGCACGCGATCCACGATTCGGTCGAGGATGGGCAAAAGCCGGCGCAGCTCCTCCTCTGTGGAAACGGGCTCGTGACCGGGGCGAGTGGATTCCGCGCCGAGATCGAGAATATCCGCGCCATCGGCTTCCAGCGCGAGGGCCTGGTCCAGCGCGGCGCCGGGATCCAGATAGCGCCCGCCGTCGGAGAACGAGTCCGGCGTCAGGTTGAGAATACCCATCAGCACGGGGGGGCGGGAAGGGGGCGAGGGCAGGGGCTGGTGAACGGGGGGCGGCGGCTCTGTTGTGGGGGCGAGGCGATCGCCAACCTGATTCACCCACGGCGCAAGGCCGTGGGGGTCTGAAGCGGATGCATGCGAAGCCAGGCGGCCGTGGGGGGAGTTTTCCACGCCGTGGAAAACTATTTTCCACAGCGTGGAAAAATCGGCCGGAGTTTTCCATGGCGTGGAAAACTGTTTTCCATGCTGTGGAAAAGTTGGGCTCGGGTTTTCCATGGCGTGGAAAACGGGGGGCGGGTTTAGGCCGACGGGGGGGCGTTGGCGGGCGTGGGGTTCTTGTCTTTTCCGGCGTCGTCGGCGTTGCGCTCGGCATGGGTGCGGATGCGGCCATGCTGGAGGATATCGTCCACGTCGCGGCCATCGAGGGTTTCGCGTTCGATGAGAATGTTGGTGAGGAGGTCGAGCTTGTCGCGGTTGGCGGTGAGGAGGTCGAGGGCCTTCTGGTAGCATTCGTCGATGATGCGCTTGACCTCGGCGTCGATCTTGCGGGCGGTTTCCTCGGACATCTCGTTGGACTTGTTGACTTCGCGGCCGAGGAAAAGGAGTTCCTCGCGGGTGCCGAAGTATTGGGGGCCGAGGTTGTCGCTCATGCCCCATTCCGTGACCATCATGCGGGCGATGTGGGTGGACTGCTTGATGTCGGAGGCGGCGCCGGTGGTGATTTCGCCGAAGCAGATTTGCTCGGCGACGCGGCCGCCCATGGCGCCGACGATCATGCCGAGAAGTCGCTGGCGGCCTTCGGTGTAGCGGTCCTTTTCGGGGAGTTGGAAGGTGGCGCCAAGGGCGCGCCCGCGGGGGATGATGGTGACCTTGTGGAGGGGCTCGGTTTCCTTGGTGAGGGCCAGGGCGATGGCGTGGCCGGCTTCGTGGCAGGCCGTCAGGCGCTTTTCCTTGTCGTCGAGGACGCGCGAACGCCGTTCGCGCCCCCAACGGACTTTGTCGCGGGCCTCTTCCAGATCCTTTTCGGCGATGGCGTCGGCCCCGCGGCGGGCGGCCAGCAGGGCGGCTTCATTCATGAGGTTGGCCAGGTCGGCTCCGGAGAAGCCGGGCGTGCCGCGGGCGATGTTGCGCAGTTCCACGGTGGCGTCGAGCTTGACCTTGCGGGCATGGATTTTAAGGATGGCTTCGCGGCCTTCGAGATTGGGCAGGTCGACCACGATCTGGCGGTCGAAGCGCCCGGGGCGGAGGAGGGCGGGATCGAGGACGTCGGGGCGGTTGGTGGCGGCGACGATGATGATGCCTTCCTGGGCATCGAAGCCGTCCATTTCGACCAGCAGGGCATTGAGGGTTTGCTCGCGCTCGTCGTGGCCACCGCCGATGCCCGAGAAACGGCTGCGGCCGACGGCGTCGATTTCGTCGATGAAGATGATGCAGGGGGCGCTCTTCTTGCCCTGTTCAAACATGTCGCGGACGCGGGAGGCGCCGACGCCGACGAACATTTCGACGAAGTCGGAGCCGGAGATGTTGAAGAAGGGCACTTGGGCTTCGCCGGCAATGGCGCGGGCGATGAGGGTTTTTCCGGTGCCGGGCTGTCCCACGAGCAGCACGCCCTTGGGGATGCGCCCGCCGAGGCGCTGGAATTTCTTGGGGTCGCGAAGGAAATCGATGATTTCCTGGACTTCCTCGTGGGCTTCATCGACGCCGGCGACGTCCTTGAAGGTGATTTTGTTGTTGTCGCGCGTCATCAGGCGGGCGCGGGACTTGCCAAAGCTGAAGGCGCCGCCGGCACCCCGGGCCATGTTGCGGTAGAACAGGAAATAGACCAGGCCGATGATGACCAGGAACGGGATCGTCGCGGACAGGAATTGCCAGAGGAACGCATTCTGGGTTTTGAACTCGAAGGGCACCTTGGCGTCCGTGAGGCGCTCGACGAGGTTTTCCGTCACCGGCGCCTGCACGCGGAAGGTCTGCGGGCTCCCGGTGGCCGGATCCATGTCGAGAAGCTCCCCGCGGATGAAACTCTGGCCGGAGGCTTCCATCACCACTTCGGCCTTACTGATGCGTCCCCGCTCGAGCAGGTCAATGAAGTCCGGGTTGTAGGGGATGGCCGCTGTCTTGGCGGAATGCTGGGTCGCCAGTTGATAGACCGTGATGAACAGCGCCATGAGCAAAAACCACGCGAGCAGGGCGCGCATCGGCATCGGCGGTCGTCGCTGGCCGCGGGGGGTCGGTGGTGGATTTGGTTTTGGGTCCATGGTTCGATCTGCTCGCGTCTGGATGTTGGAAACGATTGAAGTGGGCAAACGTATCACGCGCACCGAATGGGAGCAACCCGGGGTTTTCTCGTTTTCCTATCGCGCCGAGGCCCGCCACGGGTGTAGGGTCCGATCATGACGCCGCAGATCGCAACACCATCGGGCACCGGGAAGACCACGGGCATCCGTACCGCCGGCTGGCAGGTTCTCTTTGCCGCCCTGATTCTGGTCATGGGCCTGGGAATCACCGCCTGGCTGGCCACGGTGCGCCAGCGCGACGAAGAAGCGCGCATGGAGCGCGAATTCCAGCAGGCCGCCGATAAACTCTTTGGCCGCACTCTGCGGGAAATCCAGTTGTTCATGGAAGTGCTCGACTCCATTCGCCAGTTGCATACCCTCTCCGACCAGGTGACCCCCGAGGCCTTCGAGGAAATCGTGCGCAAGGGTATGATCTATCAGCGCAGGATTCTCAGCGCCTATGGGTTTGTGCAAAGCATTCCCCACGAATTGCGCGAAGCCTATGAAGACTCCGCTCGTTTGAATCGCGCCATTGTGCGGTCCGATGGTCGCGGAGGCTTTGAGGCCATGCCCGCGCAGTCGACGTATTTTCCGCTGACCTATCAAACGCCGCCGGGCGGTCTCGGGGTGGTCGAGGGCTATGATTTCAGTGCGCGCCCGGAAGATCAGGCGGCGATCCGTTCCATGCGGCGGCATGGCGTGTTTGCCCTCGGCGGGCCGCCGGTGGACGCTTCTCCGGGCCAGGCCGATGCGCACGCGCTCTATATGTTCGCCCCCATCTTCGAAGGGGTTGCTTCCGGAACTCCGGATCTGGCGGGATTCGCCGTAGGGTTGTTCCATCCACGGCTCATCGTCGCGACGGCCATCGGCGACTCCCCGGGCGGGGTTCGCGCCCGCTTGGAGGCCGGCACGCCCGACCTCGTCATTCCCGCGGCCGGTTCCCCGCGCCAATTTGTACGCGACTTCAGCCTCGCCAATCAGGAATGGCGTTTTGTGGCCCAGGCCGATCCCGACTATTGGGCGGCGGAACGTTCGCGCAATCCCGCCCTCGTCATTGTCTTGGGAATCGGCATTTCGACGGTGTTGGCGGGTGGATTGCTTTGGATGGCCGGCCGGTCGCGGCACATTGAGGCATTGGTCCAACGCCGTACGGGCGAGTTGGCCGAAGCCAACCACCGCCTGCAGGGGCTGATGGAGGAGCGCCGCGAGTTGGAGGATGAAATCCTGCGGATTACCGGCAGCGAGAAGGCGCGCATCGGACGCGACCTGCACGACTCGCTGGGGCAGAAGCTCAGTGGCGCGATGTATTTGTTCGGAGCCTATCGCCAGCGGGCAGGGGATGCGGCCGCCGCCGAGGGCGAACAGATTGCCTCGACGCTCAAGGATGCGGTCAGCCAGGTGCGGCGAATCGCGCGGGGGCTGGCTCCCGTGGCCCTCACCGAAGAGGGCTTGCCGGATGCCCTGCGCCATCTGGCCGAGGAGACGGCGGGGCTGTTTCAGAAACACATCGAGTTTTACGCTGAGCGGGAAGGGCGGCCGCGGGACGTCGGTACCGCTGAACATCTCTACTTGATCGCGCAGGAGGCCCTCAACAACGCCATCAAGCACGGCAATGGAACGCATGTCGCCATTACCCTCGACTATGACGGCGAGGGCGGGGTCCTCACCATCGAAGACGACGGCCGTGGCTTGCCGGCGGAGCGCCCGCGCGATCGTGAAGGTGGCAGCGGACTGCGCATCATGCGGCACCGCGCGGATGTGTTTGGCGGTCACCTGGTCGTTGCCGCCGGACCCCGGGGCGGCGTGCGCGTCACATGTCGGTTTCCCTCCGCTTGATCCATCCCATGGGCCCACCCCCGCCACAGGTCGTCCAAGAGGTCGAAATCATCACAGTTAATTAACTCCGATGTTTTATGATCCTAAAAAAGCTTAAAAATAACCGATATTTAAATATTTTGAAAGACAGGAAAAGAGGTAGAAAACATCACACTTAATTAATTCCGATGAATTTCCGCCAGCAAATGGGCCAGGGCGGCGTCGGATGCGGCGGTGCGGATGCGGGAGCGGTCCCCGGCAAAATGGTGCTCGAAGGCTTGGGTTCTGTCGGGACAGGCCACGGCAATATAGACGAGTCCAACGGGTTTTTGAGGTGTTCCGCCGCCGGGGCCGGCGATGCCCGTCAGGGCGATGGAAAAATCGGCGCCGGTCGCGGCGCGGACCCCGTCCGCCATGGCTTGGGCGGTTTCGGCGCTAACCGCGCCGTGGGTGGCCAGCAACTCGTTTGGCACGCCCAGCAACGAGCCTTTGAGCGGGTTGGAATAGGCGATGACGCCGCCGAGATACCAGGCGGAACTGCCGGGCAGGTTCGTGAGCGCCGCGCCGACCAGCCCGCCCGTGCAGGATTCGGCTGTTGCCAGCGTTTGATGCCTGGCCAGCAGGGCGTCGGCGATGGATTGAACCACGTTGGACATGAGGTGCAGCCTATCGCGTTTTAGGGAGGATGGAAAGTCTTCGCATGACGATAGGCCGGGCGTGTGGCAAACTGTGTCGGGATGAAAACAGCCAAGATGGAACGGATTCAAGCGACAGGCCCAGGCGTTGAGGGTCGCCGGCGGCGTCCGCCGAGGAGGGGATGATGGCGGAAAGCGGCACCAGTTTATTATTTTGCGAGGGCCGAATTCTGATGGGCGTGGCGGATGGCGCGCCCGCCCCGGCGGAGCTTTTTCAATCGGCGCCGTGGCCGGATCACCGCCTGCTGGACTCGTTCTGGCTACGCCCGCAGGGAGTGGACGTGGTGGGGCTGTCGGGCTCCGTGGATTCGGCGCCCGAAGGCTTTGAATGGGTGATGGTGCGCCGACTGGTGGCGGAGGGATCGCCCTGGGCCGGGATCATTTGCCGGGCGCTGGGCCTCCTGAATTGGCGGGCGGCCCGTCACTATTGCGGCGGGTGCGGCGGGCGGCTGGAGGAGCATCCGAAGGAGATGGCGCAGGTCTGCCCCGCCTGTGGCCGCAGCGAGTATCCTGCGATTTCCCCAGCCGTCATCATCCGGGTGGAGAAGGGCGATCGCCTCCTGCTGGCGCTTCACGTTCAACGAAATTCGGATGTCTATTCCTGCATTGCCGGCTACGTCGAAGCCGGGGAATCCGCCGAAGACGCGGTTCGTCGCGAAGTGCGCGAAGAGGTCGGGATCGAGGTTCAGGATGTGTGCTATCTGGGCAGCCAGCACTGGCCCTATCCGAACCAGCTCATGCTGGCCTTCCGGGCCCAATGGAAGTCCGGCGATGTGCAGCCGCAAGCCGATGAAATCCTCGAGGCGAAGTGGTTCGACCCCGCGGATCTGCCCGCGATTCCAACCGCCGGATCGTTGTCGCATCGGCTGATCATGGGCCTCATCTGATCCCGCCGGAAGGATGCGGCGCGCATCGTTCCGGGCCGGAGGATTGGGATGGGTGCGGGGCGGGAGCGCCGGCAGGGGCTCAGAACTGCATGAAATAATTGTGCCGCTTTTCGTGACCGATGGTGGTGGGATCGCCGTGACCGGGGTAGACAACCAGGTCATCCGGCAGGGCCGCCAGTTTCCGCAGGGAGGCGGTCAGGGTGCGCGAATCGCCACCGGGCAGATCGGTGCGCCCGGCGGATCCGCGAAAGAGGGTGTCGCCCACGAAGAGGGCGTGATCGTCTTCGAGCTGGTAGCATACGCCCCCGGGGGTGTGGCCGGGGGTTTCGATGACGGTCCAGCGGGCGCCGGCCAACGGGAGGATCTGTCCTTCGGAAACGTGGACGATGGGGGCTTTCGGTTTGTCGGGGGCCTCATAAAAGCCGGGCAGGTTGTTGCGGGGGCTGAAGCACCACTCGGCGTCGCGGGGATGAATGTGGACCGGCGCCGGATGAATGGCGGACAGGCCCGCCAGCGCGGTGATGTGGTCGACATGTCCGTGGGTCAGCAGATAGGCCACGACGACTGCGCCCGTTTCCCGGAGCCGCGCGGCCAGTTGCGAGGCGTCGTCGCCGGGATCGATGATCACGGTTTCGCGGGTGTCGGGGTGGGACACGAAGAAACAATTTTCTTCTATGAAACCGGTGACGCGTGCTTCTATGTTCATGGCATGAAACCACCAGATTCGCAGGGGTGCGTCAAGGACGGAGCGGGCGCCGTCTTGACGGTGTCGGGGCTGGGGGTGGGGTATTTCCCGGAATCGGGATGCCGCCTGGAGGTGGTGGAGGGCGTGAACCTGTGCCTGCGGGCGGGGCGGACGACGGCCCTGGTGGGGGAGAGCGGGTGCGGCAAGAGCATCACGGCGGCGGCGCTGGGCGGGCTGCTGCCGCGGGGCATGGCGAGGGATCGGGGCGAGATCCGCTGGGCGGACGGGATGGAGCGCGGTCCGGGACGGGGGCTGGCGTATGTGTTCCAGGATCCCGGGGAATGTTTGAACCCGGTCTTTACGATCGGCAACCAGATCCGGGAAGTATTGCCGCGGGAGGACCGCGGTCGGGCGGCGGCCCGGATGGAGGAGTTGCTGCGGACGGTGGGATTCGAGGATCCGGAACGCGTGCAGGCGAGTTATCCGCATCAACTGTCGGGCGGCATGCAGCAGCGCGCCATGCTGGCCATGGCGTTGGCGGGCCGTCCGCGCGTACTGGTGGCGGATGAGCCGACCACGGCGCTGGATGTGACGGTGCAGGCGTTGATCCTGCGCCTGCTGGCGGAGGTGCAGCGCCGGGAACAGTTGGCGGTGCTGTTGATTACCCACAATCTGGGCGTGGTGGCGGAGATCGCCGACGAGATCCACGTGATGTATGCAGGGCGGATGGTGGAACAGGGTCCGGTGGATCTGTTGCGGGATCCGCTCCATCCCTATGTGAGGGGATTGTTGAAGGCGCTGCCGCGGCTCAGGGGAGAGGCGGGCCGGCTGGAGGGCATGGAGGGTTCGGTGCCGCCGCTGGGCCGGCGGCCGGCGGGCTGCCGGTTCCATCCGCGGTGCCCCTGGGCGCGCGCGATGTGCGCCGAGCGGGAACCGGACATGCGAGTTCGCGACGGTGGTCATGCGGTGGCGTGCTGGGCCTGTGCGGAAGGCGGATGGGCATGAGCGGGCCCCTGCTGAAGGTGGAGCGCCTGCGCGTGGTGTATCGGACGGGCCGTCGAACCGTAGAGGCGGTGCGGGGCGTTTCATTCGAGGTGGAGCGTGGAACCTGTCTGGGCGTGGTGGGGGAAAGCGGCAGCGGCAAGAGTTCGCTGGCGCGCGCAATCCTGGGGCTGGAGGAGGATGTATCGGGGCGCGTGGAGCTGGATGGGCTGGATGTGCTGAACCTGCGGCGACGGGAGATGCTGAAGTTTCGCCGCAGGGCGCAGATGGTGTTTCAAGATCCGCTGGGATCGCTGAATCCGCGCCTGAAGGTCGGGGCGGCGCTGGCGGAGGTGTTGCGAGTGCATGGGCGGGCTGACACGCGCATGGAACTGGCGACCCGCGTGGCGGAGTGGCTGGGGGTGGTGGGGTTGGATCCGGCCTATGCGGATCGTTTTCCCCACGAACTGAGCGGCGGGCAACGGCAGCGCGTGAATCTGGCGCGCGCGTTGTGCGTGGGGGCGGAGTTTCTGATTGCCGATGAGCCGGTCAGCGCGCTGGATGTCAGCGTGCAGGCGCAGATCCTGAACCTGCTGAAATCCCTTCAGCAAACGCGCGGCATTACCTGGATGCTGGTTGGGCATGATTTGGCGGTGATGAAATACATGGCCGACGCGGTGGTGGTGATGAAAGCCGGGGAAGTGGTCGAGCGCGGGGCCGCGTCGGACGTGTTGAAGCATCCGGTGCATCCCTACACCCGCGACCTTCTGGCGGCGGCCCCGGATGTCGCCCTGGCGCTGGATCGGCGCCGCGCGGCGATTCAATCCCCGATTCAGGCGCCGGACAGTTTGGGATTGAAGCTATCCGCGCCGCCAGTGCAGGATTGACGGCCAGATATGCGAACGATGATTTTCCAACGGATGAACCCGGCGGCCTGGCCCGGCGGATGGCCGGCGGCCCTGATCCTGGCGGCGCTGGGGGTGTTGTGGTGGAGCCCCTCGGGCGGCCTGACGCAAGCGATCCTGGCCGGTACCGGGTTGGTTGGACTATGGAACTACCGCAAGGTCTGGGCGGCCTGGAAGAATCCCGCGGGCATCTGCTTTCTGCTGGGAGGGGGGTGGGCGGCCTTGTCGCTGTTGTGGAGTTTCCTGCCGGCGGGGAGCGCACGCGACCTGGCGAGATGGGCGCCCGTGGCGCTGACGGTCCTGGCCCTGCCGGTGGTGTTGGATCGGCCGGGGCGCATCTGGCTGGCGCTGACGGGCAGCGCCGTGATCCTCACGGCCCGGCTGGCGCTGGATCTGGCGCGGCTGTATTCGGCGCTGGGCCATACCTATCTATTCTCTTACTCCCGGTTTCAGCTCCCCTACTTGTATACCCACCCCAACGTGTCCAGCATGATGGCCGGGCTTTGCGTGCTGATTCTGGCGGTGCGCCTCCTGGCCGGGACGCCCCGCGCCATCTGGAAGGCCCTGCTGATTCTGGGCCTGGCGATCAACCTGGCGTATCTACTGGTGATGGCTTCCCGCGGGCCGCAAGTGGCCTTCGCGGCGGTGATCCTCGTCGTGCCCGTGCTGATCGCGCCCGGTTGGCGGACGCGGCTGGCGGCGCTGGGCTTGGCGATCCTGCTGGGCATCGGGCTGTGGCAGGGCGCTCACCGCTTGAATCCGCGCTTCGGCGATGACACCATGAAGAACTTCAACCGTCGCGACACCATCTGGGGGCATGTCAGCATGCTGGTGGAGGAAAAACCCGCGCTGGGCTACGGATTCGGCAAGCGGGTGTTTCGGGCGGCGGTGTATGACCATCCCGAGCAGCGTCCGCCGCGCGGGCCGATTGAATACCCGCACACCCACAGCTATTGGTTGATGATCTATTTTCAGGGTGGAACGGTGGCGCTGGCGCTCTGGGGCCTGGCGTGGTTTTTGCTAGAGGCGCGCCTGGCCCGGTTTTCGGTGCGCTCCGCCCGCCTCGAATCCACCGGCGGCGCCCGAATGCGCACGCAGTTGTTGCCCGCCTTGCTGCTGAGCGGAACCGTCTTCGTTCTCATTTATGGCATCGTGGACTATCCGGATCACGCCATCCGGCATGCGCAGTTCTATCTGGCGGGGCTGGCCATGGCGTTGACCCGCCTGCCGGTTGCGGGCAACCCGGTGCCGGAATGAAGATCAGCCTGCTGACCACGATCTACAACCGGCCCGAGCATCTGCGTTTGCTGGTCGATTCCCTGGCGGTGCAATCCCGCGTGCCGGATGAGATCGTCGTCGCCGACGACGGCTCCGATCGCGAGACCGTTGACGCCATCCGCCGGTTGCGGCCGGCCGGCAACATCCCGCTGACCGTTGTTCGCCAGGAAAAGCAGGGCGATCGGCGTTCGGCCGCCCGCAACCTGGCCATCCGCGCCGCCACGGGGGATTATCTGCTCTTCCTGGATTGCGACATGGCCCTGCTGCCCGATGCGGTGGCGGTGCACGAGCGCCGCGCCTCCCGCGGACGGCTGCTGTGCGGGAACCGGGCGCTGCTGGACGCCCCGGTGACCCGCGCGCTGTTCGCGATTGTGCCCGCGCCCAACGAGGCGGATTGGGAGGCGGCCTGGACCACCGCCAACCGCGGCGAGATGGATGCGGCCCTGCACTTGTTTCGGCGCCACGCCGCGCTGCGGCGCTGGCATCTGGCGCGCCCGCACAAGCCGAAGCTGCTCGGCTGCCATTTCTCGCTGTATCGCGAGGAGGTCGAGCGCGTGAACGGATTCGACGAAAACTATGTGGGCTGGGGCTACGAGGACGACGATTTCGCGCGCCGGCTCTACCAGGCCGGTGTCCAGCCGCAGAGCGTTATCGAGGAAGCCCGCGCGCTTCACCTGTGGCACCCCTCGATGGCCCCCCAGGAGCTCAAGCGCCACCGCGACCGTCCCAACCGCGCCTACTTCCGCCGCTGGCGCGTGCCGTCCCGGTGTGCCAACGGCCTGGCCAAGCCGGTCGATTGAGCGCGGGTGGCCGCGCGATCGATGAGGCCCTCCGGGCCGGAGGCCGGACCCTGGGCCGGCGGATCTTCCGGCGGACAATGGACTATACTTCCGGCGGCGGTTTTCCTACGATGAGGCTGAAGATGAGCCCCAGTGTTCCGATCCTATGCTATCGCAACATCTCCCCGGTGTGCGGGATCACCCCGGGTGAATTCCGCGCCCATCTGGAATGGCTGTCGGACCACGAATGGAAAAGCCTCTCCCTCGACCAGGCCATCGACTACATCAAGGGCGGCCCGTCGCCGCCCCCGCGCTCTTATGTGCTGACCTTCGACGACTGCTATCTCGACAACTGGGTCCATGCCGTGCCCCTGCTGAACCGGCATGGCGTTTGCGCATCGTTTGGGTGCGTCACGGCCTATTTGCACGACGGCCCGCGCCGGCCGGATGCCTCGGTGGAAGGCGCGGATCTGCGCGAACTGCCCGTCGCCCGCGATGCCTGGGACCGCGCCATCGAGCGCAACGATCCCACCGCCTTCATGAACCGCGCCGAACTGCAAGCGCTCGTCCAGGAGCATGGCCACGGGCTCTTCGGCCACACCCACACCCATCAGGCCTGCTTTCGCTCCAACCGCCCCATTCAGACCGCGCCGGCCGACATCCATCCCGGCGTTCGCGGCATCTATCTCGAAATGCGCGACGGCCTGCCCATGTATCCCAGCGGGTCCGCCTATGCCCATAACGGATTCTGGCCCGAATCCAACGACCTGCTCGACAGCCGCCTCATCGAACGCTCGACCAGCGAGCGGATTGAATTCTGCCTCAACGAATTCACGCTCTGCCGCGAGCGGCTCGAAGAACTGACCGGCGCCCCTTCGCGCGCGATGAGCTGGCCCTGGGGCGAATACGACGATGTCGCCGTCGAAGCCGCGCTGCTCGCCGGCTACGAGGCGGCGCTCTCGATGGACTGCGGCGTCAACCGCCCCGGCACCCCCCCCTTCGCCCTGCGCCGCGTGCGCATGCAAGGCGGCGTCGGCCGCCGCGAATTTGGCCGGCGTCTCTGCATCGCCAAAACTCCGATGCTGGCCGGTCTCTTCCGCAAGACCTATCGCCGGCCGAAGTGCTGACAACCGGGTAGGATGCGGGGGATGAACCAAGGGATGTGGAGGCCGCTGCAGATTGGGCCGCTCCGCGTGGAGTGGCCGGTCTTTCTTGCCCCGATGGCAGGGTATACGGACGGGGCGTTCCGCTCGCTGTGCCTCGAACACGGCTGCGGGGCCGTGGTCACCGAGATGGTCAGCGCCCAGGGACTCATGCGCAACCACCTGCGAACCTCGCGCTACCTCGAAACCTGGGGCGAGGAGCATCCCATCGGGGCGCAGATCTACGGCTCCGACCCCGCCGTGATGGCTGCCGCGGCGGATCTCATCGCGGCCATGGGTCGATTTGATTTCATCGATATCAATGCGGGCTGCCCCATGCCCAAGATCCGCAACCGGGGCGATGGCGCCGGGCTGATGCGCGATCCGACGAAAATGGCTGATATTACCCGTCAGGTGAAGGCGGCCGTCGCCGGCCGCCTTCCGGTCACCGTCAAAACGCGCCTGGGCTGGTGCCCGGATACCCTCAATGTGCTGGAAACCACCGCCGGGGTCGAGGAGGCGGGGGCGGAGGCGATCTTTCTGCACGGGCGCGTCGCCAGCGTGCGTCACTCCGGACCGGCCCACTGGGACTGGATCGCCGAGGCGAAGCGGGCGCGGAAGATTCCGGTGATTGGCAATGGCGGCGTGAAGGCTCCGGCGGATGTGTTTCGCATGCTGGCTGAAACCGGGGTGGATGGCGTCATGGTCGGCCGGGCTCCCCTGGGCAACCCCTGGTGGTTTCGCGACGTCCGCGATCTCGCGGCGGCCCGCGAGCCACTCGTTCCATCGATCGAAGAACGCCGCACCGTCATCCACGAACATTTGCGCCGAGAAATGGACCTGATGGCCCGGCGGGAGGGACGGGAACTCAAGCACGGGGCGGAGCGAACCGCATGTCTGATCATTCGTCCGCACCTCGTGCGCTATTTGCGCGCATTCCGAGGATTCGGAGATTTGGCGCGTACCTTGGAGGAACGCCAGGATGCCGCCACCCTTCTGGCCCGGGTCGATCAGGTCCTGGCTAGCGGGCTCAAGACCGCCCCGTCTCCAGCTTCTTCCTGATACCCCCAACTTGTGCGCTTTCACAAGTTTGGATGATTTTATCGGACTTAATTAATTGTGATAAATACATTTGAATAAAAATATACATAATATTATGATGGATATATAGATATGAATATTACAAACAAATGAACAATGTTGATTCAAATCATCGAACTTAATTAACTGTGATGTTTTCACCCACTTTCGGTTCTTCGTAAACATGAGAAAAGCGCGAGGCTGGATGATTCGCCTGCGTGGTAAGGGGATTGGACTGTGCAAGATCGGCGTAACTCGAGTAGGGTAGATGCGTGATGACGCAGGGTATGTTCCAGACGACGCAGATGCGCCACGAGATGAGGCTGGCGCCGCGCATGATGCAGGCGCTGCGGTTTTTGCAGGTGCCCATTCCTGAACTGCGCGACTTGATTCGGCAGGAGTTGGAGCAAAATCCGGTGTTGGAGGAGAAACTCGGCGGGACGGATGAGGCCATGCTGGCCCCGGAGCCCCGGACGGCGGGCTCGTTTGATGAGGTGGACCAGGAGAATGACTTCGAGCCGGACGATTTCGGACGGGAGATCGACGCCTTGGAGAAGATGCTGGAGCCGCGTCCGCTGGAGGATGCGCCCGGTCTCCCGCCGCCGACGCCGGAAGCCGAGGAAAAACGCCAGTTCTTTATGGATTCGCTGACCGCCCCCCCCACGCTGCATGCGGTTCTGGAAGAGCAGATGGCGGAGTCGGGGCTGGATGACGATCAGAAACAGGCCGGGGAATACATTATCGGGAATCTGGATGAAAACGGCTGGCTGACCGTTGATCTGGAGGAGGTGGCGAACGAATCGGGCATGCCCAGGGAGGTCGTCGAGGCGGCGCTGAGAATGGTTCAGGATTTTGATCCGGCCGGGGTCGGCGCGCGGGACTTGCGGGAATGCCTGTTGATACAGTTGCGACGCCTGGGCCATGGGGTGGACTCGCCGGCCGCGCGCCTGGTGGCCGTTCATTTGGAGGAGCTGGGGAATACGACCGCCGCGTCCCTCGCGGCTCAAACCGGACGGGACGAAGCCGAGGTGTCGGCCGCGCTCAAGGTGATCGCTGGGCTGGATCCGAAGCCCGGCGCGCGGTTTTCGGATTCCCCGGCGATCTATGTCACCGCCGAGGCGGAAATCCGCCCAACTTCCGAGGGCGGGTATGAGATCGAGATGCTGCGGGACGCGATGCCGCGCCTACGGATCAGCGCCGAATACGAGTCGATGCTGGAAGATCCCGAGACCGCGAAGGAGGCCAGAACCTACCTGGCTGAAAAAATCCGCTCGGGAAAGTTCGTCATGGAAAGCCTGCACCAGCGGCGCGAGACGATTCGCAAGATCGCCCAGGAGGTGGCCGCCGCCCAGGGGGAGTTTTTCAGGCGGGGCATCTCGCGGCTGAAACCGATGACCATGGGCGAGGTGGCCGGGAAAATCGGCGTGCATGAAACGACCGTGGGCCGGGCGGTTTCCGGCAAGTATGTCCGGACTCCCCAGGGGGTTTTTGAACTGCGGTTTTTCTTCACCGGCGGACTGAAGACCGCGGATGGCGGAGCCATTTCAACGGAAGCCGTCAAGGAGGCGGTCGCCAAGTTGATCGCCAGTGAAGATGTGCGCCATCCGCTTTCCGATCAGGCCATGGTGGAGAAACTTACGGCTCAAGGATACCAGGTGGCGCGGCGCACGGTGGCCAAGTACCGCGAACAACTCGGGTTCCCCCCCGCTCACAAGCGGAAATGAGAGAACCGGAGTCCGAATTCACGCGGGTAAACAGGAAGAACAGACGACGAGTGAGCCGGGGGGGAGAAGCAAGACAATGAAGGACGATTTTGGAGTCAAGGATTTCGAGGCATTCTGCCGTGAACACAAGCCGGCCTACCATGCGGATTATTATGCCATGTACTCGAGTTGGTGGGATGCCGTCACCACGGAGCCGAACCTGATGGTCGTGCCGGTGGACGATCACATGGTGCACCGCGGCGACGGACTCTTTGAAACGTTCAAATGCGTGAATGGAGCGGTCTACAACCTGGATGCCCACCTGGCGCGGCTGGAACACGGGGCGTCCGCCATCGCCCTGGCGATCCGCTGGAGCCGCGAGGACATCCGGCGGATCATCGGCGAGGTGCTGCGGGCGGCCGGCAAGCGCGATGCCCTGATCCGGATCTTTCTTTCGCGCGGCCCCGGCGGCCATTCGGCCAATCCCTACGAGTGTCCCGCCCCCCTGCTGATGGTCCTGGCCATCCGCCTGCCACCGCCCTTCATGCAGGCGCATCCGGAGGGGGCCAAGGTCGGCGTGAGCGGCGTTCCCATCAAGGAGGGTTTTTTCGCGCAGGTCAAAAGCGTGAATTACCTGCCCAATGTGCTCATGAAAAAGCAGGCCGTGGATGCCGGCGTGGACTTCATGCTGGGGTTCGACAAGGACGGCCACATGACCGAACTGCCCACGGAGAATTTCGGTATTGTGACGCCGGAAGGCATCCTGCGGGTGCCGCGCCCGGAACATATCCTGCTGGGCACGACGATGCTGCGGGTGCTGGCGTTGGCGCGCGAGCAGCTCCTTCCGACGGGCGTCCTGGCGGGGGTGGAAGAGGCCGATGTGCCCCTGTCCGAAATCCAGCGGGCGAGCGAACTGCTGGTGTTCGGCACCAGTCCCCATGTGACCGCCGTGACGCAGTTTGACGGCGCGCCCGTCGGCGAGGGCCAACCCGGCCCCGTTTGGCGCGAACTCAGCCGCGTGTTCGAGGCGGATGTCACCAATCCAGACATGCTGACGGCCCTGGTGTAACCTTTGGCCTACTTCACACGACCGAAGAGTGTTCATGAAAACAGCGATGCGAATAATCCGACCGAACCCATCCGGTGACGTGCGGGGGCCGTCCCCTCGCGTGCCGCGGGTCTTTCGGTGGGTTGCGGTCCCGGCCATGGCGTGTTGGGCGGGCTGCCTAAGCGTGCCCGATGCCGACGAGATGCGCGCGATCCGGTCCGACGCCGCCGCACAACGGCTGGAGGATCTGGCCGCACAAGCCACGACGGATTCCGCCGTCTTCCTCTCCGGGCCGCTGCTGCTGTCCGAGGCCCTGGCGTTGGCCCTGGCCAACAATCGCACTTTGCAGCAGGAACGGCAGAGCCGCGACATCGCCCGGGGGCGCATCCAGGAATCCTACGGCGAGGCCCTGCCCGGGCTGTCCTGGACCGGCAGTGTCCTTCGCCGCGACCGGGAACTGGGCACGACAACCTCGGATGGAACGGTTGTGGCGACCCGTTTGCGGGATCAGTATGCCACCGGATTGCGCCTGACCCAGCCGCTCTACAACGGCCGCATCGGTGCGGCCCTGCGTACCGCTCAACTCTATGATGCCTGGGTCCAGGCCCGTCTGCGAAGCGCCACCGAGCGGGTCCTGCACGAGACCATCCGCGCCTATTACGATGCGGTTCTCAGCGCGCATCTGCTGGAGGTCAATCTGGCCTCTCTGGCCACCGCCGAGGCCCAGTTGGCCGACACCCGCGCCCGCCTGCGGCAGGGAATGGCCTCTAACTACGACCGGCTGCGCGCCGAGGTCGAGGTCTCCAACTTTCAGGCCCAGGTCCTTCAGGCCCGCAACGTCAAGGACAACGCCGCGACCACCCTCTTCCGACTGATGGGCGCCTCGCCCGAAAGCGATGTGGAACTGGTCGACGAAATTCCCCTCGTCACCGAGGACATTTCCTTCGCGGAGGCCCTGCGGCTGGCGCTGGAACATCGCGCCGATCTTCTTGAGGCCGAATACGCCCTGCGCATGCAGCGCGAAAGCGTGGCGGTTGCCCGCAGCCGCTACGGGCCGGAGATTTCGGGATATGTCTCACAGTCCTGGGCCAATCCCGATCCAGCCAATTCCTCCCGCGACCGATGGGGCGACGAGTGGCAAATGGGGATCCAGGCCAGTTGGGCGATTTTCGATGGCTTTGCCCGCCGCGGGGCACTTCTGCAGGAACGCGCCCGATTGCGCCAGCTCGAACTGGCCCTGCAGGATGCCGAAGAGAGCGTGGTCAGTGAAATCCGCCAGGCGGTATTGTCGCTGAAAACGGCCGAGGAGTTCGCGCGCTCGCAGAGTCGCAACCTTGAAACCGCAGAGGAAGCCCTGCGGTTGGTGCAGGCGGGCCTTCAAGAGGGCCAAAACACTCCGGTGGAGGTCATGGACGCCCGCCAAGCCTTGACCCGCGCATCGGCAAATTACTACCAGTCCCTGTTCACCCATGCGCTGGCGCGGGTCGCCCTGCAAAAAGCCATGGGCCGGCTCGATCTGGAGTCGCTGCCCGACCAGCCGCTCCTGTCCATTTCCCGGGAGTCCGCCAATGCGCCCTGATCCGGCCGCCCAAGCGAAACAACGAGGAGTCCAGTGGATCCAATGTTTAATTAAACATTGTATGGCTGACAGGCGGTTGAAGAGGTTGTTTATGAAGAATATAGAGCAAATAATGGATATTGTGCGGGAACCGGGGGGCGGGCGGCATATAAAATGTTTAATTAAACATTGTATCGGATTCGGGGCGTCCGGGGGGCGGATGTACGGTGAAAACACGCGGTTGGCGGAGGCAAGGCCATGAAGACAATGAAATGGAATTGGGCGGGCGGAGTGCTGGCGTCGGTCTTGCTGCTGGGGTGTTCGCGGTCATCGGAGCCCTCGGCGGCGGGCGCGGGGGGGCGCGGAGGGGATCGGGGGCCCGTGGCGGTGCGAACGGATCATGTGGAACGGCGGGACATTTCGGAGGTCCTGCGGTTTACGGGTGAGATTGAATCGCCGTTGTCGGTCCAGGTGGTGCCGCGCGTGCAGGGGCGGCTGGAGACGCTGGCGGTGGAATCGGGGGCGGAGACGACCGAAGGGGTCGAGGTGAAAGCGGGCGAGGTTATTGGACGGATTGACTCGCGCGACTGGGCGGCGCAAGTGGCGCTGGCGGAGGCCCAGGTGCTGCAGGCCGAGGTGACGGCGGCGGACCGGGAGCGGGAGCGGCGGCGGCTGGAGGCGCTGTTTGCAGACGAGGTGGCCACGGAGCAGGCTCGGGATGCGGCGGTGACCGCCCATGAAAGTTCGCTGGCGGCGCGGGCGCAGGCCCAGGCGCAGTTGGAATTGGCGCGGGCCAACCTGGATGAGACGGTGATCCGGGCGCCCATGGATGGGGTGGTGGTGACGCGCTACGTGGATCCCGGGGCCATGGTGGGACCATCGACACCGATCGTGCGCATCGGGCAGATGGATCCGCTGCGGCTGATGGTGGCGATTCCGATGAGGCTGCTGCCGGTGCTGGAGGCGGGCGTGACGCCGGTGCAGATCGAATCGGATGTCTATCCGGAGGAAACGTTCCCGGCGGTGGTGAACCGCCTCTTTCCGGCCGTGGATCCGGTCACGCGCACGCTGCGCATCGAGGTCTTGCTGGCGAATCCCCGCGAAGGCGCCGGGTGGCGGTTTCGGCCGGGGATGTATGCGACGGTGCGACTGAGCCTGGCGACCAGTCCGGGGGCGCTGGCCGTTCCGGCGTCCGCCATCATCCGGGCGCTGGACCGCCAGATCGTCTATGTGGCGGACGGCGCCGTCGCCCGGGCGGTCGACGTCCGCACGGGAATCCGCTCGGGAGCCCTGATCGAGATTGTCGAGGGCCTTGCGGAGGGCGATGAATTCGTGATCATGGGGCACAACAAGCTGACGGACGGCGCGCCGATCGAGCGGGTGGCGGCCGCCGACGAGACGCCGGAATAACGACGGGAGACCCGACGCATGAAGTTGCCCGAAATCGGAGTTCAGCGGCCGGTCGCCACGTTGATGTTCTTCCTGGCGGTTTTCGTGCTGGGAGCGGTCATGCTGACGCGCCTGCCGGTGGACCTGATGCCGGAGATCGAGCGGCCGACGATCACGGTGCTGACGTTCTGGGAGGGGGCCAGCGCCGAGGACGTGGAGAGCAAGGTCACCAAGATCGTCGAGCGGGCGCTGGGGACGGTGAACAACCTCGACCAGATGACCAGCACCACCGCGGAAGGCATCTCGTCGGTGTCGTGCGAATTTGTCTGGGGCACCAACCTGGACGAGGCGTCCAATGACATCCGCGACAATCTCGACCGCATCCGGCGCGTTTTGCCGGACGACGTGGACCCGCCGGTGCTGCGCAAGTTCAACACGGCGCAAATTCCCATCTTGTTTTTCGGCATCACGGCGGTCGAGAACATCGAGAGGCTGCGGGAGATCATCGACAACGACATTGCCGACCCCCTGGCGCGCCTGCCGGGGGTGGGATCGGTGAATTTGTTCGGGGGGCTGGACCGGCAGATCAACATCCGGCTGGATCCGGCGCGGCTGGCGGCGCACGGGCTGGTCTTCGACGAAGTGGCGGCGGTGCTGGCGCGCGAGAACGTGACGCTGCCGGCGGGCAACCTGCAGGTGGGGGTGGTGGACTACACGATCCGGGTGCCGGGTGAATACGGCACGCCGGAGGACATCGGCGGGATCGTGGTGCGCTCGCGCAACGGCGCCTTCGTGACATTGAACGACATCGCAGTGGTGGAGGATGGATTTGCCGACGAGCGGCGGGTGGCGCGGGTGCGGGGCCAGCGCGGCATGATGATGATGATCCAGAAGCGCTCCGGGGCGAACACGGTGCAGGTGGCACGCGAGGTGATGAAGGAACTCGAGGTGCTGCGCGCCACCCTGCCGCGCGACATCGAACTGCACCTGATTTTCGATACCAGCCTGGAGATTACCCAATCGATCTCCAACGTCACCAAGGCGGTGCGCTGGGCGTTTGTGTTCGTGGTGCTGACGGCGCTGTTTTTCCTGCGCAGCCTGCGCTCGTCGCTGATCATTGCGCTGACGATTCCGTTTGCGCTGATCATCGCCTTCATCTTCATGTGGACGATGGGCTGGACGATCAACATCATCTCGATGGCGAGCCTGGCGATCGCGGTGGGCATGGTGGTGGACAACGCGGTGGTGGTGCTGGAAAACATCACCACCAAGGTGGAGAAGGGCACGGCGCCTCGCGAGGCGGCGATGTTTGGCGCCGACGAGGTCGGCATGGCGATCAGCGCCTCGACGTTGACGACGATCGTGGTGTTCCTGCCGTTGATTTTTCTGCGCGGCGAGGCCGGCATCCTGTTCAAGCAGCTCGGGGGGCTGCTGGTGGCGACGCTGACGGCCAGCCTGGTCTGTTCGCTGTGGCTGACGCCGATGCTGGGGTCGCGCCTGCTGAAGTCGATGCGCGGCCGGCGGGAAGGCCCGGGGGTTGCCCGGGCGTTTCAAACCTGGAGCGAGCGGAAGTTCCAGGCGCTGGATGGCGCCTATTCGCGGCTGCTGCGCCGGGCCTTGCGGCGGCGCTGGATCGTGGTGGTCCTGGCCGTGGCGGTTTTCGCCGGCAGCCTCCTGCTGTTCCGGAACCTGGGCTCGGAGTACGCCCCGGAAGACGACTCCGGCCGGGTGCAACTGATCCTGCAGCTTCCGATCGGCACGCGGGTGGAGGAGACGACGGCGGTGACCGAGCGCGCGCTGGGGGTTCTGCTGGAGAAGGCCGGGAAGGAGAATGTGGTGGCCTACGCCCTGCGGGCCGGCGACACGGGCTGGAGCGCGGAGGGCGGAACGCACATTGGCCGGGCGATGGTGCGCCTGGTCTCCCAGACCCGGCGCGACCAGAGCAGCCGCGACATCGGACGCGCGGCCGCGGACGTGGTCACGCGCTGGCCGGAGGTGCAGCGCATCAACGTGAACACGGCGCAAGGCGGGCCCGGCCGCGGCCGGGGCGGCGACGGCAAGCCGATTTCGATCGAAGTGCTGGGCTTCGACCTGGAGGAGATGCAGGGCATCGCCGAGCAGGTGGCCGCCGTGGTGCGGTCGACGCCGGGCGCGGTGGACGTGGAAATCACCCGCGATCCGGGGCGCCCCGAAATCCGCGTGGAGATCGACCGCACGAAAGCGGCGGCCCACGGGCTGACGGTTTCGCAGGTAGCCAATGGCATGCGCACGCTCTTTTATGGCACCACGGCCACGCGCTTCCGTGACGCCGACGAGGACTACGACATCATCCTGCGCCTGGATGATCCGTACCGGGCGACGATTGAAGACATTGCCCAGTCGGAGATCCTGCGTCCCGACGGCCAGCGGGTGCGCCTGGACAGCATTGCGCAGGTGGTGGAGCGTCTCGGCGCGCTGAGCATCGACCGCAAGAACCAGGAGCGCGTGATTCGGGTGGAAGCCGACGCCTACGGCCGCAGCAGCGGGGAGGTGGTGCGCGAGCTGCGCGAGCGGATTTCCGCCGAGGTGCCGTTGCCGTCGGGCATGGGCATCTATTTCGGCGGCTCGGCGGAGGATCAGGCCGAGGCCTTCCAGGACCTGATCCTGATGCTGGTGCTGGGCGTGGTGCTGGTCTACATGGTGATGGCGGCGCAGTTTGAAAGCCTGCTGGATCCATTCCTGATTCTGTTTGCGATTCCGTTCGCGTTCACGGGTGTGGCGATCATCCTGACGCTGCTGCGGCTGACGGTGAGCATCATGTCGCTGATCGGCATGATCCTGCTGGTGGGGCTGGTGGTGAACAACGCGATCGTGCTGGTGGACTACATCAACCTGCTGCGCGCCCGCGGGCAGGGCCTGGCCGAGGCGATCCAGAACGCCGGTCGGTCGCGCCTGCGGCCGGTGATGATCACGACGATGACCACCTCGCTGGGGATGCTGCCGTTGATCCTGGGCCGCGGGGAAGGAGCGGCGACCTGGCGGCCGATGGCGGCGACCATCGTGGGCGGGCTGATCTTCTCGATGCTGGTGACGCTGGTCTTGGTCCCGACGTTGTACAGCCTGGTTCATTCGCGTTCCGCGCGTCGGCGCGAGCAGCTCGCCGCCGAGAAAGGGGTGCCGGCATGAAAATGGTATGGATGATGCACGACATCGTGCTGACGGATGACATCCAGGGCATTCTGGACGAGCTGGGGATCATCGGGCTGTCGCGCTGGAAGCGCATGACCGGGCGCGGACCCAAGAGCGGATCGCGGATGGATACGCACGTCTGGCCGGGGGCCAACTCCGGGGCCTTCGTGGTGGTGGACGACGAGATGGCGGCCCGCCTGATGGGGCGCCTGCAGGCGCTGCGCGACGAGGTGGGCGCCTTGACGGGCGTCTGGGCGTTCACCACGCCGGTGACGGAGACGCTGCGGTGACGTCGTTCCAGGGCGCGGCGACGGCCGCCGGGCTGCGGCGGGCGCTGCGACGCCATTCCGATCCGGCCCGGGCGCAGATCCTGCGTCGTTTTTTCAAGACGGGCCCGGGCGACTACGGCGAGGGGGATGCGTTCTGGGGCATTCCGGTTCCGCGGATCCGCGCCGTTTTGGGGCACTTTCCGGACATCCCGTTGGCGGTCGCCGACGACCTGCTGGCCTCGCCGATCCATGAAGTGCGCTTTCTGGCGGTGGTGGCGCTGGTGCGCGCCTATGCCGCGGCCGGGGCGGCCGGGCGCCAGGCGGTGGTCGACCTGTATCTTTCGCGGGCGCGGCGGGTGAACAACTGGGACCTGGTGGATGCCAGCGCGCCAGGGATACTGGGGCGACATCTTCCGCCCGGCGGCGGGCGCCGGGTGCTGGGGCGTTTGGCGGCCTCGCCGTGCCTATGGGAGCGGCGCATCGCGATGGTATCGACGTTGGAGCCCATTCGGCGGGGGGACCTGGGCAACACCTTCTGGCTGGCCGAGCGCTTCCTGGACGATCCGGAAGACCTGATGCACAAGGCGGCGGGCTGGATGCTGCGCGAGGCGGGCAAGCGGGACGTCGCGTCGCTGGAGGACTTCCTGGCGCGGCAGGCGGGGCGGATGCCGCGCACCATGCTGCGCTACGCCATCGAGCGCCTGCCGCCCGCCCGGCGCCGGCACTGGCTGGCGGTCTGAACTCCGTCGCGCGAGACGCGCAGGCCATCATTGCCCTTTACAGCGGCCGCCATCGAATGTAAAGAGTGTGAAGCAATCAATCCACCGACTATTGTTCCAACCCAGGACCTCGATGCAACCGATCATCAATCACCTCGTCCAATTGCAGGAACTCATCATTGCGCGTGCGCAACAGGAAGCCGGCATGCCCGGCGCCCAACTGGACCAACTCGACGAGGCCATTCAGTCGCTGACCCGCGAACTGCCCGACGACCTCAACGTCCAATTCACCCGGCTATTGAAGAAAAGCCCGTTGGCGATCATTCCCGTGGTCAACGGCGTCTGCACGGCCTGCGGCATGACGTTGCCGGTCTCGCTGGTTCACCAGGTGCATGCGGCCGAACAAATCTATGCCTGTCCGTCGTGCGCGCGCCTGCTGTTTCACCGCGCCTCCGGCGCCCGCAACACGCGCAAGTCCCCCCGCCGCAGCGATCCGCCCAAGGTCGGCATCGAGCGGTTCTCCGCCGAGACCCTGATGATCCCGGCCCTGAAGGGCACGGACCGCGACTCGGTGTTGGCCGAGATGTGCCAGAAGCTCGACGACGAGGGATTCGTGGACGACGCCGGCAAGCTGCTGGAATCCGCCCGGATGCGCGAGGCCATCATTTCGACCGCGGTGGAGAACGGGCTGGCCTTTCCGCACGTCCGGTGCGTGGAGGGCGGCGCGCTGACCCTGGCGCTGGGCATTGCGCCCAAGGGCATCAAGTTCGATCCCGCCGGCAAGGCGAACACGCGCATTGTGTTCTTCATGGTGATTCCCACGGCGGCCAGCGCGTTCTACCTGAAGCTGCTCTCGGGCCTGTCGCAGGTGTTCCAGAAGGCCGAAAACCGCGAAAAGCTGCTGGAGGCCGAGACCCCCGAGAAGCTCTGGAAGGCGCTGATGAAAACGACGCGCCTGGTGATTCAATAGCGCCGGGTCGGGCAGGCATGGCCCCCCGCCGCAACCTGGTGTTGATGGGTTTTATGGGGACGGGGAAAACTGCGATCGGTCGGCGCGTGGCCGCCATGGCGCGGCGGCCGTTTCTCGACATGGATGCCGAGATCGAGGCGCGCGCCGGAAAGACCATATCCCGCATCTTCGCCGAGGACGGCGAAGCCGCGTTCCGGGAGATGGAGTCGTCCCTGGCGGCGGAATGGGGGAGCGAACGCGAGGGTTCCGTCATCTCCTGCGGGGGCGGGATCGTCCTGCGCGAGGAGAACCTGCGCGCGCTGGGGGCGAAGGGGATCCTGGTTTGCCTGGTAGCCCGGCCCGAAATGATTCTCGAGCGCACGGCGCGCTCCACCAAGCGGCCGCTTCTGGAAACCCGCGAGCGCGAGGCGACGATCCGCGAGTTGCTGGCGGCGCGCGCCCCGCTCTACGCAAAAGTTCCGAACCAGCTCGATACGTCCGACCTGGATCCGCACACCCTGGCCCTCCGGCTGAAGAGTCTGTGGGAAGGGGAGGGGGGACAGGAGACAGGAGACAGGGGGCAGGGGGCAGTAGTCAGGAGTCAGTAGACAGGAGACAGGAGACAGGGGGCAGGGGGCAGTAGTCAGGAGTCAGGAGACAGGGGGCAGGGGGCCGGCAGATTGAGGCCGAGGTGCGGCGAGGTGCGGCGACGTGGAATGTGGTTGCGTTGGGGGGTGGGCGTGAGAGAATGCGGGGCGAACAGGGAGGTATAGGGATGAACGATCAGGAATTCACGTCGGCGGACCTGACCCCGGCAGGGGATCCGATAACCCGTCGCCAGGCCGTCCACAAGGGGCCCGGACTGGGCGCCCTGGTGTTGCCGCTGGCGCTGTTGGTTGCGTTGCTGTTTTTGCCGATATGGATTTGGTTCTTTTGGCGGATTGAACCGGGGCCGGGCCAGATCGCCATCCTGATCCGCAAGACGGGGACCGACTTGCCATCCGGCCAGATCCTGGCGATGGAACCGGGGCAGAAGGGCATCCAGCTCGATGTCCTCGCGGAAGGGCGCTATTTCAAGAATCCGTACACGTGGGGGTGGCGGTACGCCAAGATCACGGACATTCCGCCGGGCAAACTCGGGGTGCTGACGCGGCTTTATGGCGACGAGTTGCCGGGGGGCGAAATCCTGGCGCCGGAGGGCCACAAGGGAATCGTGCCGGAGGTATTGCGTCCGGGCAAATACCGGATCAATCCCTACGCCTACAGCCTGCAGCTCTATGACGCCATCACGATTCGTCCGGGATCCGGGGGCGTGATGACCACGCTGACGGGACGGGATGTGATCCATGGCGACATTGAGCAGGAGAATCGAAACACGTTTCTGGTCCAGCCGGGGATGAAGGGGGTGACGCAGGACATTCTCGATGCGGGCACGTATTACCTGAACCCCTACATGGTCGTGGTGACGGAGGTGAACCTGCAAAGCCAGCGGTTCGAGATGAGCGGAGACGACGCCATCAGCTTCCTGACCCTGGATGGCTTTACGGTGAATGTGGAGGGGACGATCGAGTACGCGCTGATGCGCGACCAGGCGGCGCTGCTGACGCACCAGGTGGGCGACATGGAGGACATCCTGACCAAGATCGTGCTACCGAAGGCGCGGGGATTCAGCCGGATCGAGGGCAGCAAGAATCCGGCCAAGAACTATATTGCCGGCGAGACGCGCCAGAAGTTCCAGGACAATCTCGAGGCGCATCTGACGGCCCAGTGCAAGGAGTGGGGGGTGGAGATCAAGTCCGTGCTGATTCGCAACATTACGCCGCCGGATGCCATCGCCAGCATCATCCGGGAACGCGAAGTGGCGGTGCAGGATGCGGTCAAATACGGCCAGCAGATCGAGCAAGCCAAGTCGGAGGCGGAGCTGGTGAAGCAGGAGATGCTGGCCTTGCAGAGCAAGGAGAAGGTGGAGGCGGATACGAGCCGGATCCGTGCGGTCATCGGTGCGGAGCAGGAGCGGGAAGTCAAGCTGACGCGCGCGAACCGCGATCTGGAAGTGGCCAAGTTGGAAAACGCCGCGGCCAAGGCCCAGGCGGAGGCGCGGTTGTTGCGGGCCCGGGCCGAAGGCGATGTGATTCGCATGCGCAACGAGGCCGAGGCTTCGGTGATCGGCCGCCAGGTGCAGGCTTTCGGGAACGGGATGAATTTTTCGCGC
>CAYNSH010000015.1:0-49380 GCA_964399775.1 uncultured Verrucomicrobiota bacterium
TGCCGGTGGCGTTCTCCGTGGTATCCGGCCCGGCATCCATTGCGGATGGAACCTTGTCGTTCCAAGGAACGGGCGTGGTATCGGTTGCGGCCTCCCAGGCCGGCGATGCCAACTGGAACCCCGCGCCGGTGGAGGTCCAGACGTTCAACGTCCTGTCCCTCCTGGCGGTCAGCGCGAGCCACCTGTATGTGTGCGAAAACGGCGAAGGCCGCTTTTTCGTGAAACTGAACCGGGAACCCGCGGCCCCCACCACGGTCACCGTCGCGCGGGTCTCCGGCGATCCAGACCTCGTGCTGAAAACCGGGGCGATGACCGTCTTTCATTCCTGGAATTGGGATTGGTGGCAGCCGGTGACGTTGAAGGCCCTGGACGACGAAGATGCGGTCAACGGGGAGGCGACATTCGAAGTGGTCATTCCGGGCGTGGCCACCCAACTATTGACCGCCACGGAATTGGACGAGGACATTGCCTGCAATCTGGCACGGGCATCGCGTGGCGCGACCATCAGCGGGGGCGCCCGCGCAGCCCACCTGATCGACGGCAACCACATGTCCAGCGCCAATTATGCCTTTATGCAGTGGGGCCGCGATCCGCCGGACACGATTACGCTGAGATTGAAAGCTCCCGCGTTCATATCCCGGATCCGGCTGCAGAACTGGGACTGGCTGTATCCCGTGCTTCACCGCTATACGATCGAGTCCTCGATGGACGGAACCAACTGGACCCTGTTGGTGGATGCCACGGCGGAGGATCGCAAGGGGTGGGACGACTGGCCGGTGGACGATCAGGAGATGCGCTATTTACGGCTCACGGGGGTCTCCAACTCCGCCAATGCGTTGGTATGCATGACCGAATGGGAGGTGTACGGCCGTTGGGTAGTGCAGCCCGCTTGCGTTACCCTGCGCAATCTTCACCAGACCTATGACGGCACCCCCCGCGAAGTAACGGTGGAAACCGATCCACCGGCCTTGCCGGTGGAGGTGGTCTACGAGCCGGTTGCCGCCGGGCTTCGCGGGATACCGGACACCATTGTGCTGCGAGATGGCGAGGTTCCGGTGGCCGCTGGCACCTATCTGGTGCAGGCCGAAGTGACGGAGGAGGGCTTTGAGGGGCAGGCCCAAGACCTGCTGATCGTAGAGAAGGCGGATCAGACCATTTCCTTCTCGAATCCGGGGGATCAAGATGTGGCCTATACCCTCCAGTTGATTGCCCGGGCGTCCAGCGGCCTGCCCGTGGCTTTTTCTGTAGCCGAGGGGCCGGCGGTCTTCAATGAGGACGGAAGTCGTCTGACCTTTTCTGGAACCGGGCCTGTGACCATTGTTGCGATGCAACCAGGCGATAACAATTGGAAGCCGGCCGCCGACCAGTCGGTGAATTTTGAAGTCACGGCATCGGGATTGCACCCCATATTAAGCCGGACACATATCAATGTCCGCGAAGGGGGGGAGGGCCGATTCTTTGTCCGATTGAGCGAAGCCCCACCGGGCCGAGTGGAGCTGAACGTCAGCCGAATTTCTGGTGATACCAATCTGATTGTGGCCAGCGGTGCGGTTCGGACCTTCACTCCGGCGAACTGGGACGTTTGGCAGCGGGTTGTGTTGGAAGCTGCCGAGGACGACAATTCGGAAAATGAAACGGCGTCATTCCGGGTTTCTGGCGAGGGCCTGGCGGAGCGATTTGTGGACGCCACCGTCTTGGATGGCGATATCGGCGAAAACTTGGCCCTAGGATCCAGCGGCTCCACAATATCAGGGGTCAAGGCGAGCCGGCCATGGTTGCTGATCGACGGCGTGCACACGGTAAGCACCAACTACGGACACACGGGGTGGACGAACGTACCGCCGGGGACCATGACCCTGGACTTGAGAACCACGGCGACGGTGTCGCGCGTGCGGCTGCTGAACTTCGACTGGACCTATCGCGTGCACCGCTACACGATCGAATCTTCGACGGATGGCCTCAACTGGTCGATGCTGGCGGACGCCAGCGAGGAAGATCGCCAAGGCTGGGATGACTGGGCGGTGACAAATGTCGCGATGCGCTACTTGAAATTCACCGGGTTGTCGAATTCGGCGAACCAGAGCGTTGCGATCGCCGAGCTGGAAGTATATGGTGAGCGCCCGCCACCCGTGGCGCCCCAACTGGTGTTTTCCAAAACCCGTGTCAACGTGCGGGAAGGCGGCCGCGGGACGTTCTTCATGCGCCTGGACAAGCCGCCACCGTCCCCGGTTGTGTTTACCGTGTCTCGCAGCTCGGGCGACGAGAGCATCGTTGTCGCGAGCGGGGCGACCCGGACGTTCAATTCTTCGAACTGGGACGTTTGGCAGGCGGTGATCCTGGAGCAGGCCAAAGATGACAACGACATTGGTGAAGAGGCGGTGATCCGGATCTCTGCCCCGGGTTGGCCGGATTATTTTATGCCTGCGATCGCGCTGGACGAAGACATTGGCGAGAACTTGGCCCTGGCCTCGAGCGGGGCGACGATCACGGGCGTGAAGGCGAGCCGGCCGTGGATGCTGATCGACGGCATTCACACGGCCAGCGGCAACTATGGGCACACGATGTGGACGGCCACTCCTCCGGGCACCATGACGCTGGATCTGGGGGGCGACAAGGTCGTATCGCGCGTGCGGATCCTGAACTGGGATTGGACCTATCGGGTCCACCGCTACACGATCGAATCCTCGACGGACGGCGTGAACTGGACGATGCTGGCGGATGCCAGCGAGGAAGACCGGCAGGGCTGGGACGATTGGGCGGTGGACGACCAAACGATCCGCTACCTGAAGTTCACCGGGCTGTATAATTCGGAGAACCAAAGCGTGGTGATTCCGGAACTGGAAGTCTATGGCACACGGCCGGGGGAGAAGCAGAGTCTTTCGCCTGTGGCGGCCAAGGACCGTACGCCGCCGGCGAACGGATCGGCTGTCGCGGTGAGCCAGGCTGTGACGGTGAGCCAGGCTGTGACGGTGCTGACCAGTGACGGTTCCGAGGACGATACCGGCTGGCTCGCGCTGGACGGCGATTCGGAGACGGCTTGGATAGGCCAGAAGCCTGGCGGCGGATACCTGGTCATAGGCTACGAGCCCGAGTTGGTCTTGGCGGCGGTCGAGGTCGACCTGGCGGAAGACTCCCTGGCCACGCTGGAATTCCTCTACAGTCTGGACGCCATGGAGTGGCTGCCTCTGCCGCATGACATGGACATTCATCCGATAATCCTTCGCTATTTGTGGTTGGTATTCCCGGACGACGAATCCGGCCGCATGCCGGTGATCCACGAGATCCGCATCAACCCTCGAAACTGATGAATCGCGGTTGCGCCCCCGGGGGAGGGGGGGGGGCGCACCGGGGCCTTTCTGTTGCGCATCCTGCTGGGCGGGTGTACATTGGGAGTTGCCGTTTGGTCTCCAATACGGATCGTGTGGTGTGGAGTTCAAAAAGATGCCCAAGCCAGTTCAAGCGAGTGAGCGCCGGGGGATCGACGAGAGGTCACTGGAGCCTTACAGGGATGTTTTCGTGGACATTGACATTGCGGATTTGCAATAGCAGGATGGGCCAAACAGCATGGAATGCTTGCGTCGTGCGGCGCGAGTTGCCATTGGTGTACCCGGAAACCGACAACCGCGTCTTTGGGCGCCACCCGACATGAGTAAACGTATGAATAGACTGGCCCGCCCCGTATGGCGGCGGCTGCTGGAGGCGGCGCTGGCGGCCGCGATGGGGTTTGCCGTGGCGGCCGGCTGCCGTTCGACGCCGTCCTTTGGCCAGCCGGATCAGGATCCGGCGCCCGTGGCGGTGAAACTGCGCCCGGGGCTGGTCATCAGCCTGGTGGTGCTGGTGGCAGGGGAGAAGGAAATTGACGAGCCGGCGAAGCGCATATCGGAAAGCGGCACGGTGGTGCTGCCGCTGCTGGGGGAAATGGATGTCTTGGACCAGAGCCTGGATGATTTTCGAAGGCGGCTAACCGCCCGTTATATGAGATATTACGTCAGTCCAGAGGTCATTGTGGATTTCGTACGGGACACGAGCCGGGATGGAATCTCGCCGTGGGGCTTCGTGACGGTGTTGGGACGCGTGAAGACGCCTGGCCGGGTGGCGATTCCTCCCACCCAGGATCTGACGGTCAGCGGGGCCATTCAACAGGCGGGTGGTTTTGCTACAAGCGCGCGGGACAGTGCGATCCTGGTGACGCGTTCGCTGCCCACGGGCAGGACAGAAACGCGGACGGTCAATTTGAAGGCGGTGGGCACGGCGGGGAGGCTGGAGGACGACATTATCCTGCAGGCGGATGACGTAGTGTTTGTTCCGGAAGCGATGTTCTAGCCCCATCCGCCTATATGCGAACAGCGCTTGCCATTCCCAATGAGCGGAGTGCCCGGGCCTCTCGGCGGGGCCAGGCATGGGTTGGCACGGGGGTTGGTTTCCTGCTGGTCTATTCCATGTGGGTGTGGGCGGGTATCCGCCCCTCGTTTCATCTGGTGGCCGTGGCGGGGGCCGTTGTTCTGGGGGGTGGTTTCTTTTTCCGGTGTGGCGCTTCTGCCCGCAAGGTCTTTCGAGATCCCGTGTTTTGGCTGGGCTTGGCCTTTCTCGGTTTCTTGGCCCTGCAGTGGGCGAATGCGGGCCGGGAGCAATACTTTGACGTGGGTTATCAACGGTGGACGTACACCGCGCCGCGCTGGCCGAGCTGGCCCTGGGCCTATGCGCGGGGCGAAGCGGCGCAGATGCTGGCTTGGTTTTTCCCCGCTTGGACACTGACCGTGGTGTTGCGGGCACCCGTTCTGGACCGGCGGGCCGCCAGTCGCCTGTTGCGCTTCTGTGTGCATGCGGCGGCCGCCCTGTCCGTTTTTGGCATGATCCAATATGCCTCGGGTACGTCGTCCATCTATTGGCAACAGCCATTGAACGGGCACTTCTTTGCCTCCTTTGGCTATGGAAACCATGCCCCGCCCTTTTTTTTGCTGATGTCGGCGGTGGCGGCTGGCCTGATGTATCGAGAGGTGTTTGAACGCTCTCGCAGTCATGCGGATGCCCCGTCAGCTCGGCGCCTGCAACATCCCGGACGAGTGGCCATCTTGGCGATCTCGTTCATCCTATGTCTGGCGGGAGCATTCTTGGGGTTCAGCCGAGCTGGAATTATATTGTCGGGCGTCTTTTGCGGAGTGGTGTCGGTCTATGGCTGGGTACGCGGTTGGCGGTATCTACCGCCGGCGGGGCGATTGAATTTCGGCGCCTTGTCCGTGGCGGTTGCCGCCGGAATCATTCTTTTGGTCGCGGGTCTTGGGGACCAAGGAATTCGCCGTGAAATGACATGGAATCCCACCGGCTCGGAACTGTCGGGTCGCGTATGGGACCGAATCGACCTGGAATTGGGACGACGGCCAAGGTTCGTATGGGCGGCCATCAAGATCTGGTGGGCTGATCCTTGGTATGGCGTAGGAGGCTGGGGGTATAGGTATCAGGTGGCGGAGCATGTTCCCGAAGAATACTGGCCGGCGCTGCAACGTCGTGGCTGGGCCAACGTCCATTGCGACCCCGTCCAGTTTCTGGCGGAATTCGGGGTGGTAGGCTTTGGGCTGATGGTGGCGATCGTTGGTATTATGGTAAGGGCGGCATGGCCCGCCCGCCAAAGCCCATCCTGTGCGTTTGGAGCCATGGGTGGGGTGGGGCTGGTACTGGTGGGGGTGTTCAGCGTAGTGGATCTGCCGTTCCGATCGCCCGCCATCCTCTACGCCTGGTTGGCTGCGCTCGCCTTGCTGCCCAAGATGTGCGCGGCCTCTCCGCGAGATTCTGCGCCCTTGACTTCGTTGCGGCTGGTCGCACCCGTGGAAGGATCCCCCCCATGAACCCACCTGATACATCACCCCCTGGCTCCTCATCGTATCCCCAGCCTGTACATTCGCGATCACCGATCTATTACGGTGGAGAGCGGCCCAATGCGGTCTACTATAGCGATGGCCCTTCGGCGGGATCCGGGCCACTCCATGCGCTGGACCCTCTTCGGTTGCTTCGAATTGCCCGCAAGAAGTGGCTGACGATCCTGTTGGCGGTTGCATGCATACTTGGCGGAGCCCTCTTCTACCTAAATAAAACACCCAAGATTTATCAGTCCTGGGCAACTATAGAATTGAGTGTTCGGCGCCCCCGAATTTTGAACAAACAGGAGGCGATGATTGAGGATCCCACGGCGGCCATTCAGTTCGAAGAGACGTTGAACACCCAGATTGAGAAGTTCAAAAGCTCGACCATGCTGCCTCATGTAGTGGCGAGCTACCGGCAATTGTATCCCGATGACCCGATCGGAGACGCCGAATTGGCCCAACGACTGTCCGGACGCGCCAATTTTACGCTGTTGCGTCGTACGCGGTTGGTGCGGGTGGCTTATTTGAGCCGGGATCCGGATTTTTCCATCAAGGCAAGCAATGCCTATGCCGCGGGAGCCGAAGCCAGCACCCGGGCCGAAAACCGGGCAGTATCGGATGCCGCCGTGGCCTGGCTGGAAGCCCAGGCGCAGTCCCAAAAGCACGAGCTGGATTTGGCGGACAAGGCCCTGCTGGATGCCCGTCAACAGTTCCAGTTGGATGTCTTGGAGGGGCAGCGCCGGACCGTTCAGGGCTCGTTAATCAGTTTCAATGAGACGCTCACCCAGATTGAAAACCGGGCGACGCTGGAGCGCAAGCTGTTGGAAGCCCTGAGTGCGGTGGAGTTGGAGCCGGAGAACGCGGGGAAACTGCCGGTGGACATTCCGCGGGCCGCCGACGTGGCGAGCGCGCTCGAACGCTGGCGCGCCTCCGTGTCCGAACGGGACGGTTTGATGTCGCGCTACACGGCGAATCATCCCGCGGTGGAGGCACAGGACCAGGCGGTCAGCCTTTACCGGGAGCAGGCGATGGCGGCCTTGAACCGGGCGAAAAGCACGGCGGCGGCCAACCTGTCCTTGTATGAGGAACAAGCCAACGGCCTGCGGGAGAAGAAAGAGAACCAGCTCAAACTGGCATCGGATCTCGACCGTGACATTCTGAATGCCAGCATGAATATCGCGGCATTGGAGCGGGCGCGCAGTGCGGCGGACTCCTCCTTCATGGGCGTCCTGTTCCGCATTCAGGAGGCGCGGTTGTCCGCCGACGAGACCACGGCCACGGTCAAGCTGGTGGATCGCGCCCAGCGGGCCATCCAAGTTCATCCCCGGCCATTGCGGGTTCTGTTCATGGCGTTGGTGGTAGGGGTCGGGCTGGGCTTGGGCCTGGCGTTCCTCGCGGACATGCTGGAAGACCATGTGGTGGATGCCAACGACATTGAGACGGGGTCGGGAGTCAAGATCCTGGCCGTCATTCCACATGTTCAGACGAAGGATCGCCGTGAAATCGCCAAGGCCTCGCTGACCCATTCTCACGGAGAAATGGCG
Organism: uncultured Verrucomicrobiota bacterium; assembly: GCA_964399775.1. GTDB lineage: Bacteria > Verrucomicrobiota > Kiritimatiellia > CAIQIC01 > Lenti-01 > Lenti-01. Next base: position 7,403 of record CAYNSH010000015.1, read on the forward strand.
GAGGCGTTTGCGGGGCTGCGGTCGGTGCTGGATTCCGCGGCCTACCGGGACCAGGCTCACATGATCCTGGTCGCCAGCTCGTTGCCGGAGGAAGGCAAGACCACGACCTGCTGCAACCTGGCCACGGCCTGTGCCCGAACCGGCCAGCGAACCCTGCTGATGGATTTCGATCTGCGCCGTCCGCGCATTGGAGGCATTTTCCCGATTCCGGGCGGCCATCAAGGGTTGCTAGATTATTTGGCGAGCAAAAAAACCGCTCCTCAGGATATCGTCTATGAATCCGAGTGTCCCAATCTCAGCGTCATTGCATCTCGAGTAAAGGGAGATGCCCGCCCAGCCGAGCTGGTGGGCGGAGCCAAGGTAGCGGACTTGATGACTTGGGCTCGGAACAACTTCGACAGGGTCGTCATCGATGCACCCCCGCTGGGCATTGTCAGCGATGCCCTGTCGCTGGCGGGGCAGGTGGATTGCGTGCTGGTGATGGCGCGGCCCGGCACGAGCCGCAAACGGGCGGTTCGGCATACTATCCGCCGGTTCCGCGACGTGGGCATTTCGGCCTTGGCCGTTGTCATGAACGACGTGGACCATTCCAAGTTCGCCTATCACGGCTACGGGCCGTACTACCATTATCAGAAGCATTACCACTCCTATGCCGCGGAACCGTCCGCACCGGCCACGACGCCCGGCGCCGGGGATGCGGACGGATAGCCGGCCGCAGGGCGCATGGCTGTCGATATTCAAACCGAAGGAATCCAGATGAAAACCATTGCCTTGGTGGGATGCGGGCGCATCTTGAACCGCCACACTGAAGCCATTGCCGACAATCCAGGGCTGGAGATCGCCCTGGTGTGCGACAAGATCGAGAAACGGGCTAGGGCGGCAGGCGAAAAGCTGGGCGTGCCGTATCTGACCGACTACCGGAAAATCCGCGGCGTGGACATGGTCGCCGTGCTGACGCCGTCCGGGCTGCATCCCCGGCATGTGTCCAACATCGCGGAACTGACGGATGCCACCCACATCATCTGTGAAAAGCCGCTTTCACTGACCCTGCGCGAGGCCCACGAGGTGTATCGGCGGGTGGAAAAGGCCGGCAAGGTCCTGCTGCCGGTGTACCAGAACCGTTACAATCCGTTAGTCGCTTTCGTGAAAAACCTGATCGACAGCGGACGCCTGGGAAAGATTCACCAGTTCATCTGCAACGTCCTGTGGAACCGCAACGATGACTACTTCCAGATTGACTGGCATGGCACGTCCGAGTTTGACGGAGGCGTTCTCTATACGCAGGCCAGCCACTATGTGGACATGGTTCACTACTTCTTCGGCGAAGTGGAATCGCACAAGGGGGAGGGCGGATCGCTGCGCGGATTGGAAGTGTTTGACAGCGTGTCGGCCGTGCTGCGGTTTCGTTCCGGTGCGGTGGGTACGCTGAATGCCACAGTGGACGTGTACGAAAAAAACTTCGCAACGGAATTCACGCTGATCGCGGAAAAGGGCACGATCCGGCTGTCGGGCACCAATCTGAACCAGATCGATTTCTGGAATGTGGAGGGCCTGGAAAAGCCCGATCTGGACTTCAAGCTCGACCATCAGTACGGCAAGGGCCACAACACCCTGTACCGATACATTCTCGAGGAAAACTGGGCCATGTTCCCCTCGAAGGCCGACGTGCTCTCGGGGATCCGGCTGATGGAGATGTTGAGTTATTAGGGGACAGAGGGCAGAGGCCAGAGGCCAGAGGGAAGAGGGCAGAGAATCATGCAGATCAAAACAGCGAAAGATCTGACCGTATACAAGAAGGCTTATGTGCTGGCTATGGACATTTATGCCCATAGCATGACATTTCCTGCAGAAGAACGCTATGCTCTTACCGGGCAGATTCGCCGGTCTTCACGATCCGTTTGTCTGAATCTGCGGGAGGCATGGGCAAAGAGGCGCTACGAAGCCCATTTCATTTCAAAATTGACCGATTGCGACGGGGAATGCAATGAAACCGATTCATCTCTCGATTTTGCGCTAGATTGCGGTTATATCGGCAAACCCGTTCACTCTGATCTGGTTGCTCGCAATGAGGAAGTCGGCAAAATGCTCGGGTCCATGATCAAAAGCCCCAACTCCTTCCTTGCCTAGCGGCTGTTCGCTGGCCTCTGTTCTCTGACCTCTGGCCTCTCTGTTTCAAACGAAGGACTCCAAACAATGAGTGACTACTTCAAACACGACTCCTCCTACGTGGACGAAGGCGCTGAGATCGGCGCGGGCACGAAAATCTGGCATTTCAGCCACATCATGAAGGGCGCAAAAATTGGGCAACGCTGCATCTTCGGGCAGAACGTGAACGTAGATGGAGGGGTGGTCATTGGAAACAACGTCAAGGTGCAGAACAACGTGTCGATCTACACGGGAACCGTGATCGAAGACGACGTGTTCCTGGGCCCCTCCTGCGTGCTGACCAACGTCACCAATCCCCGCAGCCAGGTGGTGCGCCACAGCCTGTATGAGAAAACGCTCATCCGGCGCGGGGCCACCGTCGGTGCAAACGCTACAATCGTCTGCGGGGTCACGCTGGGGCGCTACTGTTTTGTCGCCGCCGGCAGCGTGGTGACCAAGGACGTGCCCGACTACGCGCTGGTAATGGGAAACCCCGCCCGGCAGAAGGGTTGGATGAGCCGGCATGGGCACATCCTGAAGAACCCGGACGCGGACGGCGTGATGACCTGCCCCGAGAGCGGATTTAGATATCAAACCGTTTCAAACGGCAGGGGGCAGGAGACAGGAGACAGGGGCCAGAGGTCAGAGGTCAATAGTCGGAATGGATCCGTTCCGACCACTGACCACCGACCACCGACCACGAATCCAGTCCTCCGCTGCCTGGATCTGGACGAAGAGAATCCACTGCCGCCGGAATTGGCCAAGGGCGGCCGAGCCTATGACGAATTCAAGGCGCTGCATTTGGAAGAACACGCCATTCGATAATGACACGATCGCGCGCCGAATCATGACACCTTCCAGACGGCGTGAGATGACCGAATTTACGGGGATGTTCACCATGGTTGTTGGGATTTCCTTGATCGAGAAGAGCGCCAAAGGAATGAAATCCGACAGGGCCGGCCATGATGCGCAACATTCAATTGTTTTATGAGCCACGCGTCTAATCTGGATGATGTAGCGCGGTCATTGGGTTCTTTTGGCCTTGCCGTGGCGCGCGCGGTTCCCATGCGCAACCACACCACATGGAAAATCGGTGGTCCGGCGGATGTCTTCGTCGAACCGGAATCCTCTGAGCAATTGGCGGATGTCTTGCGGGCGGTTCGGATGGCGGGCGTTCCGCATGTGGTCATGGGGGGTGGGGCGAACCTGCTGTTTGCGGATGAGGGGTTCCGGGGGGTGGTGATCAAGTTGGGGGCCGCCATGGGACGGATTGAGGTGGAGGGACGCCGACTGACGGTGGAGGCGGGGGCCAGTACCTGTCGGATGGCTTGGATCGCTTATCGGAACGGGTTGACCGGTCTGGAGCCGATGATGGGCATTCCCGGAAGCGTGGGCGGGCTGGTGGCAATGAATGGCGGCAGTCGCCGGCAGGGCATCGGAGAGTGGATGGATTGGATCGATGCGTTGGATGTGGCGGGGACCGCCATCCGGCTCGATCGGGCCGCCTGCCGGTTTTCCTATCGGAACAGCCTGTTCTTAATGGAGCCGGACCGGGTGGTCGTTCGTTGCAGCCTGTCCCTGTCGCCCGGGGATCCCACCGCCATCCGGCGGGCCATGCTGGCGAATCTACGGGAGCGCCGGCGCAAGTTCCCGCTGAAGCGGCCGAGTTGCGGATCGGTGTTCAAGAGCTCACCGGAACTGTTCGAACTGGCCGGGCCTCCGGGCCGGATTATCGAGTGCCTTGGGTTCAAGGGCCGCCGGGCAGGCGGGGCGGAAGTGAGTCCCCAGCATGCCAATTTCGTCGTCAATACGGGGGAGGCGCGGGCGGCGGACGTCCTGGCGCTGATCCGGGCGATTCGAGAGGCGGTCCATGCGCGGTACGGGGTGTGGATGGAAACCGAGGCGCGGTATGTGCGGCCGAACGGCGGCACAGTGCCGGCTCATGAAGCGGCTTGAGGCTGACCAACGCGCGCCAACCGGAACGGATACCATGAACGAGAATCCCATGCATCTAGGCCGCGAAGTGTACCGTGTGGAGCCCTCTCGGCTGTCCGGCCGGGTCCGGGTCAGCGGGGCCAAGAACAGCGCGCTTAAGCTGCTGGCCGCCTCTTTACTGACGTCAGAGCCCATTCAGTTGTCGAACTATCCCGACACGCTATTGGATACTCAGGTGCATGTAAAGATGCTCGCCGCCCTTGGCAAATGCTGCAAAGTAACTTCGGGGCGGATTGAGATTAAGGAAAGCCGCCCGCCCTCTTCCCGGCTGGAGTATTCGGGGCGATCTATCCGGAACACATTGCTATTGCTTGGAGTGTTAACGGCCCGTACAGGGGCTGGAGCCGTGCCATTGCCTGGTGGCTGCCGACTGGGCGAACGGAAGCATGATCTGCATGTGCTGGTGTTGGAGTCCCTGGGGGCTAGGGTCTGGGAAAGAAACGGTATGCTGCACGCCGAAGCGCCGGACGGGTTGCGCGGCGCGGAAATCCATCTGCCGTTCCGGTCCACCGGGGCCACCGAGAATGCTATTCTTTGCGCCACATTTGCCGAGGGGCCAACCCGGATCTGGAATCCCCATATCCGGCCCGAGATCATGGACCTGATCACGATGTTGCAAACCATGGGCGCGGAGATTGAAGTCCGCGGGCAGGAATCCATCCGGATTCAAGGGGGGAAGCCACTGGGCGGAGCCCAGCATGTTGTCATCCCTGACAATATCGAGGCGCTGACGTGGCTGATTGGCGCAGTGATCACGGGCGGCGACGTGGAGATCGAAGGATTTCCCTTCGACCATCTGGAGGTGCCGTTGATCCACCTGCGCGAGAGCGGTGCACAGTTCTACCGGAGCGGAGATCGTCTGATTGTGAGAGGCGGTCGTCCTTATCCGGTCGACATCGCAACCGGTCCGTATCCTGGCATCAATTCGGATATGCAGCCGCTCTTTGCCGTTTATGGTGCGTGCGCGGAAGGTCAGACGCGCATCGTGGACCTTCGTTTTCCCGGCCGGTATGGTTACGCAGAGGAACTGGGCAAGATGGGGTTGGAATACCAGGTGGTTGGAGATTTGCTGCAGATATCCGGTGGACGGCGGCTGACGGGCGCCGCGGTGACGGCGCTGGACTTGAGGGCGGGTATCGCGCTGGTCCTGGCCGGACTTGCGGCCCAGGGACCTACGCAAGTCGCCCAGGCTTGGCAAATTGAGCGCGGCTACGACCGCTTTGTTGAGAAAATGCGCTCGATGGGCGGCAAGATTGAACAGTTCGATGCGGCGATTTGAGAGGCATCGCTTCAGGGAATGAAATGAACCACCGCTACACCTTTTCCATTTTATATACCGATGTGCGAAAGGATCTCCGTTGCTGCGGGGCGGGTTCGTGGGTCGGTATCTTGGCCGCTTTTTTCTGGGGCACATCTTTCCAGCTTCTCCTGAGCTATCGCCTTTCGAGATGGTTGATCGGTATGCGGCTGGGGTGGCTTTGTGCTCCGCTCAGGTGGCTTCAATATTCTTTGTGTGGATCAGAGATTTCACCACAGGCGTTGCTGGGGAATTCCATTCGGTTTCCTCATCCTAGCGGCATCATCATCGGGGCGGGGGTCGTCATCGAAGGCGACGCTTGGATCTTCCAGCAGGTGACCATTGGAAGCCACGGGCGATTCGAAGAACACAAGGCCTATCCGATGATCGGTCGGGGGGTTCGTCTATATTCCGGCGCCAAAGTCGTTGGCGGAGTGCGCATTGGAGCCGGAGCTACGGTTGGCGCCAACGCGGTTGTGCTGCAGGATGTGCCTGAAGGGGTGACCGTGGTTGGCGTGCCGGCCCGGATCGTTGGTCCATGAACAGATCTTCGGAACAAGCGGGGCGCAGGTCTTTTATCCACGACGCGCTTGTGCTCATTGGAAACCAATTTACCGTGATGGCCGTTGGGGTCATCACCGGTGTAGTGCTGGCTCGATGTCTTGGGGCGTCGGGGCGCGGGTTGATTGCAGCCGTCATGGTGTATCCCGCGATCCTGTTGAGTTTGATGGATATGGGGGTCCGTCAAGCGTCCGCGTACTATATCGGGAAGGGATTCTATACCAACGGCCAAGTGGTCGGGGCCATCAGCACCATCGCATTGACCTTGGGTACCCTCGGAGCATTGGTCTGCGCGGTGTTCTTACGATGGATGGACAATCCCCAGGTTACACCGTTGATCGTCTTGCTGGCCATCGCCCCGATCCCGTTTTCAATATTCACCAGCTACAGTTCAGGCGTCTTTCTGGGCAATCGCCAGGTTGGTATATTTGCCAATATCGGGTGGATGGTGGCAATCCTGAACCTACTGGCCGCGATATTGCTTGTTTGGGTGCTGGATGGGGGGCCGGAAGGGGCGCTCGGAGCTACGCTACTGTCCAAGGCGGTCGTGGTTGGCTACGCCCTATGGCTGGTGCGCACCCTTGCCCCGATTCGGCCGCGGTTTGAGTGGCGGGTAATCCGGGCGCTGATTGCCAAGGGGCTGGTGTACTCGGTCGCGCTATTCGTCATCACCCTGAACTACAAGGTGAACTTAGTGGTCATGGGAAAACTGTCCAGCGTGGACCAAATCGGCATTTTTGCCCTGGGGGTGTCGGTCGCCCAGTTGACCTGGGCGTTGCCGCAGGCCATCACGACGGCGCTCTTCTCACACAGCGCAACCGCTCCGGATGAAGATGTATTCTCTGGAAAGGTTATGCGCTTGTTCCGGGTGACGCTCCTGGTTGCACTGGTTCTGGTGATTGTTCTGGGGTTGGCGGCTCCGATTTTGATCCCGTTGGTGTATGGGGAAGAATTCCGGCCTAGCGTACGCGTTATCCACCTGCTTCTGCCGGGCGTTTTCTGTCTGTTGGGCCTGAAAATCCTGAATATGGATCTGGCGGGCCGGGGAAAGCCCAATGCATCCCTGTACGCAATGATTCCCGCCCTGGTCCTCAATGGCGGGTTAAGTTTGTGGCTGGTTCCCCGGTACGGATCTCGCGGGGCCGCCATGGCGTCTTCTGCGGGATACGTGCTGGGGGGTATCGGAATGACGATTGTGTATTGCCGGTATGTGGGAATTGGATTTCTGGAACTCTGGCGCTATCGGTCTTCGGATTTCGACTTCATCCGTCAACGGTTGCGGGGCGGCTTGCATGTCGGAGGCAATGGGCGGTGAAGGTCCTTTTCGTCACTGACGTGGGCGATGGGTCAGGCATTGGCGGGCATATCTATAGTTTTCAGGCGTTGATCCGGTCGCTGTTGCCCCATATCCAGTGCGTGGCGGTGACTTTTGGCAGCGCGCGTTGTCCGGCCTTGGAGCCGGTAGACTGCCGCCAGTACCAAATCCCGTTCGGCATCCACCGATTGCGGGTTCGAGAGCTCTCACGGTTTATGGATATTGTTCGCACAGAAAAGCCCGATGTAATCCATGCCTTCGACCCGAAAACCGGTGCGTTCGCGCGATGGTCAGCACTTCGTGTTGGATGCGGGTTGCTGGAGACAAAATGCGGAGGGCCAAATCCCCAGGGGCGGTTCCCTCACTCCTATTTCCCGTGCGTCCCCCAACTCGTCGTCTACAGCGAAGAAAACGAAAGGTATTTCCGATGCCAGCGCGCGTATCGGCGCATGCAAATCCGAAACATCCCTAATCGGATCCATGAATTCCTTCCGGATGCCGGCAAGATCGCAGCTTTGCGTGCCCGGGTGGATCCAAGGCATCCCGTGATCCTGCGTGTGGGCCGGATTTCACGGAGCTATCAGCGAACGGCTGAAAAAAGCATCCGCTTGGTCCGTCGGCTGGTGTCCGATGGAATTCCAGCACAACTGGTGTTTTTGGGCGTCGTTCACGAAAAGGCCGCGGAACAGGACCTGCGGGTGGCCTTGAAAGGATGCGGAACCGTGGTCAGTGATCCCGAATTGGTCAAGCAGGCCTCATCGGTTCTCGATGCCGGCGACTTGGTCGTGGGAACGGGGCGCGGGTTGATGGAAGCCGCCGCGCGTGGCCGCATTCTGCTGGTGCCGGCCCGAACGGGTCAGTTGCCGACCTTGGTCGACGAAACCAACTGGGAATCACTGTTTTCCGCAAACTTTTCAGAGCGGAGCGAAGTGGCGCCATGGGACGAAGAGGCCAACTATCGGGCCATCCAGCAGGTCTTGAGAGATCCTGAATACCGACAGCGATTGTCGGCGTTTTCCCTTCGCCTTTTCAAGGATCGATTTTCCCTGGAGACCGTTCTAGATCAGTATCTGGCGTTGTATGAAGAAGCGCGTCTGCGGGGGTGTTGCCTGACAACGGATATGGCGAAACATTGGCTCTGGATGCTTGTCCGCACGCGACGGCGGCCCTATGCCTCGGACGAGTCGCATGTGAAAAAATAGACCTGACAGGGCCACACAACTTCGTGAATCCACCATTGCGCCCGCCCCCATTCCTGCTTGCTTGCCGGCCGTCTCTGTTATCGCGGCTTCGGTCGTTCGCCCCCCATCCCCCCCCCCGATGACGCTGTTCGTATATCTCTTCCCTGCCATTGTTCTGGTCTTGGCTTGGCGGATTCTCAAAAACCCGTATTTCGGGTTATTGGTGATGATCGCGGTCAATCCCGTGGAGGCGTTGATTCCCCTTCCGCCCGGCTATTCCGCCGGGCGGGTTGTTGGCGTGATGGTTGCCGTGGGTTGGATCATTCACCTGTGGCGGAATCCAGAGGCGAAGAGCCGCATGGTTCATTCCAAACTGCGTCGATCCGTCTGGGCATTTCCAACGGTATGCGCCATCGGGATCTTGCTCGGCGCCGGTGGCCCTGCTGCGGCGAAGGGGGGGGAGGCCTTCATCAAGCTGATGCTCTTGGTAACCCTGGCGCTGATGATCGAGAACATGGTGGACACGCCCAAACAAATGAGCCGGATGCTGCAGGTGCTTGTGCTTGCCTCTTTGGTTGCGGTCATCTTCCCCTTCGCCTACAACTTGGGGCTGGATTTATACACCCCCTTGGGGATCAGTCTCGACGCCGTGACGAGAGGTGGTCGCGCTGGCAATCTGGCTGGAGATGCCAACACGCTGGGGGTGACGGCCGTGAGTGGATTATTCGCCTTGATGATAAATTTAAACGCGAGGAGGAAGTTGCTTTCCGGGTTGCTGCAGATTGGAATGGCGCTGGTTATTCTCAGCGGGTTGATTTTGTCCGGCAATCGCACTCATTTCGCAGGTTTTTTTGTCTTCATGGCCGTGTTTGCCGGTCTGCGCCTGTTGGGTCCGGCGCGCGGGATGTCCTATTCGATATTTGTCCTGCTGGCCTTGCTGTTGACGGTTCCCTGGGCGTATCACCGAGCCCCTGAACGCATCCAGGAACGTTTGATTGTGATTGGTCCAAATGTGAACAAATATACCGAAGGCCGGGCAGACCTCATTAAAGAACAGCGGGGAATGGCTTTTGATTTACTCAAAGAAAACCCGTTGTTCGGTGCTGGACTGCGAGGTTTCGAAACCCATTTCGCTCTGATGGCGCACGATAGCGTCTCGGGTCTTGTCGGCGAAACGGGAATGTTGGGGTTGTTTTCCATCGGGTGGCTTGTATTCTCTTGTTTTGCTTGGTTAATTCATTCCAGTCGGTTCTTTCTGCGCTCGGGATTTCTTGAATGGTATTATTACGCCATGGGCTTTCTCGCGTCCGTTGCGGCAACCCTCGTTTCTGGTTTGGGTGGCTATGTGTTTTACTCATCCCGGTGGTTCTGGTTTGCGCTGGGGATGTCGGCGGTCATCGCCCGCTGGCACGAAGCCGGGGTGCATCGTGTGCCCGCAAATGCGTCGGAGCCCGCGTTGCCGAGATTTGTTTCTGGATGGGGCAGCCTCCAGCCATCTGGCTGGAGCACGGTTCCGAGGTCGCCCTTCAACACCCCCCGGGGGGGAATGATCAACGTAGCGGGGAGTAATCCATGAGCAAGGCGACGCATTTTCTGGCCGGCATGTTGCTGCCGCTGAACGATCCCCACGCGTCTGTGTCCGTTGGCGTCCGATATTGGCAACTGGTGCGTTCCCAGTGGTACACGGCCCGACAACTGGACGCATTGCAGGACAAGAAGCTCGAACGGCTTTTCCGTCAGATTCGGTCCGAGGTTCCATATTGCGAGGGATTTCCCAGTTGGCGCTACCAGGACGGCGTGGATGTTCGCGCGAGGCTGGCCGCGTTGCCGATTCTTTCCAAGGAGCGAGTTCGCGCGAATTCCCCGGCCCTGCGGCGTGCCGGTAAACTGCCAATGTTTTGCCGACGTTCCCGTACTGGCGGAACAACCGGGACACCGGTTGAAGTGTGGTCGGACCGGAAGCTTCGCGCCATGATTACGGCCGCTTATTGGCGTGGCAAGTCCTGGCTCGATATTCGCCCCTGGACCCGCGGTGCCATTGTGGGTTCATTCGACCGGGGGTCATGGTATGGGCGAATCCGCTTTCGGATGACCAACAAAAAATCGTTTGATGTATTCGGCAAGAATATGCCGCAAAAGCTGGCGGTTGCCCGTCAACTTCGCCGGTTTGCGCCTTGCTACCTGGAAAACTTTGTTTCCTCGATTCTTGAATTGGGTCCGCTTTGCCAGGCAGAAGGGGTCCGGGTCGACAAAATTCTCACCACAGGCGAGATGCTGTACCCCCATCAGCGCCAGATGCTTGAAGAGCTCTATGGGGCCAAGGTGGCGGACTACTACGGCTGCAATGAAGTTTGCTCGCTGGCCTATGAATGTGAAGCGGGCCGGAAGCATGTCACCGATGAGCATGTGATCATCGAAGTCGTGGACGATGCCGGCCAGCCCATCTGGGACCAACCGGGCCGGATCCTGTTGACCGATCTAGACAATACTCTTACGCCCTTCGTTCGTTACGAAGTGGGCGATCTGGGCGTGTTGACCCGGGAGCCCTGTCCCTGCGGCCGCAAACTGACGGTGCTCAGATCCATCGAAGGCCGGACTCAGGATGCGCTCGTCAATGCATCGGGCGACAGGTTGTCCACGGTTTTTATCTCCGGTCGTTTTAAGGGGATGAAGGCGCTCAATTGCATCCAACTAGTACAGCGCTCGCTCCAAGAGGTGGATCTGCTCCACGAGGGGGCGCCGGGCGAGGGGGAGGCGGAACTCCAGGAAATCATCGCGGAAATCCAAAGCCGTCTCGGAATGGACATGGTTGTGATTCCCCGACGGGTGGACCAGGTCACGTACACGCAGCGTGGCAAACGCCGGTTGATTATCGGACTGAATTCCGGGGCATCAGGTGCTCCACAGGACGCCATTTCATGACGGCGGAAGAATACCTGACCGCCCGGAAGTTAGCCGGATTTCCACTGCACCGTCATAACGGGATGTGGTGGGAAAACGTGCGCTGGGGATATTGCAAGCCGGCCATTCTCTACGAAGAGGTGGACCCGCAACGGCAAGCCCCGGCGTTCTGGCGTGCCGCGCTTGGTTGTGTCCACCGGGTTCCGCCGGGGCGGGCTGCCAGCGGCCACTGGCATTCCCTGATCATGCGCCGGGAGCAGATTGCCCGGGTGTCCCTCGAAACCATGGAGTCCAAACGCCGAAATCTGATCCGGAAAGGGCTGCGCCTAAATCAAGTGGTGAAACTCTCGGATCTGAAGCCCTATCGCGAAGACCTGACCCAGGTGGCCATTTCCACGGCCATTCGCAACCAGCGCGGGCATCCACCCGAGTACTACCGGAAACATGGTGATGAATGGTGGACAACCATTTTGAGGGGCTCGGCCTACACCGAATTTTGGGGCGCCATTCACGAGGGGCGGCTGATCGCCTACCTCGCCGTGCAAATCACCGGGCACCGGGCGATCATCGACGGGGCCAAGAGCATGACCGAGTTTCTGCACGTCAATCCCAACGACGCCTTGGTGTTCACGTTCCTGGAGTCCTGCCGGGACCGCGGCACGATCGCGGAAATATTCTATGGTGGCTGGAGCACCGACAAGCCTTCGCTGAACCACTTCAAGGAAAGTTTTGGATTTCGAGGGGAGAAAATCCCCTATCTCCGACGTGTTTTCGGTGGGCGGATCAACTGGCGCACAGCCTGCGCGGAGGATGGGACGTGATGGATCGCAGCCTTTGCTTGGTCGTCGGCCGGCCAGCCGGATTCAGTCAGGAAGTGCGTCCGGATCCGGGCCGTGCCCCCCGCTGCTTGCATCAAGGACGGTCGCTGAGCGTGTATTCCCGTGCGGCCGGTCCGGGACAGATTGCGAAAACGGATGGGCTGAGCTATGTGCTGGAGGGCAGAATCTATTCATGCCCACTGCCCGATTTTGAACATATGCTGTGTCACGCCCTGGGCGCAGAGACCCCGGCGATAACGCTGGCGACGGTGCGCGCCTTTGTCGCCGCCGCCGACGGTGAATTCCTGGTGGCGGCTGAAGATGAATCCACCGGACGCTGCCTAGTTTTCAATGACAGTTTGGGTCGTTTGCCCCTCTTCTCTGCGCGCATAGGCGAGGGGCTGGTGATTGGGCGGTCGGCTTCTGCCGTTCAAGCCTTTTGCCGCTTGTCCCGGCCGGATTGCCTGGGCTTGGCGTCGCGCCTCCTGTTTGGCTATCCGCTGGATGAACGAACCGAGTACGAAGGAGTCGAAAGTTTCCCTGAATCCGGGATCGTGTGGCTGGCTGGACCTTCGTCCCGGCCGATCGTTTCCACCGTGGAAGTGCCGTATGGCGGGGCATCCGCCGGTACGGATTGCGATGCAGGCGAGCTTTCGTCTGCGACGGTGGCGGAACTGGGAGAAAAACTGGCGGCCGCTTGCGAACGCCGGATCCGCAGCTTCCGCGACTGGACTCCGACTCTGGCCTTGAGCGGCGGGTTTGACTCCCGACTGGTCGCGTGCGCCATTCGGAAAGCCGGCGGCACAGTGGAGGCGGTCACCCGCACGGATTGGCTGTCCACTCCGGCGGATGCGGCGGTTGCCGCCCAGGTGGCCGCGGCGCTTGGAATTCGCCATTATGCACTTTCTTGCGGCGCCGTGACCCCCGAGCTGACGTTGGATTTGATCCGCATGAGCGACGGTGGCCTGGGTTGCGGGGTGGCTCACATGCTGGGCTTCTTGCGGCGGGTGGGGGAGCAACTCGGAGGAGCGCGGTTTCTGATGACCGGTGATGGTGGCGACAAAACCATCGCCCCGTTGCTGCCCCTGGGCCGTTTGACCCACGCGGGCGAGGTGGCGCGGCTACGTCTGGCTTCCTCGGCCGCGGAAGAGGAAGCTGGCCGGGCCTTGACCGGCCTGTCGCGATCCGACCTTCAGGCCTACGTGGATCAAGCCCTGCGGTGTCAGCCGGGTCAGTCGGTTCCGGAGAAATGCCGGGCACTCCTGTTCAGGCAGCGAGCACGGCGCTGGCTGAATCTGGGGGAAGACCGCAACCGTTCCGTATTTTGGTGCACGTCGCCGTTTTATGCCCCGGATTTCTTCCATCGGGCCAATGCCATCGCCGATGATGCGAAGCAGCGCGACCAATTGTACCTGCGACTGCTGGGCTGGTTCAACCACGAGGCGGTCAACATTCCGCGGCCCGGGCGCGGCCAGCATCGCCTTCGGGATCGACTCTTGCTGGAGGGGCATCTGCAAATGGGTCGGAGCCTTTTTCTGTCCCGCCTGTACCGCCGCCTTAAGGTCCGCCGACCTGTGTCGGCCATGCCAGCTTGGCTTTCGCCTTATCTGCAGGAGGCCCGGCGCCTGGGCGGCGGCATCTGGGATCTTGCCGACCCCGATTTGCTCCTGCGGCAAATGGACAATCCACCCTCGGCTAGATACCGCTCGCAATTGATTTCCCTGGCCTTGGCCAGCCTCTCGGAGGATTCCCGGCCTTCAGGCCCATAACCCCCCGGATCAACCGCTCTGCGCCGCAGAAGCGGATAGATTTCATGAAACTGGCTTTTATCACAGCAAATTATCCGTGCGCTGCGCGCCCGGCGGCGGGAACGTTCATGCGGCAATTCGTTTGGGCCATGGCTCGGCAAGGCCACGATTGCTCGGTGATCAGTCCGGTGCGCTGGCTGGATCGGAGGTTGGGGCCCTTTCCGCCGAGGATTGCACAGGAGGAAGCCGGTGCCGGGGCACCCGTGACCGTTTGCCGGCCGCGGCACCTGACATTTTCCTCCCTGGATCTAGGATTCACCCATACGGCTCGCTGGGCGAATGCGACTTTCTATGCGGCGGCCATTCGTGCCCTGGCCCAAGCCGGAATCCGGCCCGACTTGGTGTACGGACACTTTTTGTATTTCGGAGGGCATGCCGCCAGTCGGGTGGGGCGTCGATTGGGCGTACCCGCCGTGGTCGGCGTGGGGGAGGGGGAGTTCTGGACCATCCGGCCGGCGGGTCCGACCCGCGCCGCGCGCGAGATGAAGCGTGCAACCGCTTTCCTGGCTGTCTCCACCTGCATCGCGGAAGAGTTGGAGAGGACTCTCAACGTGCCCCGGGAAAACATCGCGGTGTTTCCCAACGGCGTCGACCTGACGGTCTTCCGGCCCCGGAATCGGGCGGAGATGTGCCGGAAACTGGGTCTCCCGGAGCAAACCTTCAACGTAGGCTTCGCCGGGTCGTTCATCGCGAATAAGGGATATCCCCAGCTGATCGAAGCGGTTTCGGGGCTGGAGGATGTCCGGCTGGTTCTGCTGGGGCGCGGTCAGCATCCGCCCCATGATCCGCACACGGCGTTCTGCGGACCCGTGGCTCATGCGGATATCCCCGATTATTTCGGGGCGTGCGACCTTTACGTGCTGCCCACCCGCATCGAGGGCTCGTGTAATTCCGTGATCGAAGCCATGGCCTGCGGCCTGCCCATTGTTACCAGCAACGGCCGCTACATGGACGACATCGTGGACGGCGCAACGGCTGTGCGTGTCGATCCAACGGATGTCCGGGCCATCCGCGGGGCTATCTTGGCGCTTCGGGACGATCCGGACCGTCGCCGCCGGATGTCTGCCGCCTGCCTCGAAAAAGCGAAGACCTTTGACATCAATGAGCGCGCGCGGCGGGTGGGCGACTGGATGCAGAGCTTGATCGGAAATGGGCGAACATGAGACCGAATCCTGAAGAAAGAGGCATGAAAATCCTGACGGTCGTCGGCGCGCGGCCGCAGTTTATCAAGGCCGCCATGGTCAGTCGCGCCATCGCTCGCCGCGCGGCCGCACGCGGAGCATCCCCCGGACTGGATGAAATCCTCGTCCACACAGGCCAGCACTACGATGAGAACATGAGTCAAGTGTTCTTTGACCAGCTGCGCATCCCGGAACCACAATACAATCTGGGCATCGGTTCCGGGCGGCACGGTGAGATGACCGGCCGAATGCTGGCGGAGATCGAAAACCTGCTGATCCATGAGCGGCCGGACTGGGTCCTGGTCTATGGCGACACCAACTCGACGCTGGCCGGAGCCCTCGCTGCCGCCAAGTTGCACATCCCCGTCGCCCATGTGGAGGCGGGGCTCCGCTCCTTCAATCGGCAAATGCCGGAAGAAGTGAACCGGGTGCTGACCGACCACATGGCGCGGCTCCTGCTCTGCCCGACCCGCGCCGCCATCGAGAACCTCCGCCGCGAAGGCATCGAGCGCGGGGTGTTCCAAGTGGGCGATGTCATGTATGACGCGGCCTTGACGTTCGGCGCGCTGGCGGAGCAGCAGTCCACCATCCTCGCGACCCTCGAATTGGAACCGAAAGCGTATCTTCTGTCCACGGTCCATCGCGCGGAGAACACGGACGATCCGTACCGCCTGCGGGGGATATTGAGTGCCTTCGCCCAGATCGCCACTTCGGAAATCCCGGTTGTGCTGCCCTTGCATCCACGGACACGGAGTTGCATCAAACAGTTTGGACTGGACCCCGTCTTGCAAGCGAATTCCCAAGTGCGGGTCATCCCGCCGGTCCCGTTTCTGGATATGGTGATGCTGGAGAAACACGCGCGGACCATCTTGACGGATTCGGGAGGTGTACAGAAGGAAGCCTATTTCCATGGAGTTCCCTGCGTGACCTTGCGCGAGGAGACCGAATGGGTGGAAACGGTGGCCGCAGGCTGGAACACGCTGGCCGGCGCGGCGGAAGAGGCCATCGTGCAGGCCGTTGCGCGCAACCGGCCAGGCACCATGATCGAAGACTACGGCGACGGCACGGCTGCGGAGACTGTGCTGGACCGCTTGCTTGAATCCGCATCCTCATACTGAGTTGGCCGAATACAGCTTCATGCCGACAATCTGCCATCTCGCAAGCGGCCATTATCCCGACGACGACCGCATTTTTTACAAGGAGGCTCGTTCCTTGGTACGGGGGGGATACGAGGTGATCGTGATCGCCCCGCGGCGGGAAGGCATTCCCGCAGAAAGGGACGGGGTTCGGTTCGACCTGGTTCCCGAGAATCGCGGCTATCTTGGCCGGTTGTGCAACCTGTTCCGGATCTACCGCGTCGCCCGTCGGTGGCAACCGCAGCTTTGCCATTGCCACGAACCGGATTCGCTGCTGGTTGGCGCTTTGTTGAAATGGAGGCAGGGGAGCAAACTGGTGTTCGACAGCCATGAACTGTGGCCGGGGGTGGTGGCGCAACGGTTACCGCGGCTGCTGGCCCGGCCAGCGGCATGGCTGTATGAACGCATCGAACAGGCACTGCTGCGCCGCTGTGACGCCGCGATCGGCGCGACCCCGGCAATCACTGCTCGGCTGGCCGGAACCGTCGGGGAAGGCCGGGCCCGGACTCTGCTGAACGTGCCCGCCGTCGAAGTGTTCGCGCCGTCCGCCGGCGCGCCGCCCGAGGACGTTTTCGTGGTATGTCACGACGGCGCTCTGACCTTCGACCGAGGGCTGAAGGTCATGGCGGAGGCCACCCGTCTCCTAGCGGAGAAGCATAAGGTGGTGTTCCGAATCGTAGGCGATGTGTTCGGCCCCGAACGGGATTGGTTGGAGGCGTTTGTCCGTGCACATCGCTTGGAGGCGGTGATCCAGCGTACCGGGTGGCTGCCTTACGAGCAGGTGGGGGATGCGCTGGCCCGGTGCCATTTGGGGCTGGTGGCGTTCACCCGCAAGCCCAACCATGTCATCGCCGCGCCCAACAAGATTTTCAATTATCTCCTCTACGGACTGCCGTTCATCGGGCCCGATTTCATGGTGGAGGTCCAGCGCATGGCCCGGGAAGACGGATGTTGCCAGCCGGCCAACTGTGATTCGCCGTCGGATCTTGCGCGCGCCATCGAAGCGGTGCGGTTGGATCGTAAGCAATACCAGCGCCTGGCGGAGAACGCCCGCCAGGCTTCGGCCAGAAAATATCGATGGCAGTTCATGGAGCCGGAACTGCTGGATTTATATCGCCAGGTTCTGGCGGCTCCGGCAGGATGAACTAAACGAGGAAGCGATGGAGATACGCCCCCTGCAGGAAGGAGATCGGACGGCTTACGACCAGTTGGCTCGCGACCACGGAACTCTGTTCAACACACTGGAGTGGTTGGAGCTGTTCGGCGAGGGCATGCAGGTGCTGGGTCTCTACGAAGAGAGCGGGGAACTGTCGGGGGGTCTAGCGATTTATCAGGAACGCCGCTGGGGCTGCCGGATCTACCGCCGTGCGCCATTTACCCCCACCAGCGGCCCCTTTCTGGAAGTGAAGGCCCAGAATCCTGTGGCGGTCTTGGAAAAGCGCCGGAAGGCGCTGGAGTGCATGGCGGCCTATCTCGACCGCCAAGCTCCGGCGGTCTGCATGTTGCCCTTGGCCCGGGACATCTCGGACGCACTGCCCTTCTTCTGGCGGGGATTCAAGGTCGTGCCCCAGTACACCTATTTGTTGGATCTGGCTGTTCCATGGGATCAGCTCTGGAAAAACATGGCACCGGACCGCCGCAACGACATCTCCAAGGCGGCACGTGATGGATTGACCGTCCGGTTGTCGGAAGATTTGCGCGAGGTCCGGGATCTGGTGCTGGCCACGTTTAGCCGGCAGGACAAGACATTGAACAAAGCCAGCCTGGACGCAGTACTGTTCCGATATGCCAAGCCTGGAAACTTCTATGCGTATGTTACCTGCCGCGACAACCGGCCCATCGCCGCCTGCGGCGTGGTGCATGATGCCCGCACCGCCTACTACGTGCTGGGTGGTTACCGTTCGTCTGACCGCCATCATGGGGCCGGAGCCATGGCGGTAGCTGAGGCCATCCGCCAGGCGCAGGGACTGGGGCTGCAAACTTTCGATTTTGAAGGCTCCGTGATTCCGCCCATCGAGCGGTTCTTCCGCGGATTTGGCGGCCGGTTGGTGCCGTATTTCACCGTGAACAAGGCCTGGTTCCCTCTGGAACTGGCCTTGAAAGTTCGAAGACGCAACATGTTCTAGCAGGGGGAGACGGCTGGGACGCATGCAAACGGGAGCGGGAATCCGATGAAATGGGCCAGTACGTTGTACGAAACAATCCTCCGGAAGCCGGCGCCTCCGGGGCTGGGCCGCAGCGGTCCTCTGAAGCTGGCCTGGCGCATGATCCGGAAATGGCTCAATGTTTCGGTCATCCCGTTCGTACCGTTCAATGTCGTGCGGATCTGGGGTTACCGCCTGGTCGGGTTCCAAATCGGCCGCAAGGTGTTCATCGGCATGCAGTGCTACCTGGACGACATGCATCCGCACCGCACGGTAATCGAAGATGATGTGGTCGTTAGCTATCGGGTCACGTTTGCCTGCCATGGGCCCAGGAGTCGGGACCAGCGCCTGATCTTGCGTAAGGGCTGCTATATCGGCACGGGCGCAATTCTGCTCGGGGGCCTGCCGCGCGGTGATGTTGAGATCGGGGCATATGCCACTGTCGGAGCCGGTGCCCTGGTGACCGGGTGCGTTCCCCCGCTGGCCACCGTGGTCGGCGTGCCGGCCCGGGTGGTCCGTACGGGCCGCCCGCCGTGGGAATCCGACGACGATCGGGCTGACGAACTGCGCCGGACCTATCTGGATCAAACCGCGCCATCGATCTCTGAATGAACTGGCTGATCCTCACCACCGGCAATCTTCCCGAGGCGTATGTCATGGCGGACTTCCTGCTGGGACAGGCGCAGGACGTGGCTTTGTTCAACATTCGGGGACGGACGAGGCGGCAGCGCCTGCAGGTGCTCCGGCGGCTGGCGAAAAAGCGCGGCCTGCTCTATCTGGCCGACCTGCTCGTGGGCCGGCGGCTCCGTCACCGGGTTTTGGATCCCGCCGTCAAGCCGTTCCCGGACATCACGGAAGCCGTCATGGCCGGTCTGCAAGCCCGCTGCCGGTATGTCGAGGTGGACGATCCGCATGCACCCGAAACCCTCCGGCAGGTTGCCGCGCTGGCACCGGATTACATCCTTCTGCTGGGTGCGCCGGTGATCAAACCGGAACTTTATACGCTGGCCGGGCGGGGCACCCTCAACTGGCACCATGGATTGTCGCCCCGCTACCGCGGATCCGACTGTCCCCTGTGGGCCATGACGAACGACGAATTCGACCAGGTCGGCTTCACCATACACGTCGTTTCCGAAGTCGTGGATGGCGGCGGCATCCTGTTGCAACGGCCGGTGCCGGTCCGGAAGGACCTGGATTTCAGCGCGGCGGTTGCCGACATCGCCCGGCAGGGCATGCAGGGATTCATCGAGGTGGTCGGCCGCATCCTGGCGGGGCACATCCCGGATGCCCAGCCCCAGGAAAAAGGCGGCACGCATTATCCGCCCATCCCGTGGAGCGCTCTCCGCCGCGCTCACCGGAACTTCAGCCGTTATGCCCGCCGGTAAGTCCAGCAAGATGGTGCCTCCGGCTTGGCCCGGGGGCGCTCCGTTCGCGCTTTTCCTGTCGCACGATATCGACAAAATCCGCGACCGCGAGTTGTTTTATTTTCTGGCGGCGTTCAATCGCACCCGGCGTTTGCTGATCATGGGGCAGCGGAACCGTGCGGCCCAGACATGGCGTCGGCTGTGGCGGTCGGTGGTGTCCCCGAACCCGCCCGAACAGGATTTCCGCACCATTCTCGACATCGAGGCCCGCCATGGATTCCGTTCCACGTTCTTTGTGCTGCACGACCGGCGCTGGCGCCGGCGCGGCGCCCGCTATGACCTGTCCGATCCCGCGCTGCGCCGGATCGTCCATAGGATCACGGCGGCGGGCGGCGAAATCGGATTGCACGGTGGCTACTATTGCCTCAATCAGGCCGACGCCTATCGCGGGAGCCGCGAATTGCTGCGCCGGGAGCTGGGCGTTGAGGCCGTCGGCATTCGCAATCATTTCCTTCGGCATACCGGCCCGGAAACCTGGATGGCGCAGCAATCCGCCGGTTTCCAATACGACGCCACGTTCGGCTGGTCCGATCGTCCCGGGCCGCGAGACGGAAGGATGGAGCCGTTCTTTCCGCGGCATCCCGATTCCAGTCAGCGGCTGGACATCCTCGAACTGCCCCTGACGGTCATGGATGTCACGCTCTTCCTGAATCTTGGGTTGGAAGGGGAGGCGGCGTTGGAGGCCGCGTGGACGGCCATCGAACCCGTCATGGCCGCCGGTGGCCTGGTGACGCTCCTCTGGCACAACGACTGTTTCAATGAACCGGAGTATCGCGACTGGCAATGGACCTATGAACGCCTGCTGGAACGCCTGGCAGCGCGGTCTCCCTGGTGCGCCACCGGCGCGGAGATCAACCAGTGGTGGCGGCAGAATCGGTAGGCCGGCAGTTGGTCGTCGGCTTGGGTCGGGCGAGATGTCCCTGCCGAGCCGGGCTTTTCGCTCTGCACTGGATTCTGAAAGAAATCGCAAACGCTCATACATTACAGATTGTCAATTCAATTGACAATCTGTAAGGACCCCGTGTAAGGTCCACCCATGATTCCCCGTGGGGCATCTCGAACGATTCAGCGGTTGGCGTCCTCTTTTCCCGTGGTCGCCATCACGGGTCCGCGGCAATCGGGCAAGACGACGCTGGCCAAGAGCCTCTTTCCGGACAAGCCATATGCCTCGTTGGAGGATCCGGATTTTCGCGCCTTGGCCGAGACCGATCCGCGTGGGTTTCTGGCCGGGTTCCCCGAGGGTGCGGTGCTGGATGAAGCGCAGCGCGCACCCCATCTTTTCTCCTATCTCCAGACGCGAGTGGATGAGGATCGGACTCCGGGCCGGTTCGTGCTGACCGGTTCGCAACAGTTCGGACTGATGTCGGGCATCAGCCAATCGCTGGCCGGAAGGGTGGGGTTGGTGCAACTGTTGCCGTTTTCCGGTGAAGAGCTCCGAGCCGTTGGCCAATGGCCGGCCACGCTGGAAGCTCTCTTGGCCACGGGCTTTTATCCTCCGCTATACGACCGGAACATCCGGCCGGGCGACTGGTTTGCCGGTTATGTCGCGACCTACGTCGAGCGCGATGTGCGGCAGATGATCAATGTTCGTGATTTGTCAGCGTTTCAGCGTTTCGTGAAAATGTGCGCCGCCCGCACGGGGCAGCTCCTGAACCTGTCCTCCCTGGCCGCCGACTGCGGCATTACTCACAACACGGCGTCGGCTTGGCTGTCGGTGTTGGAGGCCAGTTTCCTGGTGTATTTGCTGCGGCCCCATCATCGCAATTTCAACAAGCGCTTGATCAAGGCTCCCAAACTGTACTTCCTCGACGTGGGTCTGGCGGCCTGGTTGATGGGCGTCCAGGCTTCCCAGTCGCTGGCGTTCCATTCCGCCCGTGGCAATTTGTTCGAAACCTACGTCCTCGGCGAAATCCTGAAGAGCCGTTTCAATCAAGGGTTGCCTGCCAACCTCTATTACTGGCGCGACAGCCAAGGGCTTGAAATCGACTTGTTGCTCGAAGCCGGGGAAGATCTCGTCCCCGTGGAGATCAAATCGGGCCAAACCATCGC
Organism: uncultured Verrucomicrobiota bacterium; assembly: GCA_964399775.1. GTDB lineage: Bacteria > Verrucomicrobiota > Kiritimatiellia > CAIQIC01 > Lenti-01 > Lenti-01. Next base: position 29,358 of record CAYNSH010000015.1, read on the forward strand.
GTCCGATTTCTTCAATGGCTTGGAACGCTGGAGCGCCCTGGCTCATCGCTCGAAGCGCCCGTCGTGGCTTGTGTACGGGGGCAATCGCCAGTTGGAGCATGGCGCCACAACCGTCCTGCCTTGGAACCAATTTGTGAATCGACTGCCCGGATGCCACGAATGATAACCATGCTGTCGACCCCATCTGCGAGAGGAATCTAATGCCGAATCTCATTGTTTTTGGGGGCGCAACCACGCTGCTGGGACTTGCTGCGGGCTTTGTTCTGAGCAAGTGCTTCTTCCTGGCGTCCTGCCGGGCGGGATGGGCGATGCTGCTGGCGAACGTGGTCTATGAAACGCTGGAGATCAAGCTGCGCATTCGGCGGGTATGGCTGGATGCGGGGCTGCTGGCGTTCGTGCCCGTGGGTGCCGGCTTCCTGTGGGGATGGCCCGTTGCCGCAGGGATGGCGTTGATGATGGGCGGCGCCTGGGTGGCGGCGCTGGCCGTGGATCTGCGTTGGCGGTCGGATTCCCCGGCCCGGCAGTTCGCCGCCTCGACGGGGCGCGTCCCGCTGCCGATCCCCCGCTTGATCGTGACCCTGCGCGGGCCGGTGCTGGAGCGGACGAGAGGCGTCTATGATGCCGGCGTTCTGCCCGAGGGCTGGGCCCAGCCGTACGAGTTGATGGTGCTGAATCCCGGCACGGTGCGTCCGCAACTGCCGCTGCGCATCGAGATCACAGGGACGAATCCGGATGTCGAGATCCAGGCGGATGGGCCCGGGGAGACGGAATGTCCGGAGCCCGGACAGCTCGTGTCACATGCGTTTGTAGCCAAGGCGCAGCGGGCGGGGGCCGGTGGCGACATCCAAATTCGCGTGACCCATGGCGATTGGGCATGGGCCCGCACATTGCGCATCGCAGCGGTGCCCGCCCGCGGTTCGCTTCGCATCCGGTCGGCCGCCATCCGCCGCTGGAAATACGGGGCGCGGGCCGGCTTCGTCTGGCGCGGCGACAACGATCTCTACGATCCATCGACGTTCCAGTCGGCCGAAGGCCTGCGCATTGCGCTGGGACTGGCCGCTCGTTTTCGCATGCCGACCACCGTCATGCTGTCGTCGCAACTGAGCCTGATCCAGAAAGACCACGAGGCCTTCTGCAAGCAATTCGGCTGGAACCGCCACAGCGAGGAAATTCCCGGGTTCATTCGCTTCTGGCGCGAGGAGGTGGACACCGCGGCCGACCAGGAGTTCCCCATCCGGACGGAGCGCGCGCTGGCCGCCGAAATCGGCAACCACGGCCATCTGCATTACGGCACCCATGCTGCCGCCGATCCCGGGAACCAATGGACCTCGCATACGCGCGTGGGCGGGGGGCGCTATCCATGGCTGAAGGAATATCCCTGCGATTCCTTCGCCGAGCAGCGCGACAACATTGAGGAGTGCAGCCGGACCATCGAGGACATCCTGGGGGTGCGCACCTGCAGCTATACGCCGCCCAGCGACATGTTCGATGCGGACACGTCGCGGGCCGTCGAGGCGGCCGGGATCGAGATCGGCAACGAAACCGACGCCACGAAGTGGCAGAAATTGCTGACGTTTCCGGCGGAGCATCATCCGGAGGGCTGCGAGCGGCTGGTCGAATTGACGCGCATGCTGCCGCGCGATCCGGTGAACGCCCCGCAGATCGCCATGCTGAAGTTCTGGCTGGGATTCGCCCGCCGAAACGGCCGGGCCCTGGTGTTCCTGGCGCATCACCACCTGCTGATGTACCGCTCCAACGCCTGCTACAGCCTGACGGCGGAATTGCTGCGGCACGTCCTGGCCGATACCGAGGGCGATGTCTATCCCGCCACCCTCACCGCCATGGGCCGCTACTGGCGCGATGTGCTCAGCGAGCGGACGCGGAGCCTGCGCATTTCCGTCGACAACGGCGCCATCACGGTCGACAACACCGGCGATCGCGACCTGGACGGCCTGCCGCTGGAAATCGATTTCGAGGGGAGGGGGCGTTGCATGCGGCTGGTCGATCTGCCGGCGCATTCGGCAATCAAGATTGAATTCTGAATGTTGAATTCTGAATGTCGAATATCGAATGGAAATAATGAGGGAGGAAAGTGAGATGCCGGATGCAAAGCTCAAGTATGACTTGGAAGATCGTTTGGTGGAACATGCATCCATCATGATTGAACTAACCGAGGCATTGCCCAATTCGCGCGCTGGCAACCATATTGCCGGGCAATTGCTTCGCTCCGGCACATCCGCGGCCCCGAATTACGGGGAAGCCCAGGCGGCGGAGTCCCGCAAGGATTTTATCCACAAAATGGGGATTTGCTTGAAGGAGTTGCGCGAGTCTCGCATCTGGCTCCGCATCATCGATCGCCGGTCTATGGTGAAACGCGCCCTGTGGAACCCGGCCATGGTGGAAACCGAAGAATTGATCCGGATCTTCAAATCCAGCATTGCCACCGCGAAGCGTAATCGCTCTGCCCAAGCCACTTGATCTCCATTTTGTTTTCGTCCTTCATCATTCAGTATTCGACATTCGATATCCATCATTCCGCCTCATCTCCGTTGTGAACATTCTCTCCCTAACCTCGTCTTCGTCCTCCATCTGGGACGCCTATGTCGCCCGGCATCCGGATGCAACGGTGTTTCACCTGTCGGGTTGGGGGCGGGTCATGGAGCGCGCCACCGGGCACCGGACGCATTACCTGATGGCCATGGAGGACGGGCGCGTGGCTGGCATCTATCCGCTGGTGATCCTCTCCTCGCGCCTGTTCGGCGTCATGGGGGTCAGCCTGCCGTTCGTCGGATACGGAGGAATGGTCTCCGACACCCCGGAGGCGGAGCAGGCCTTGGCGGACGAAGCGGCGCGGCGGGCGGTTGCCGCCGGCTGCCGCACCATCGAACTGCGGCAGCGGCGCCCGCTGAAACTCGACTGGCCGACCACGGACCGCAAGGTGGCCACGGCGATTTCAACCGCCGGGGGCGCGGAGCAGGTCCTGGCCCGCCTGCATCAGAATGTCCGCAACAAAATCCGCAAGGCGGCCAAAGAGGGCATAACGGTGCAGGAGGGTCCCGAAGGGCTGCCGGACTTCTACGCCATCTATTCGCGCAATCTGCGGGACCTGGGGACGCCGGTGATCTCGCGCCGGTTCTTCGAGGCAGCGCTGGCGCAGTTCCCGGACCACCTGAAGGTGTACCGGGCGGTGCGGAATGATAAGACCATCGCGGCCAAAATCGTGGCGGTGGACCGGCGCACCTGCTATTTCACGTGGTCGGCGTCGCTGCGCGAAGAGTTGGCCCATGCGCCGGTGCATGCAATGAACTGGCGGGCCATCGAAGACGCCTGCAAAGCGGGATGCGCCTGGGTGGACATGGGCCGTAGCACGGCCGGCACCTCCCATCAGGATTTCAAAAAGTACTGGGGCGGTGAATCCTGGACGTTGCCGTGGGCCTATCAGTTGCTGAATGGGGCGGAACTTCCGGGGTTGCACAAGGAAGACCGCCGGTTTTCGCTGGCCATCGCCCTGTGGAAGCGGATGCCGCTGGGGCTGAGCCGGCTGCTGGGACCGCCCATTGCGCGCAATCTACCCTGAAAAGGTTTTCACCAATGAATATCCTCTATGTTCATCAATTTTATGCCGGACCGGAGTCGCCGGGGCCGCACCAACCGCGCGATCTGGTCCGGGTGCTGGCCGAGCGCGGCCATCAAGTGGAGGTTGTCGCCTGCGACCTGAATGCCTACAACGAGCAAGCCGAGCCGGAGGAAACGCTGGAGTTCCCCGGCGGCGGATCGCTCCGAGTGCATCGCCTGCCGGTGCCGCGCAATCTGCGGGCGGGCCTGGCAAACCGGTTGAAGACCTACGGCCTGTTTGCCTGGCGCGCCTGGCGCTTTGGCCGGACCCTGCCGCGTCCCGACTTGGTGATGGCGACCATCCAGCCGCTCTTCGGCGGCTTTGCGGCGTTTCGGCTGGCTCGCCGCTGGCGCGTGCCGTTCTTTCTGGAAGTGCGCGACCTGTGGCCGGATGCGCTGGTGGTGAAGAAAGCCATTCGTCCATGGCAGGCGGTGCCGTTGCAGCGCATGGCCAAGTCGTTGTACACGGGGGCCGACCGGGTGGCGGTCCTGACGCCGGGCCTCAAAACCGAATTGCTCGGGAAGGGGATTCCCGCGGATCGGCTGGATGTGTTTCCCAACAGCTATGACGAGCGATTCTTCCGGCTGGAATCCGGTACCCGTGAGCGCATGCGGAAGCAACTGGGATGGGACGAACAGTTCGTGGCGGTCTATGTCGGCTCGCTGACCGAGGTCACCGCCGTGGAAACCCTGGTGCGGGCGGGGGCCCATCTGAACAATCGGCCGGACATCCGGATCGATATTTTCGGATCGGGGCAATCAAAGCCCAAGGCGATGGCCATGGCGCAGGACCTGGGACTGGACCACGTGCATTTTCACGATTCCATTCCCAAAAGCCAGGTGCCGGCGATTTTGGCGGCGGCAGATGCCGGCGTCATGACGCTGTTCCGCAGCCCCTTGATCCACATCTATTTTGAGAACAAGTTCATTGATTACATGGGCGCGGGCCTGTCGATCGTGGCCTCGCTGGAAGGCGTGCAGGCGGGGCTTCTGCGCGAAAGCGGTGCCGGCCTGGTGGTGCCGACGTTTGACTCCGAAGCCGTGGCGAAAGCTCTCGCAGAACTGGCGGGGGATTCCGGGACGTGCCGGAAAATGGGCGAGGCGGGGCGGCAGTACATCTCCACGCGATTGGCGCAACCCGACGTGCTGAACCGATATGCCGACACGCTGGAGGCGGTTGGAAGAGGGCAGGGGAGCACGCTGTCGCCGTGGGATCCGTTCCAGGTGACAGGGGACAGCGGACAGGGGACAGTGCCATCCGCCCTCTTTGGGGATTATTCTGAGTCTTTTCGATTTGACAATATGTGATTAAATTGTAATATAGATATTACAAAATGAACGGTAATATTGTAACATATGTGAGCCGAATGGCGGAAGTTCCGCTAGCCAATATCTTGGCAGGGACAAAGGTCGGAGTGCTGTTGGGTGCCCGACAAGTGGGAAAATCAACCTTGGTGGACCATGTCATGCGTTCGAACAAGACCTTGACGCTGAATTTTGATGTTGAGACCGACAAACTACGCTTCTTGGCAGCATCTAAGATGACGCCGAAAGACGCTTGGGTCAGCCTCGGACAACCCGAAATCTTGATTCTGGATGAAGCGCAGCGACTGCCGGAGACGGCGCGGATCGTTAAGGGATGGCATGATGTTCGCCTGCCGGTTCGCATCATTCTTCTGGGCTCCTCCAGTCTTGAACTGCTATCGCATGCCGCCGAAAGCCTGACGGGTCGAAATGAGAAACTGATTCTCCCGCCCCTTTTGTTTCAGGAGGCGCTTCAGGCGCAGGCGTGGTATGCCGGTACGCTTTCCCGCGAGGTGCTGCTACAGACCTTTACCGATCCTCTGCATGTGTTCTTGATGGAACGAATGGCTTTTGGCTCTTATCCCGAGGTCGTTGTTACGCCGGCACGAAAGCCCTTGTTGCGAAATCTGGCCGCCGACTATCTCTGGAAGGACATTCTGCAAACGGGGCTCGTCAAGACGCCGGAGTCCATCAAGCGCTTGCTGATGCTGCTGGCTCATCAAGTGGGTTCCGTTGTTTCAACCAATGAACTGGCAACCCAACTCCAATTAGCTCGACCGACGGTCGAACGCTATATTGATTTGCTGGAACAGTGTTTTGTAATATTCCGACTGTCGTCCTTCAGCACGCATCCGCGCAAGGAAATATCCAAGAGCAAAAAGATATTCTTCTGGGATACCGGGATTCGAAACGCGCTCTTGAACCAGTTCTCCACGGATGAGTATCGTCCTGATATTGGACGCTTGTGGGAAAACTGGGTTATAGCGGAAATCGCCAAGTGCAACCTGCTCCAAGGGGGGGCATGCGAGTTGTTTTTCTGGCGTTCACGGCATGGCTCCGAGGTGGATTTGGTGGTGAAGGGGGAGGACGAATTGAGAGCTTTTGAAATCAAGTGGCGGAGAAGCCGCTCCCGCTGTCGTGCCTTTGCGGATGCATATGGCATCGAGCCGGTGATCCTTTCCTCGGAAAATCCTTTTGTATCCGATTTGGCCTTGGCAGACCCGCACGAATGATAGCTCCCCTCTGTATTGTATCCGGAGCGTTTTTGCTGGCCTGGACGTTGCTGGCTCGGTGTCTTTTTCTGGCCCGTTGGCGCGCGGGCTGGGCGATGTACCTGGCCAACATCGCGTGGGAAGTCTTTCCGAAAAAACTCGGGATCGGCCGGTTCAAGCTGGAGGCGGTGGCGGCGTTGTCGGGACTTGCCCTGCTTGGAGCCGGTGGCGTGCCGTGGGTGGCCGTCGCGATTGTGGGGGGGATATTGCTGGCGCTGGAAGTCGCCAACCGGCGGCTTTCCCGTCGGCTGGTCAACGGACCGTTCCGCCACGACCTGATTTTGACGCTGGAGGGTCCCTTTGTGGCGCGCCGTCCCCGGGTTGATCTGGGCGTGCGATGCATCGGCCTGCCGTTTGAACTCACGTTGGTGGTTTCCAATCCATCGCCCGACCGGACCCATTCAGGCCTGAACGTGCGCCTGGTGGTTCCGGGGGATTGGGCGGGGGGCACCAGAGAAGAAAGGCGTCTGCCCGAGATTCCCTCGGGAGGAGTTGCCCAGGTTGCATGGACCCTGTGCCCGCGGGAGAGACGGGAAGCCGGGACCTTGGAAATGATCGTGGAAGGAAATGGATTTCGCCGGTGCACCCGGATTCATCATGCCGGTTGCCGCGCGTCGTCGGAGATGCGGGGGCTAAAGGCCGGCATCACCCGCTATCCCGGGGGGCGGCGCAGCGCCTTCATGTGGCGGGGGGACATGGATCTTTATGACAAGCTGACCTTTCAATCCATCGAGGGCCTGGAGGCGGCGTTGGGCTTGTCGGCGCGGTATGGCATGGCCCAGACGATGTACCTCTCTACACGGCTCTCGCTGGATGCGACGGCCGCAAAGGAATGGGCTGCTCATGACGGCCGCGACCATGGCGCCGAGGAGATCCCGGCGTTTATCGAATGGATGAAGGCCAAGGTGGATCTGCGGCATGTGGCACCGTATCCGGCGGTTGGGGATGGCAAGCCGTACGTGCTGGAACTGGGCAACCACGGGCATCTGCATTATGACACCGCGGCGGCCGCCGCGCCCGAGAACGGTTGGACGTCGCATGCGAAGATGGGGGCCGGGCGCTATCCGTGGGTGGGCGAGGACACCTCGTCGTTCGGCGAACAGCGCGACAACATTCTGGAAGCGGCGCGGTGGTGCGACCGGTTCTTCGGCTTCGTTCCGCGCTCCTGGGCCAAGCCGGGGCGGTGCAATGACGCGGATACCGCCCGGGCGGCGGAAGCGGCGGGGTGCGAGGTGTTGAGCGGGTCCGACATCCGTGCTCGCGACAATGTTCTGTTCCAGCCCCCTCCGCACCATCCCGGCGGAACCCACGCGGTGGAACTGACCTCGCGGCATCCGTGCGATCCGCAGCATGTCCATCATTGGGCTATGGTGCGTTTCTGGCTCCACCGGTCGGCGCGCCGGGGCATCCCCATGGTGTTCATGTGCCATCAGCACATGCGCCAGTGGGAGGGCCCGGCCTGCATGCGCTTCACGGAGGCCATCCTGCGCGCCGCCCTCGCGGACTTCAACGGCGACTTCTTCGTCGACACGGTCTTCGGCGTGGGCAAGTACTGGCGGGAAGTCTTGAGCCCGACGACCCGCACGGTGACGGTTTCGCTGGCTGGCCGGCGGCTGGTGGTGGAAAATGGCAGCGACATGGACTTGGCCCAGGTGCCGGTGGATCTGGAGTTCGACGATGGCTCCCGTTCCACGGTGCTGGTGGATGTGCCGGGTGGACAGACCATGGAAGTGGAATTGAAGGAATAGGCGATGCCGTTGGTTTGCACCGTGGATGTCGAGGACTGGGCGCAGTCCACCCTCGATACGAACCTGCCGATATCCAACCGCGCGGGTCCGAACATGGAACGCGTACTTGATGTGCTGGCGGAGGAGAACGTCAAGGCCACCTGTTTCATCTTGGGCAAATTCGCCGAGAAGTTCCCGGAGGTGGTCCGCCGCATCGCGGCGGAGGGCCACGAGGTGGCGTCGCACGGCTATGGTCATGTGGACGTGTTCCGCCTGACGCCCGGCGAGTTTCGCGCGGACATCCGGCGGTCGAAGGGGCAGTTGGAGGCGCTGGCGGGCATGCCGGTGCTGGGCTACCGCGCGCCGGATTTTTCGATTGTGAAAGAATCCCTCTGGGCACTGGAGATCCTCGCCGAAGAAGGTTTCGTCTACGACGCCAGCATCAATCCGGCGGTGATGGCGCGCTTCGGAGTGGTCGGGTTCCCGCGCCAGCCCGTGCGGATGGAGTGGGTGGGCAAGCCCCCCTTGGTGGAACTGCCCGTGGCCACGCTCCCGTTCTTCGGGCGTTCCCTGCCGGTGGCCGGCGGGGGATATCACCGCCTCCTGCCGTTCCCGCTCATCCGCTGGGTGATCGAGAAATCGGTGCTGGCCGACGAGGTCTTCATGGCCTACTGCCATCCGTATGAATTCGACCCGGATGAATTCAAGCATCTGGGCTACACGCTGCCGCTGAAGACCCGCCTGCACCAGGGGCTCGGCCGGCGCGGGTTCGAGGCCAAGTTCCGCAACATGCTGCGCGAATTCGATGCCGCCCTGGCCCTGCAGGTCGCAGAGAAAGCGCTGGCCGAGGCGCCGGTCTTTGAGAGATAGAACCATAACAGCCAGCTACGGATTTGCCACGCGGGCCGGCGTGGTTTCGCGGAGTTCGCGGATTAGATCCGGCAGGACAAAAGGAGGATCGGATGGATCTGTTGCACAAGGATATCACCGAGCAGATTATTGGGGCGGCGTATGAGGTGTATCGGGTGTTGGGATACGGCTTTCTTGAAAAGGTTTATCAGCGGGCCATGGTGGTGGAGCTGGAACTGCGCGGATTGAAGGTGCAGCCCGAGGCATCGGCTAAAGTGTATTTCAAAGACGTTTGCGTGGGCGATTTCGCCGCGGATCTCTTTGTTGAAGAGAAAGTGGTAGTGGAGTTGAAGGTGGCGCCCGACCTGCATCTCCCCGATGAAGCTCAGTTGATCAACGAGCTCCACGCCATTCGGCAGGAAGTGGGTCTGCTGATCAACTTCGGCCGTAGCGGAGTGAAGTTCAAACGCGCCATTAATCAACACAATACCAATTAAGCAGAAATACCAGCTGCGGTATAATGATTGCACGGATTGAAACACTGCTATGTCTTGGGTCGAATCCGCGAAATCCGCGAAATCCGCAGCTAAACACGTCTTCGATCCGAAAATGAAAACCAGCTACGGATTTCGCGGATAACGCGGATTGAAAACCAAAGAATATTTCAGGAAATCATCCGTTGTGTTTGCAACTCGGCTCTCAAAACCATGAATCCAACCTCAGCCATGTTGAAAAGAACATTTGATTTCTGTGCCGCATTGGCCGGGCTCGTATTGCTGTCGCCGGTGATGCTGGCGGTGGCAGTGGCGGTGCGCCTGTCGTCGCCGGGGCCCGCGTTGTACATTCAGGACCGGGTGGGGCGGGGGGGGCGCCTGTTCCGTTGCGCCAAGTTCCGGACCATGCGGGTGGGGGCGGATGCCGGGGGCAGCGTTACGACGGCGGCCGACTCGCGCGTTACGCCCATCGGTCGTTTCCTTCGCCGTTGGAAGCTGGACGAACTTCCGCAGTTGTGGAATGTGCTGACCGGAAGCATGTCGTTCGTGGGGCCGCGGCCGGATGTGCCGGGCTATGCCGACCGATTGCAGGGGGAGGACCGCCGCATCCTGGAGCTGCGGCCCGGCATCACCGGGCCGGCCACCCTGCTGTTTCGCGACGAGGAACGGCTGTTGGCGCTGGCAAAGAACCCCCAGGCTTTCAACGACGCGGTGGTTTTTCCCGAAAAAGTCCGGATCAACCGGAAATACATGGAGACCGCGTCCTTCTGGCGCGACATCGGCTACATCCTGGCCACGGTGGCGCCGGGCCTGGTGAAACGCGCCGGCTGGGATCGGCGCCTGGGGCTGAACTACGGCGAATTTTCCGCTCGCATGGAGCGGGAAGCGGAACGCTTTTCCTAGGGCAAGGCGATTGATCTTAAAATACATTGAAATATCATCGCTGGCAGTTGATATTTCAATATGAATAGCCTATAGTATAACCATGATCCAGCGAGAAACAGACGAAGCCACCCTGCGGGAATTCATCGATCAATTCCCGGTGGTTGCCATTCTGGGGCCTCGGCAGTCCGGGAAAACCACGCTGGCGCGGGCTTTGGATGCCAACCATTACTTTGATTTGGAGAACCCGAGTGATTTGGCCTTGCTGTCGGATGCCAAGCTTGCCTTGAACCCCCTATCCGGATTGATTGTGGTGGATGAAATCCAGCGATGTCCGGATTTGTTTCCGGTGATGCGCTATCTGGTCGATTCTCATCCCAACCAGCACTATCTGATTCTGGGCAGTGCCTCTCGGGATTTGATTCGCCAGTCCTCGGAATCCTTGGCTGGTCGCATTGCGTATCATGAGCTTGGCGGCTTCAGGCTGGAAGATATCGGGTCGGAAGCCTGGCGCACCCTATGGTTGCGCGGCGGGTTGCCTCTCTCTTACCTTGCCGGCAGCGAGACCCGAAGCCGCCGGTGGCGGGATCAATATGTTGCGTCTTTTTTGGAACGGGATTTGCCTCAACTGGGCATTACCATTCCGGCCCCGACCCTCCGGCGGTTCTGGACCATGATGGGTCATTATCACGGCCAGGTCGTGAACTATGCGGAGTTTGCCCGCTCATTTGGCGTGTCCGACATGACCATCCGGCGCTACCTGGATATCCTCGCCGGGACATTCATGGTTCGGCTATTGCAGCCCTGGCATGCCAACATCGGTAAGCGGCTGGTCAAGCGCCCCAAACTCTACGTTCGGGATACAGGTCTGCTTCATGCGTTGATGTCGGTTACGTCTGAACGCGATTTGGCGGCATACAACAGATTGGGTGCTTCCTGGGAGGGATTTGCGCTGGAAGCCGCCATTCGGACCATCGGGAAACGCAACGAGGAAGTGTATTTCTGGGCGACCCACTCCGGAGCGGAGTTGGATCTGTTCTGGCAGGAGCATGGGCGCAACTGGGGAGTCGAAGTCAAGTACACCAGTTCCCCGCGCCTGACCCCTTCCATGACCCATGCGATCCAGGACCTGAATCTGGAACATCTGTGGGTTGTCTACCCAGGGGACAAGTCCTTTCCTCTTTCGAATCAGGCAAGTGCGATTCCAATTACTTCCATAGGTCCACGCTGGAAATATCCGATATGACATCTCCCAAGCGCATTTTTCTATCTCCCCCGCACATGGGCGGGCGTGAGCAGGAGTTCGTTCAACAGGCCTTCGCGTCGAACTACATTGCGCCGCTGGGGCCGATGGTGGATGCGTTCGAGGCGGAATTCTCGGCCTATACCGGAATCCCGCACTGCGTGGCGCTGTCCAGCGGAACGTCGGCGACGCATCTGGCCCTGCGGCATCTGGGCGTGGGGCCCGGCGACGAGGTGATGGCCTCGACGCTGACGTTCATCGGCAGCGTCACGCCGGCGACGTTCCAGGGCGCCACGCCGGTCTTCATCGACTGCAACGAGTCGAGCTGGAACATGGATCCCGCATTGCTGGAGCAAGCGCTGGAGGATGCCGCGCGGCGCGGCCAGCTCCCCAAGGCGGTCATTCCCACGGATCTCTACGGCCAGCCCTGCGACCTGCCCCGGATCCGCGCCATCTGCGACCGCCATGGGGTTCCCGTGATCTGCGACTCGGCGGAGGCGATGGGGGCGAAGTATCAGGGGACGGGAGACAGGGGACAGGAGACAGGAGACAGAGGACAGAGGACAGAGGACAGAGGACAGAGGACAGAGGACAGAGGACAGAGGTCAGAGAACAGTGATCGGACCCCGGACCTCGGACCTCGGGCCTCGGACCTCGGGCCTCGGACCTCGGACGCGTGGCGGCATGCGGGCTTCGACGCGTGGGCGTCGGTCTTTTCGTTCAACGGCAACAAAATCATCACGACGTCGGGCGGGGGGATGCTGGCGTCGCACGACCAGGACCTGATTGATCACGCGCGCAAGCTGTCGCAGCAGGCGCGCGATGCCGCACCGTGGTACGAGCACACGGAGATCGGTTTCAACTACCGCCTGAGCAACATCCTGGCGGCCATCGGGCGCGGGCAATTGGAGGTGCTGGACGAACGGGTGGCACGCCGCCGCGAAATTTTCGACGGCTACCGGCAGCGGCTGGAGGATCTGCCGGGCGTCTCCTTCATGCCGGAGCCCGCGGGTTTCCGCGGCAACCGCTGGCTGACGGCCATCCTGATCGATCCGGCGGCATTCGGAGCCGACACGCATGCGGTGCGGGAGGCGCTGGAGGCGGAGAACATCGAGGCCCGGCCGTTGTGGAAGCCGATGCATCTGCAGCCGGTGTTTGCCGGGCACGCGTTTTGGAAGGGGCGGGAAGCGGTCAGCGAGCGGCTATTTGCACAAGGGCTTTGTTTGCCATCGGGGACGGCCATGACGGAGGACGACCTCGACCGCGTCTGTGGGATTATCCGACAACACCGGGCCTGAGCGGTTCGGGCATGGCGTCAAGCCCCGATACTTGGGCTGCGTCCAGAAGATTGGGTTTATGTCGGAGTGGCGGTAATTTTGATTGTAAATATGGATTCAAAAGTGATATTGTAATGATATCGGAAATGAATGCACAAGGGAGATGGCGATGGTTTCACAAATGACATTGAGGCAGATTCCTGGCGCCGTAAAAAAGGGGCTGCGCTCAAAGGCCAGGAAAGACGGCCACAGCATCAACCGAACGGCGGTTGACTTGCTCGCGCAAGCATTGGGAATGAGTGTCCGTCAGAGCAATAAGCGGGATTTATCCGGGTTCGCGGGAAAATGGAGCCCTGCAGAGTGCCAGGCCTTTGAGAAGAACATGAAACAGTTTGGGCAGATCGATGCCGACGTGTGGTTGAAATGAGGGTTTGCCTGGATACAAATGCTTACAGTCGCTTGATGGGCGGGCATCCGCCCCTAACCGAACTGCTGGAGTCGGCAGACGAAATTCTTCTGCCCGCGACGGTTCTGGGTGAGCTGCATGCTGGATTTGAGAGGGGAACGCGTCGATTGGAAAACCGGCGGCAACTGGGTGAATTCCTGGCACTTCCCGGTGTCGATTCGATTTCCATTTCGGCCGATATGGCGGAACGATACGGCATTCTGGTCAGTCAGTTGTCCCGCGCGGGAACCCCCATCCCCACAAACGACATCTGGATCGCGGCGGCTGCTCTGGATACGGGGTCCCGCCTCGTGTCCTACGATGCGCATTTTCAACATGTCCAAGGATTGATTTTGTTGTCGCCGTGATTTTCCGGCAGGTTGACAGCCACCACCCGATGTAACCACGGATGGACACCGATGCACACGGATGGAGCCAAACCATGAAGCCGAATAACAAGCCGTCTAGAAGGCGCTCTTTGCCTTCAGCATGGACGCGCGCGAAAGCCTGCGGCATAGACATTTCTCTGCTGAAAGCGAACCTTCGGCTGACCGTCGCCGAACGCCTGCTCCGCCATGATGCCGCTCTGCGGTCGATGCTTTCATTGCGCGATGCGGTTAAAGATGCCAAAAAGGCCATGAACCGTCCCCGGGACCAGGAAGCCATCCTGCAACTGGAGGCTCTCCGGGAACGCGAGGATTGAATGGGTGTCCCCTTTTCGGTTGTCCCGCTGGCCGTCCGGCGCGGACTTTGCACCGCGCATCTGGCGCTGATTGCGGTGCTGTCGCTGTTGCCGGCGCGGGTGTTTCCGCCGTCGGCGACGCAGGTTCCCGGCCTGGACAAGGTGGTGCATGTGCTGCTGTATGGCGTGTTGGGGGCCTTGTTGCGCTGGACGCTGGCACGGGAGGGGGAGGCGAGGCCCGGCCCGGGCTGGCCGGCGGCGGCGATTGGCTATGGGCTGCTCATGGAAGTGGCCCAATTGACCCTCAGCGGGGGAAGCCGGTCGTTCAGTTGGGCTGACGCCGTCGCCAACGCCATCGGGGTGATCGCGGCCTGGATCTGGGCGGGGTGGGGCCTGTCACGGTCGCGGGAATAATGTCGGGAAGCTGATTTTTCCCTGTTTCTTTTCAATAAGGGGGGTTATCCTCTCCACCATGCGCGGGCGTCCTGTTCCCGGGCGGTGGGTCTGTATGGAATTCACATGATTGAGCAACTGAAAAACCGAAACTTCTATGTCATCCTGATCGGGGACATGGTGCTGTTTGCGGCGTCGTTGATTCTGGCGTACGGGTTGCGCTTTTCACTGGAGGTTCCGGCGGCGGAGTGGCGCAGGATTGCGTTTCTGCTGCCGATCCTCCTGCCGATGAAAGCGTTCGTTTTTGGGGTCATGGGGGTGTACCGGGGCATGTGGCGGTATACGAGTGTCCCGGATGCCATCCGGCTGGCCAAGGCCTCCATCCTCTCGACGCTGGCCATCATGACGGTGCTGACGTTGGTGCATCAGTTCAAGGGCTTTTCCCGGTCCATCTTTCTGGCGGACAGCATATTCACGCTATTTTTCTGCGGTGGCTTCCGGTTGGTCATTCGGGTGATTGGCACAAACAAGCGGTCGGTCTTGAAATTCTGGGATCGGGAAGAGGAGGAGAGCCTGCCGACCCGGCATGTCCGGCTCTTGATCATCGGGGCGGGCGATGCGGCGGCGAGCATCATCCGGGAGATCCAGGGCAATCGCCGGTCGCAATATGACGTGGTGGCTTGCATCGATGATGACACCCGCAAGCATGGGCAAACCCTGCTAGACGTGCCGGTGCGGGGACCGATCAGCCGGCTGCTGTTCCACGTGAACCGGTTCCAGGCCGACGAAATTCTGATTGCGATGCCATCGGTGGTAGGGAAGACCATGCGGCAGATCGTCGGGGCCTGCAAGACCTCCGGCCTGCCGTTCAAGACGTTGCCATCGCTGGGATCGCTCGTGGACGGGAAAGTGACCGTCAACGACGTGCGCAACGTGGAATACGAAGACATCCTGGGGCGTGTGCCGGTGCAGTTGGACTATGCGGGGATTGGCCGGTGCCTGACCGGGAAAACCGTGGCGGTGACGGGTGCGGGGGGGTCTATCGGCTCGGAATTGTGCCGGCAGATCCTGCGCTTCAACCCGGCCGTGCTAGTGCTGATTGAGGCCAACGAGTTTAATCTCTATCGGATCGAGCAGGAACTGCTGATGGAAAGCCGTTTCAAGGGGTTGCGGATCGTGCTGGGGCGGGTGCAGGACCGGACCCTGATGGCCAGTGTCTTCGACCGGTACCGCCCGCAGGTGGTGTTCCATGCCGCCGCCTGCAAGCATGTGCCGATGGTGGAAATGAATCCCCGCGAGGGCATCCTGAACAATGTGCTGGGCAGCCTGACTGCGATGGATGTGGCCGAGGAGTACGGGGCGGAGCGGTTCGTGCTGGTTTCGACCGACAAGGCGGTGCGGCCGACGAACGTGATGGGGGCGACCAAGCGCGTGGCGGAAATCGCGCTCCAGTCGCGGCCCGTCGGCAAGACGCGCTTCATGGCGGTGCGCTTCGGCAACGTGTTGGGGTCTTCGGGGTCGGTCATTCCGCTGTTCCGCAAGCAAATCCACGCCGGCGGGCCGGTGACCGTGACGCATCCGGACATTACCCGGTTCTTCATGATGATTCCCGAGGCCTGCCAGTTGATCCTGCAGGCGGGGGCGATGGGCGATGGCGGGGAGATCTTCATTCTGGAGATGGGCACGCCGGTCAAAATTGCCGACATGGCGCGCGACATGATCCGGCTGTCCGGCAAGGTGCCCGACCAGGACATCCAGATCGAGTATACGGGGCTGCGGCCCGGCGAGAAGCTCCACGAAGAGCTGATCACGCAGGGGGAGGGCATCGTGGCCACGGCGCACGAAAAAATCATGGTGCTCCGGCGCGACGGGGCGTCAGGAGCGGGGGAGGAAGCCGATCGGTCGGTGCGTTCTCAAATCGACCGGCTGGTCCAGGCGGCGGATTCCTTCGAGGCGGAGGGGGTCAAGGCCGTCCTGAAGGAGATCGTGCCCGAATACGCCCCGGCGCCGTCCGGCGCGGGGACATGAACGCGGGCAGGCCCACGGTCCATTGGCGCCGACGGCTGCAGGTGTCGGCTTGCCGGGAGGGAGACAACCTGATTCTGTTCGATCCGGATGCCGGCCGTGAAAAGGTCGTCAATCGGGCCGGGCACGCCGTCTGGGAGGCCATGGATGGCGTCGCCCGGACGGAAGACCTCGCGCAGGCGCTGGCCCGGCGATACGACGTTGCGCTGACCGAAGACATTCGATCCGATGCCGCGGAGTTCGCCGAAGAACTGCGGCGCGACGGTTTTGCCGAGACGCTGGAAACACCGGCTCCGGTTCCGCTCTCCCCGGAAGACTATTCCGAGCTGCAGGAAGCGCCGCGGAATTTCGATTTGTCATTGACCGGCCGGTGCAATTTGCGCTGCGCCTATTGCTTTTACGCCGACGAGATGGCCGGGCGCGACGACCTGTCCGGCGAGCGTTGGAAAGCTTTTTTCGCCGAGTTGAAGTCTCTGGCGGTCCGGGGCCTGGCGCTCAGCGGCGGCGAAGTGTTCCTGCGGCCGGACCTGTGGGAGCTGGTGGATGCGCTGATCGAAGGGCGCATGCGCTACAGCCTGCTGACCAACGGCACACTGGTGACCGAAGCGACGGTGGCGAAACTGGAGAAGGAATTGCGCCGCCGCCGGCTGGATTCGATCCAGGTTTCCGTGGACGGCTCCTGCGCGGCGGTGCACGATGCGTCGCGAGGGACGGGCAGCTTCGAGCGGGCGCTGCGCGGCCTGCGTCTGTTGAAAGCGGCCGGCCTGCCGGTGACCGCCCGCGTGACCGTGAACCAGCACAATGTGGACGACCTGGAAAACACGATTCGTCTCCTGCTGGACGACGTGGGGCTGGCCCGGATCGGCACCAACGACGCCATGCCCATGGGGACGGGTTGCGCGCACCGCGAGGAAGTCGTGCTGACGCCCGCGCAGCGGGTGAAGGCGATGGAGACGCTGGTGCGGCTGGAGCAGCGGAATACCGGCCGCATTCAGGCCTCGGCCGGTTCGTTGGCCCTGTGGCACATGTTCCGGGAAATGGAGGAAGCCAAGGCAAGCGGACAAAAGACGCGGCGGTGGAAAATGGGGAGTCTGTCGTCGTGCGGGTGCATGTTCGCCAAGCTGGCGGTGCATCACGACGGCATGATCGTGCCCTGCAACATGCTGGCGGCGGCTTCGCTGGGACGGATCGGCGAGACGTCCATTCGCACCATCTGGCAGGATCACCCGCTGCTGATGGAGATGCGGCGGAGAGGCCGGATTCCCATGGAGCAGGTCCCGGGCTGCGAAGACTGCGAATGGGCGTCGTACTGCAGCGGTGGCTGTCCAGCGGCGGAGTTCACGCGGACCGGCGAAATGAACGTGGCGAATCCGGAGTGCTGCTACCGACGGTTTGTCCAGGAGACAGGGGACAGGAGACAGGGGACAGGAGACAGGGGACAGGAGACAGGGGACAGGAGACAAAGGACAGGAGACGGGAGAGAGGGAGGAGTAGAAAATGGCGCAAACGATTAAAGAGCTTGCCGTGTATCAGAAGGCCTACGATTTGGCGATGAGAGTGTTTGAAGCCAGCAAGAGCTTCCCGCCTGAAGAGCGATATGTCCCCTGATCTCCGTCCCCTGTCTCCTGTCCCCTGCCTCCTGACGTTTCGCCTGCGAAACGACGTCTCCATCGAGGATTTTGGACAACGCTCGCTCGTGCTGCTGGGCGGGGCGCTGGAGCTGCGGGAGATCAATGCGGCGGGGCGGAGCATTCTGGGGAAAGTTGACGGGGTGCGGACGGTGGAGGATATTGCCGAGGCTGCGGAGATGGCGGCCGGAGCGGTTCGAGACGCGTTGCTGCAGATGGAAGAGCAGGGGATCGTGCGGCGCGTGGTGCCCTTGCACAAGGAAAGGCGTGAAAACATGAGCGAGGCGAGATACCTGTCGGATCCGGATGTGTCGTTCCGGACGGAAGACGACGATGGCGGGCTGTTGTACAATGCCGAGACCGACATGCTGGAGGTGATCAATCCCGTCGCCGTGGAAATCTGGCGATATTTGTCGGCCCCGCGGACCCGGGCGGAGGTGGTGGGGCATCTGGTCGAGGTGTGCGAGGGCGCAGAGCGGGAGCAGGTCGAGAAGGACGTGGCGGAATTTCTGGACGGGATGCTGGGGAAGGGATTCATCGGCGTGGTGGAGGAGCCGGCGTGACGGAGGCTTCCGATACCTGCGACGGGCTGGATGAAGAGGCGGCGGCCGCACCGGTCGTGGGCATGCCGCCGGACGTGCCGGCCCTGAAGGTAGTTTATCTGTATCTCACGGCAGGTTGCAACCTGCACTGCCGGCATTGCTGGATCACGCCTACGTTCGTGCGCGGAAAGCCCGTTCCGGCCGAATGCCTCGATCTCGATCAGTTGAAGGGGGCGGTGGCGGAGGCCAAGCCGATGGGGCTGTCGGGGGCCAAACTGACGGGAGGAGAACCGACGCTGCATCCCCGGTTCCGGGAAATCGTCGATTATCTGACGTCCGAGGGATTGGAGCTCTCGATGGAAACCAACGGGACGCTGATGGATCGCGATCTGGCCGGCCATCTGGTTCGGCACACCACGTTGAAGCGTGTGGCGGTGAGTTTGGACAGTCCGGAGGAGCCGGAGCATGACCGGTTCCGGGGGAAGCCGGGGGCGTTTCGGGAGGCGGTGCAGGGCATCCGGTTTCTGGTGGAGGCCGGGTTGCGTCCGCAGATCATCATGTCGGTTTATCGCGGAAACCTGGAGCGGATCGGGGATCTGATCGAGTTGGCGATGAAGTTGGGGGCATCCTCGGTGAAGTTCAATCCGGTGACGCATTCCGGGCGCGGGGCGGAGATGCATCGGTTGGGGCAGGGGTTGGATTTTGATGAACAGGTGGCCTTGATTCATCTGATCCGCGGGGCGTTGCAGGACACGTATCCGATCCATCTGGGGGCCATGGTGCCGCCGGCGATGTCCACGGTGAAGGAGTTGCTGCGCTACGGCGGGGAGGGAGCGGGATGCCATGTGCGGCACATTCTGGGTATTCTGGGCACGGGGGAAATGGCGTTGTGCGGCATTGGGCGCAGTGTCACGGAACTCTGTTTTGGGCGGCTGGGGCGGGACAGTTTGCACGAAGTATGGCTGACCCACCCGGTGCTGGTGCAGATGCGCAAAGACTTGCGGGGCCCGTTCCCGGGCGTGTGCGGCGATTGCCTGCATGCCGGTCGCTGCATGACCCACTGTCTGGCGCAGAATTTCGAAGCCAGCGGCAAGCTGGTGTCGCCCTCGCCGCTGTGCGCCGAGGCGGAGCGGCGGGGCGTTTTTCCATCAACGAGACGAGTCTCGTTTGATGGAAAAACGACCCGAGGTCCGAGGTCCGAAGTCCGAGGTCCGGAAACCGATCCAGATACGTGATTGTCCATGGATGCGACCGACCAATCCATCTTCCCTTCCGCCCTGCGTCCTGTATCCTCTGACTCCCGGCCTCCGACCTCGGACCTCGGACCTCGGACCTCCGGCCCCGGCTTCTTCCTCCACGCCTCTTCCGTCGTGATCGAAGACCGGGCGCTGCTGTTCCTGGGGCATTCCACGGCGGGCAAGAGCACGATTGCGCGATTGCTGGGCGAGGTGGCACCGGTGCTGGCGGACGACTCGGTCCATGCGTTTTGCGGGGAGAACGGGGAATGGCGGGTGGTAGATGGGGGATTCCGGTTTGCGGACGGCGGACTGTCCGAATGGCGGGCCTCCGTGCGCGGGAGAATCAGGCAAGGGGGCGTCCGTTTGGGCACCTGTCTGCGCCTCCACAAGGCCTCTGAAACCCGTCT
>CAYNSH010000016.1:0-49293 GCA_964399775.1 uncultured Verrucomicrobiota bacterium
TCCCGTCGCTTACGCTTTCTTGACGCAGCCGTGGGCGGCTACCTGAGCAGTTACTAAAAAAGCAGCCAACCAAGGAATCCCCGCCATGCCTCATCGCAAGCCCCTGCTCTTCGCCGCCCTGGCCCTTGGCCTGGCTCTCACCGCCTTCGCCCAGAATCCCATCCATGTGACCTATCTGTGGCACATGCACCAGCCCAACTACTATCCCTACAACAGCGTCAACGACATTGACAGCTGGGGACTCTTCAACTTCAGCGTGGCGGATGTCCACAACACGCGCGCCGGTCCGTATGGCGAATGGCCCAAGAACGCCGTCCAACAAAGCCACGACCGCAATATGCCCCATGCCGGCGTACAGGTCAGCTTCTCCGGATCCCTGATGGAGAACCTGGACGGACTGTGGGGCCATGGCTGGCGCGAACACTATCGCTGGGCGCGTAACGGCCTTCGTACCGCCCGCGGCAATCCACGGCTCGATGTCGTCGGATTCGCCAATCACCACTCGCTGATGCCCCTGACCTCGCGCGAATCCATGATCATGCAGATCCGCTTGCACAAGGAAGCGTACCAGGACGTCTGGAACGCCGGCGATGGAAGCTACTCCAAGGGATTCTTCCCGCCTGAATCCTCGTTCGCCATGCACATGGTCCCCGCCCTCGTCAATCAAGGCATCGAGTGGGTTCTCGTCGACAGCGGCCACATCGATCGCACGCTCGAAGATTTCCCCTGGAGCGATGCCAGTTCCATCCGTCCCAACCGCGCCGACATGCGCAACGGCACCGTTTCCGACTGGAACAGCCAGTGGACGCAGCTCAACAACGTTTGGGCCCCCACCCCCGTCGCGGCACCCTTCAGTTACCAGCCCCACCGCATCCGCTACGTGGACCCCAACAGCGATCCCTCCAATCCCACCGTGTACGAGATGATCGCCGTCCCCGCCGCCCGCTACGAGGGCAACGAAAACGCCCGCGGCGGCTACGGCGCCTTCAAACCCCAGAATGTCTGGCAGGAAAACATCCTCAACCGCAACAACGATCCCACCCGCCCCATGATGATTGTCTGCCACAGCGACGGCGACAACTTCGGCATGCTGAACGCCGATGCCTATCACGGCCAGCATGGCCAGTTCCTCGACATGGTCCAGGCCAACGCCAACTTCGCCCACACCAGCATCCAGGACTACCTGGGGCTGTTCCCCGTCCCCGCCGACAGCCCCTATATCCACTGCGAACCCGGCTCCTGGATCGGCATCGATGGCGGCACCCCCTTCTTCAATAAGTGGGTCGAAGACAACGCCCGTGATGGCGAACACCCCGACCTCTGGAACTGGTCCGTTCTGATCGCCGCTCAAAACCGCGTCATTCACGCCGACAGCCTCGAAAGCGGCTACTCGATGAACGACGTGCGCTGGGGCATCGGGTCCGACACCGCCAAGGCTTGGCGCAACTACCTGGTCGCCGAAACCTCCTGCTACTGGTACTGGGACTTCGACCGAGCCAATCCCTGGGATGGCAACGTGACCCGCGCCGCCAATCTTTCGATCACCGAAGCCCATAAAGTCCTCGCCCGTCACCCCGGCGTGGACACCGTCGGCCCGAGCATCTTCCCCCCGCAGCGTCCCATCTGGAATCCCGGCGGCAAACACTGGAACGAAGCCGAGAACCAGCCTTCCGACTTCGACGTCTGGACGTTCGTGGACGACGCCAGCGGCGTCGCCTCCGTCAATCTCATGTGGCGCACCGCCGACTGGAATTCCTACGTCGACCTCAACGATTTCGCCAACGAGCTGTATGCCCACACCCCCGGCAAAAACAGCCCGTGGAACACCGTCTCGATGGGCGGCGGCGAATGGTATCCCTCCGTCCGGGGCCCGCATGTCCCCGATCCGCTCAGCCGCGCCAAGCGCTACACGGGCACCATCGCCGGACAAAGCGATGTCCTGATCAGCTACTACATTGAGGCGACCGACACCCAGGACAATGTCAGCCGCAGTGAGATTTTTCATGTCTGGGTCGGCGAGGACACCGGCGGAGGCAACGGCGGCGGCCCGCGCGTCGAATTCGATCCGCCGGCCCCCGATGGCTGCACCCCGGTCACGATCCGCTACCGCAAGGATGGCAGCCCGCTGGGCAGCGGTCAGGTCTACATTCATATCGGCCGCAACGGCTGGCAGGATGTCGCCGATCCCTCCCCCGCCATGACCGACGACGGCGACTTCTGGACCTATGTCTATTCCACCCCCGAAGACACCGCGCAAATCGACGTGGTTTTTCACGACGGCGCCGGCAACTGGGACAACAACAACAGCATGGATTGGCACCTGACGATCGTCAACTGCGGCGAAGGCGGCGGCGTGGAACCCGGCCCCACCGTCGCCATCGACCCGCCCGCCCCCGATGGCTGCGGCCCCATTGCCATCACCTACGATCCGGCGGGGCGCGATCTGTCCGGCGCCAGCCAGGTGTATATCCACATCGGCCACAATGGCTGGCAGGATGTCATCCTGCCCAACCCCGCCATGGCCCTCGACGCCGGCAAGTGGACCTATGTGTACACCCCGCCTCCCGGCACCGAACAAATCAACATGGTCTTCAACAACGGGGCCGCCACCTGGGACAACAACGCCGAGGCCAACTGGAATTTCTCCGTCACCAACTGCGACGATGATCCGCCGCTGCCCGTCGGTCTGTTCATCACGTCGCCCGCCGGCAACACCTCCGTCGGCCATGCCACGGCGACCTATGATCTCGTCGGCACCGGCGAAGGGCTCAACGGCCACATCCAGTGGGCCAACTCGCTGACCGGCGCCGAAGGCGCCATCCCGGCCGCGGCCCTGTGGTCCATCCCCGGCATCGCCCTCGATGTCGGCGCCAACGTCATCACCGTCCAGGGCAGCAACGTCACCGCCGGCGGCGGCGGCACCTTGGCCGAAGACACTGGCGCCAACTACGCCGGTGAATGGAACGACGGCAGCAATAATGGCTCCGGCTTCGGCCCCTGGGCGTTCAACCATTCGCAAGACGGCGAGACGTCCTGGGCCGGGGTCTTCATCGGCCCGGCCTCCGCGGCGGGTATCACGGGCATGGCCGAGGATGCGTTCGGCTTCTATGGCAATCCTGCGGACGTTGGCGCCAATGCCGAAGTGATGCGCGACTTCAGCACTCCGATGGCGGTCGGCTCGTCCTTCCGCTTCCAGTGGGGACTGAACTACGACAGCGATTCGGAAACGTCGTACCGCGGTTTCGTGCTGCTGGCCGGCGAGACGGAGCTGATCAATCTCAGCATGGGCAATAGTGCGCAAATCTCGATCAATGGCGACCCGATGTTCAGCAACTACGGCGCCCAGGCCATGACGTTGAACTTTGAGTATCTGGCTTCAGGCAGCATCCGTGTCTGGGGCACTGGCCGCGACGGTTCGGAGACCTACGACCAGACGCTGGCCGTGCCGGAGGGCGCGCCCAGTCGAATCAAGTTCTACTTCAACGGCGCCACCCGCCTGCTGGACCCTCCCGGCGAGGAAGACCACCGCCAGATGTATGTGGACCATCTGAATATCACGGTCTCCGGCGAGGGCGGCGTCGAGTTCTTCGACGACACCGTTACCATCACCCGGCAGGCCAGCGGCGGCGACCCCGAGCCGCCGGTCATCGGTGACATCGTGCTCGATATCTCCGGCAACAGCCTCGAGATCGGCCTGGCCGAAACCCTCCCCGGCGCCGAATACGCCCTGTACGAGTGCCAGGACCTGCTGGCGCAGCCCCAGGTCTGGACGAAGATTGATGCCACGGTGCAGATCGGCGACGGCGGGGCTCTCGTGCTGGAGCTGCCCGAGCTGCTCCTGCCCTACAACCACTACCGCATCGGCGTCATCGCCCCATAACCTTCCTTCGCCCCTCCGCGTCCAGATGCCGCGGAGGGGCGAATCTTACCCCCACGTCGCCGTATCTGACGGGCGACGCCTTCCGCCCCCCACCCACCCCCGCAACGGACGGGCGGCTTGCGGGCTTTCCGCCCCCCCGCGCCCTTTTGGCGTGGGAGGCCAAGGTCGGCCTCAACCGTGTCGCATCAGAACTCGAACCGCTCCACTCCGTCCGCTATACAAGTCTCTGACAATACACCGGAAAGTACGGGCCTTGTTTTTCCGAAAAGATTGTCTTGACGCGGACAATCAAAGCCTCTACTTTCGATTATCATGTATAACCGAATTATTGATTTGGGCCTCTGCACCACTCATTCGTGCTTTCTGTGGGGCGCCCGGCAGACGGGGAAGAGCACACTTCTGCGGGAACGTTTCCCCAATGCGGTGATCTTCGATCTTCTGCTGGCCGATGAATACCGACGCTGTGTTCAGGACCCTTCTGTGATTCGACAGGAATTGCAGGCGCGAGGGTTGACGGGCGCGAACCAGATGGCCCCGGTTCTGATTGACGAAATCCAGAAGGTTCCGGAACTGCTCGATGAAATCCACTGGATGATTGAGCGAATGGGTGTTCGCTTTATCCTGTGTGGTTCGAGCGCGCGCAAGGTCAAACGCGGCCATGCAAATCTTCTCGGTGGCCGCGCCCCGGCGCTCTCCTTGCACCCGCTGACGTATGCCGAAATCCCGGGGTTCGACCTTGCGCGCGCGTTGAACCAAGGACTCCTCCCCCCGCATTATACCGGCGATCAGGATGTCCCCCTCCGCAACGCTTATGTCGGCACCTATCTGCATGAGGAAATTGCCGCCGAGGCCGCCGTGCGCAACCTGCCCGCCTTCAGCCGGTTTCTGGACATCGCTGCGCTCTCGAATGGAGAAATGGTCGTCTATCAGAACATCGCCCGTGATTGCGGCGTCAGCGCCCCGACCGTCAAAGCCTACTTTGAACTGCTCGAGCAAACCCTGCTGGGGCGCTTTCTCCCCGCCTATACCCGGCGCGCCCGACGCCGCGTCATTCAAGCACCGCGCTTCTATTTGTTCGACGTCGGCATTGCGGGTGCGCTGACTCGCCGCGGACGGATCGAACCCGGCTCCGAACTATGGGGCCGGGCATTGGAACATTTCATCTTCATGGAAATTACCGCCCACCACAACTACCGGAACAGACGGGAGCCCCCCCCGGCCTATTGGCGCACCGCCTCGCAACTGGAGGTGGATTTCGTGCTGGCCGACGGTGCGGTGGCGGTCGAAGTCAAGTCTACCCGCCTGGCACGTGATCACGATTTGCGCGGGCTTCGCGCCTTCAAGGAAGAACACCGACCGCGCCGGGCTGTCCTGGTCTCGATGGACGCCAAGCCGCGCCGAACGGACGATGGAATTGAAGTGCTTCCCTGGCGCGTTTTTCTGGATGAATTATGGGCGGGCGACATGCTGAAGGCGACTTGACTGCGTCTTCGCCCCCGCATCGGACGGGCGGCTTGCGGGCTTTCCGCCCCCCCGCGCCCTTGTGGCGTGGGAGGCCAAGGCCGGCCTCAACCGTGCCGCATCAAAAATCGAATCGCAGTTCCACGATGGGCACCTGCGAGGTGTCCGGCTGCGGACGCAACTCGCCGCGCACATCGCTGACCGCGGCATCCAGTCGGCGGGCGTTGTGACGATGGGCGGCATCGATGCCGCCATAGATGCTGCCGGTGTACCAGGTGATTTCTCCGAACGTCACCACGGCGAAGATCCCCCACTGGTCCCGCTCGGCCGCCTCGACCATCCCCCAGATGAACAGGCTGTTGAGGATGAGGGACCGCGCGGCGTTGGCGTATTCGCCTGAATACACATAGCCCATCCCCGGCACCAGCCCCAACACGCCGCCCAGCCATGGCCGCTTGTCGCGCCGCCCGGCATGGCCATCGATGGCGCCGAGCGCATTGGCAACATCGCCCGGCGCCCCCCCCAACGCCTGCCGAGCGGCGGTGGGGTTCCGCTCGCGCAGATACGCCGCCGCGGCGCCCCGCGCCGAGAACTCCCGCCAGTCGTCGGAATCCACTCGCCGACCCAGGCGGTCAAAGTGAAAGGCGGCCGCCGCCCACTCCCGCTCGCGCAAGGCGTTCTCCGCCCGAAGCCATCCGACGGGCACGGCCAGCGCAAAGGGCGCGGCATCCTCCGCGCGATCCAGCATCCGGCCGGAAAGCCCGGGCTGCCCCGCCAACGCATATTCATTCGCCGCCCACCAATACCAGCCCGCCGCGGATTCCGACTCTTCCGCCCCCAGCGCCAACCGGCGGTACTCGATCGCCGCCGCCTCGCGACGCCCCTCCGCCCCCAGCGTCAGCGCCAAGCCCGCCGGCTCTGTTGCCCGCGCGATGGAAACCACCAACGCGCTGAAAACCATCGCAACCCCAGCCGCCCGCTTGGCCCGACAAGCCAGGGTGCTCTGGCCCAGAGCGCCGCGGCTTTGGCCATTCCGATCCCGGCGGTCTGGGCCAGACCGCCCTACCGAAAATCCCCGCACCTGAATCCCAAAGGTAGGGCGCTCCGGCCCGGAGCGCCGGGCTGTTCGATCCCGATCCCGGCGGTCTGGGCCAGACCGCCCTACCCCGAATCCGGCAATGGTTTTCCACACTGTGGAAAAACATTTTCCACACTGTGGAAAATTTCCGCCGTTTTTTTCCACACCGTGGAAAACTGGCCCCGATTTTTTCCACACTGTGGAAAAAAGTATTCCACACCGTGGAAAACCCGCCGCCTCCCCTCTGTCCTCTGTCCTCTGTCCTCTGGCCTCTGGCCTCTGGCCCCTGTCCCCTGTCCCCTGTCTCCTGACTTCTTCTCTCTCTCTCATTTCTTCCCTTTCAGCCAGAAATCGTGATCAGACAGCGGATCGGCGTAGCGGATGCGGCCGGACGGCATGACGACGGGCTGCTCCTTGGCGGCGACGACGGAAGGCTCGCGGATGAAGCGGTCAGCCATGATGGGAATGCCCAGGAGCCCGTGGGCATGGCTGGCGTGCAGGAAATATTCGGAGCAGCTGGGCTGGAGATCGCAGCGCGAGCCGATGGCGGGGCCGATGGCCGCGCGGTAGAAGCGGACGATCCCGCGGCCGGGGCGCGAGGCCCAGGAAGTTCCGCGCGGCTTGCGCGGACGGCATTCGCGCCAGACCTCCAGCGGCCAGGCGTCGCGGCAGCTTTGCAGCGATTGCCACAGCGCCGCCTCTTCGCGCCGAAGCCGCTTCTCGGCCTTCATCAGAAAATACAGCGTACACCCCGCCCGCCAGAACAGCGGCGGATCGCCCGCATGCAGAAAGGCGAAACGCAGGGGCTCGAATGCCTCCGGCTCCCGATCGTCGCGCCGCGCCACCCCGAGCTCGTAGGCCGCCCGGCACCGCTCGTTCATGCCGGCCTCCGGATCCTGCCAGAGGGTCTCCAACCCGGCCATGGCTTGTTGACGCCGGCCAGGCTCCATCCGCAGCAGTGCACGCGCCTCCAGCAGGCGGGCGCGCCCCAGATCGGACGCGGTCGTGGATTCCATCCGCGCCCGCTGGCTTTCCCGGCGGGCGGCCTCCCATTGCCTCTCGGAATACAATTCTTCGGCCAGTTGCAACGAGATCCCCGCGCCGGTCGCGACCGTCACGAGTAAAAAAAAGATTCCGGGCACAAGGCCCGGAATCGTTATCATCGCGACAGGACGCGAATCGCCCATCGGTTTAGTAGAAATTGGCGCCGAAGCGGGCCGCCAACTCGGCGCTGGTGACACCCTGCGCGCCATCAATGCCGTCCATCACGCTTACCACAATCTGGAACACGGGGATGAGTTGGCCCCATTCGCGCCAGTGAAGATCCTTGCCATCGTTATAGGCGGCGGCGGAGCGAACGCCAAAGCAGCATCCGACAAAGAAGCCCAGGGCTCCACCCTTGCCTTCGCCGGCGGAAATCGCAGGCGCAAACGCCATCAGCACCATCAACGCAACCAACAAGCAGGCCATTACTTTCATCGTTCTTCTCCTCGGGTTTGGATTGGATTCATATATTCTCGTGTGGGCACTATCCATCCGCGGAAGGGGCTTTGTCAAAACCAATTTGAAGGCGGTGAGCCATTAGGGGTGGATTTGATCGAAGGCATCGACGAAGTCGATGCCCTGAAAGAAGGCCGCCGCCTCGAACAGGCCGGCGGGAATGTCGCCATTGGCCACGAGGTTGTCGAGCCGGGTGGTTTCGGTGCGGTCAACGCCCAGGACAGTCACGCGTGACTGCTGCAAGCCGGCGATCCAGACCCCTGGCAGGATCTCCTGCCAGGCCGAGAAGTCGGTGCGAACCTGCAGGTCGGTCATCGCCGGAGAACTGAACAGCTCGAAGCGGGCCGGCCGCCCCCGATCATCCAGGCTCAGAACGGCAAAGGATTTGCCGTTGTCATAGGCGACGCGAACCGGGAACTCTTCGCTTGGCTCCAGGGCGATTTCCGGGGTGCCGGCGAGGACCTCCAGCAGGTTGGCCGCGGAGCCCGGCACCATGCGCAGGTTGCGGAGCATTTCCTCGTTGAGATTGGCCACGGGACGCGAAAAGCCCTTCGGCGCGCCTTCGGTGTACTGGCGGAATACCGTGCCATCCGAAACCGTCCGGCGTTTGACCGGGCTGAAGTTCTCGACGTGCAGTTTGTCCGGGCGCTGAAAATAGACCCGGCTGAGCATTCGCATGACTTGGCCGTCGGGCAGCGGCGTGTCACGGCGAACCTCGCCGCTCAGGCTCTGGACGGCCCCGTACGACGCCAACCATCGTTCCACTACCGTCTCGGCCGAAGCGGCCACCGCCGCCATCGCAACGGCCAATCCCATCATCCATGTTCGCATTCGCCATCTCCTCGGTCTGATTGTTCTTGTTGGGTCCCGATCATCGGCCGGTCTTGGAATCTGCCCAGCAGGTCCCATGCGGACTGGACATGCAATTTCGTTTGCATTGTGGTATGGTATGATACACTAACCAAATTGGCCGTCCATCTCCAACCGGCGATGGGGCGGGTGGTTGTGCGTGATGTGTGAAGCGGTGTAGAGACAGGAGAACGGTACGATGAAAAATGTGGTATGGGCGTTGATCGGCTGTGCGATGCTGGCCGGAGCCGCACTGGCCGACGACTTGATGACGGGGACATTCACCATTACGGAGACGGGCCATGGCCGGTTCCGGGCCACGGACTCGACGGGCGCCGAATACTTGCTCCACATGAGCCGTGGCGTCACACAAACCGAGCCCGCCGAATGGATGATGAACGAAGGCGACCAGGTGTACGTTGAATACTGGCCGACGTTCCGAGATCGCCCGACCCCCACCTGCACCTTGATTCGCCTGGTGGAAGCCGGCCCGATATCCGCGGCTCTGCGAAGTCCGATGACCGCCCGGGTGGAGGAAATGGGTCGAACCGGCATTCGGGTGCGGCAAAGCATCGGAGACCAGGTGACGACCCATCGATTCGCAACCGGGCGAAGAACCAAATACAATCCGCCCGGATGGGTTCCCAAGTCGGGAGAGACCGTTATCGTCCACTTTTCCATGGGCCAGATTCCGTTTGGGTGGGGCTATACGTTGACCGCGGACCTCATCGAAAGGCCGTAGTTCCACTGCCGCTCCGCAGGGCTGGTCGTCGCATGAGTCCATCTCCCCTTGTCCCCCTTCTTTGTCGCCCCCGTCCACCGGTCGCGCCCGTCGCCCTGGGGCCCGGCGGCACCGTGACATGGGGGACCTTTTGCGGGGAAGTGGCCACCCTGCGCGATACGATTCGATCCCTGGCGCCGTCGGAATGGGTCTTGAACTGCGAAGACAGCTACCATTTCGCCGTGGCGTTCTGCGCCGCGCTGTCCGCCCATCGGTCCATCCTGCTGCCGGGCAATTCCCGGCCGGAGGCGGTCGCTTCCCTGGCAACCGCTCAACGGGGCTGCCTGGTCGATGGCTCCCCCCCCCCCGGTTTTGATGTTACCGTGCCCCTACCGCTTCCCGGCGGTACGGAATCGGTCGAGACCCTGGATATCCCGGACGTTGAATCTCCGTGGGTGACCCTGCTGACGTCAGGATCCACGGGCCAGCCCAAGCCCGTTCGCAAGAGCCTGGCCAACTTGCTGACGGAGGTCGCTGCGCTCGAGACGACCTGGGGTCACCTGGTCCACGACGCCCGGGTGGTCAGCACGGTCTCCCATCAGCACATTTACGGGCTTCTTTTTCGCGTCCTTTGGCCGCTGTGCACCGGTCGCCCTTTCGTTCGCCACCCCCTGCTGTTCCCCGAGCAGGTTCTCGCCGAGGCGAGCCAAGAGGCCGTGCTGGTCGCCAGCCCCGCCACCTTGAATCGAGTGGCGAGGCGCGCCCCGACCCCCTATCGGGCCATCTTTTCCTCCGGAGGCGCCTTGTCCCCGGAGGCGGCGGCGGACAGCCAACAGTATCTGGGTTGCCAGCCGAATGAAATTTTCGGCAGTACGGAAACCGGGGGCATCGGATGGCGCAACCACACCGCGCCCGATGCGCCCTGGACCCTGTTCCCCGGAGTCCGCGCCAAGGTCGGAACCGATCACGCGTTGTTCGTTCACTCGCCTTATGTGACGCCCTCCGGGTGGGTTTCAACCGGCGATGCCGTGCGCCGGCTGGACGACCAGCGCTTTGTGTGGCTGGGACGGATCGACCAGATTGTAAAAGTTGCGGAAAAACGCGTATCGTTGACCGAGGTGGAAAAGCGCTTGGGCCAGTTGGACTGGGTCCGTGAAGCCACCGTGCTTCCGTTGGGGCCCATCGACAAAACGGTGCTGGGTGCGGTGCTGGTCTTGACCCCGGAAGGACAAGCCGTTCGCGATCAGCATGGCCCCGGCCGCTTCCGGCTGCAAATTCGCCGTGAATTGCGCCGCTGGCTTGAGCCCGCCGCGATTCCGCGGCGATATCGCGAGGTTGCCGATTTGCCGGTCAATGCCCAGGGAAAACGCATCCGCGTCGAGTTGCAGTCGCTGTTCGGCCCCCCGCGCGAATCACCGCTGGCCAGCACTCTCCTGCCGGCGCACACGGGAATGGCCGAAGGCCGCCCCGGGCGAACGCTGGACAAACGGCGATGAATACACGGGATCTTCCAACCGTGATGTTCGGCTCGGAACGCCTCTCCATCGAAGATGTTGTGGCGGTGGCCAACGGCGCCCCGGTGGCCTTGAGCGACGACCCGGCCTTTCGTCGTCGAATCGATTCGGGCGTGGCGTTTCTGGACCGATTGCTGCGCGAGGAGGGTGTGATTTATGGCGTGACCACCGGGTACGGGGATTCCTGCACGGTCGCCATTCCCCGGCATTTGGTCAACGAATTGCCGCTGCATTTAACCCGGTTTCACGGCTGCGGGCTCGGCGCCGACCTGGAGCCCGCCCAAGTCCGCGCCGTCCTGGCCACCCGCCTCTGCTCGCTCGCCCTTGGCTATTCGGGCGTCCGCCGCATTCTGCTGGAGCGCCTGGTCGAATTCCTGCAGCTCGACATCCTGCCGCGCGTCCCGCAGGAGGGCTCCGTTGGCGCCAGCGGCGACCTCACGCCGCTCTCCTACGTGGCCGCCGCGCTGGTGGGCGAACGGGAGGTGTACTACCGGGGCACCCTCCAGCCGATGGCGAACGTCTATTCCGAACTCGGCCTGGCGCCGATCGTGCTCAAGCCCAAAGAAGGCCTGGCCCTGATGAACGGGACCTCGGTGATGACGGCCCTGGCCTGCCTGGCCTTCTCCCGATCCGCCTATCTGTCCCGGCTCGCCACCCGGATCTCGGCTATGGTGTCCGCCGCCCTGCACGGCAACGACTATCACTTCGACGAGGCGATGTTCGCGCTGAAACCGCATCCCGGCCAACAGCAGATCGCCGCCTGGATGCGCGCCGACCTGAAAAGCGAGCAGCCGCCGCGCAACAGCAGCCGCCTGCAGGACCGCTACTCGCTGCGCTGTGCCCCGCACGTGATTGGCGTCCTTCAGGACAGCCTGCCCTGGTTGCGCGACTTTATCGAAAACGAATTGAACAGCGCCAACGACAATCCGCTGGTGGATGGGGAACACGAGCGCGTCCTGCACGGCGGCCATTTCTATGGCGGACACATCGCCATGGCCATGGATTCCTTGAAAACGGCCGTCGCCAATGTCGCGGATCTGCTCGACCGCCAGTTGGCTCAATTGGTGGATATTCGCTTTAACAACGGATTGCCGGCCAATTTGTCCGGATCGGCGGAGGAGCGAGCGCCCGTCAACCACGGATTCAAAGCCGTACAGATCGGCGTATCGGCCTGGACGGCCGAAGCGCTGAAACTGACCATGCCCGCCAGCGTGTTTTCCCGCTCCACCGAATGCCACAACCAGGACAAGGTCAGCATGGGGACGATCGCCGCTCGCGACGCCCTGCGCGTGCTGGAGCTGTCGGAACAGGTGGCGGCCGCCTGCCTGCTGGCCGCTGCGCAGGCGCTCCGGCTGCGGCGGCGCTCCGGCGAATTGAACGAGTCGCACCTGGCCGAATCCCTCCGACAGATGGTGGACGATCTCTCCGGCTCCGTTGCGCTCCTCGAGGAGGATCGCCCCCTGGAGGAGGATCTGCGCCAGATCATCCACCAGATCCGCCAGCCGCACTGGGAGTTGTACGAATGACCCGGCTCTCGGCGGAACTCACCCTCCTGACCTCCTTTCAGGACGCGGATCCCCTCGGAATCATCTACCACGGAAACTACTTCCGCTATTTTGAAGAGGCGCGGCGCATGCTGATGGATACAATCGGATACGGCTATCTCGAAATGAAAGCATCCGGGTACATGTATCCCGTCAGCGAAGCCTGGGTGAAGTATATTCAACCGATCCGGTTCCAGCACCGCATCCGGGTGGTCGCCGAACTGGCGGAATGGGAGAACCGCATTCTCATTCGCTATGTCATCTACGACGCGGACACGGGAAAGCGCCTGACCAAGGCACAGACCACGCAGGTGGCGGTGAAAATGGATACCGGTGAATTGTGCCTGGTAACACCGGACGCCCTGAGAAAACGACTGCGAGCGGATCATGCTGAACGTTGAACTGGTCTATCCCAAGTGGCCCAAGATGGAACATCAGCCGGAGTTCCATCTCCCCCCGCACGGACCGGTGGTGTTTGCCGCGACGCTCCCCGACCACGTGGAGATTTCCTTTCGCGACGAACACGTGCAGCCGATCGACTTCGACACCTCCGCGGATCTGGTGTTTGTCTCCTGCATGCTGACCTGCCAGATGCCCCGGGCCTGGGAGGTGGCCGACGAGTATCGTGCGCGTGGCAAAACGGTCGTCTTCGGCGGCATTGGCACTCAACTGCATGAGGCGCAAACCCGGCCCCACGCCGACTCCGTGTTTCTCGGCGAAACCGAAGGGCGCATGGAGGCGCTGCTCGAGGACTTCGCCAACGGCGCGTTGAAACCCGTCTACGACTATCGGAACCAATTCCCGGACACCCGCCTGATCCAGCCCGCCCGGCGCGACATCCTGAGCCGGGATCTCTACAACTACCGCGGCGTGCAAATGGTCGACCTGGTGCACGCCTCGCGCGGATGCCGCTTCGACTGTTTCCCCTGCTGCACGCCGTATCTAGGCGGATGCCAGTTCCGTCCGCGCCCCTACGACGACGTCGTGGCCGAATTGGAAGGCATCGACAACAACCGGATTTTCTTCGTGGACAACTCGATGGCCAACGACGACGAATGGCTCAAGGGGCTGCTGCGGGCCATTGCGCCCTTGAAGAAAAAGTGGATTTCCCACCCGCTCAAGGACAATCCCGAGATTCTGGATCTGGCCGCCAAAGCCGGCGGCTGGTATGTCTACCAGGCGATCTTCAACACGGCGGATGTCATTCGGGACCGGGTGAAACACCTCAAGGATCGCGGCATCGGCGTGGAAGGCACCGTCATTCTGGGCACGGATGACCAGGATGAGGACGCCATCAAGCGGCTGGTCGAGTTTCTGGTCGACATGGATCTGGATCTGGCCGAATTCACCATCATGACCCCCTTCCCCCACACGCCGGTTCGCGCGGACCTCGAACGCCAGGGACGGATTCTCCACGATGACTGGATCCGCTACACCGGGGCCGAGACGGTCTTCCAGCCCGCCCGCATGAGCGTGGACGCCCTGGACCGCATGCACCGTTACGCCTGGGAAACCTTCTACGGACCCGGCGGCAAGGAAGTCCGAATGGGACAGCTCTACAAGCGGGTCATCGAAAAGGAAATGGCCGACGGGACCTTTCGATCCCACCGCGTCCGGCGCGAACGCGCGTGGACCGGAGCCGCCAAGGGTCCCGGCGAATGAAGGTTCTTCTGGTTTCCGGCAACACCGCCGAATCGCCCTATCCCGTCTATCCGCTCGGGCTCTCGATCGTGGCCCGAGCGTTGCGCCGCAAGGGGCACGTCGTTTCCCTCTTCGACTTCCTGCAGCAGGAATGCTCGCTCGATCGGCTCACGGAACGGCTGAAGGACTTTCGCCCGGAGGCCGTCGGCATCTCCATTCGAAACATCGACAACGTGAACCTCGTTCATGAACAGCGCTACCTGGATGGCGTGCGCGCCATCGTGTCCACGATCCGGGCGGTCGACCCCGTTCCGGTCGTCGTGGGCGGATGCGGGTTCTCCCTGATGCCGGAACAAATCCTGGCGTATGTTCATGCCGACTACGGCATCCAGGGGGAAGGCGAAGAAGCGTTTGACCGCCTGCTTCAACGCCTTGCACGCGGCGAAACGCCTCCCGAGCGGGTGATCCGGACGGCGCCGGCGATGCCCGGTGCGGAGATCGGCGGCGCGGACTATGACCCCGACCTCCTGTCCTTCTACCTTCGGAAAAGCCGGCTGATTCCCATTCAAACCAAGCGCGGCTGCACCCGGATGTGCGCCTATTGCACCTATCCGGTCCTGGAGGGACCGCAAATCCGG
Organism: uncultured Verrucomicrobiota bacterium; assembly: GCA_964399775.1. Classification (GTDB taxonomy): domain Bacteria; phylum Verrucomicrobiota; class Kiritimatiellia; order CAIQIC01; family Lenti-01; genus Lenti-01. Next base: position 14,827 of record CAYNSH010000016.1, read on the forward strand.
TCCCGCCCCGCGGCGGAGGTGGTCGACGAGATGGAGTCCCTGCTCTCCGGGGAAACCAAGGACGGCTTCTTTTTTGTGGATTCGCTGTTCAACGACTCCCGCGGAACGTATCGCGCCTTGGTTCATGAAATGGACCGCCGCGGCATCTGCATTCCCTGGACCGCCTTTTTCGCCCCCAGTCCGGAACTGGATGACGATATCGTCGCCCGGATGAAGAAGACCGGATTGCGTTCGGCGGAACTCGGCGCCGACGCCATGTCCGACGCCACCCTGGCCGCCCTGAACAAGGGATTCCGCTTTCGCGAAGTCGTCGCGACCAACGAACTCTTTCGGAAGCACGACATCGCCACGGCGCATTTTTTCATGGCGGGCGGCCCCGGCGAAACGCCTGAAACCCTCGAGGAGGGGATCCAAAACGTCCTGGGCCTCCGCCAGACCGTCAACTTCTTCTTTTTGGGCATCCGCCTCATCCCCCATACGCCGCTCATGAGGCGTGCCCTCGAAGAAGGCGCGTGGTCCGGCGATGAAGATCTCCTCGAACCCGCGTATTATCTGTCGCCGCGGATCGATCGGCAACGGATGCATCAGCGGCTGGTTGAGGCGTTCGCCGACAAGCCGCACTGCGTGTTCCCGCCGGACAAGCTGGACGACAAGCTGCAGATTCTCTGCCGGCTGGGACTGCCTCTGGACGAAAGCTATCGGCTGCTCAGCCGTGAATAGTGCGCCGCTCCATCCCGCCGGCGTCTGGGCGGTGTTGCCCGTCTACAATAACGGGGCCACCGTTCGAGGTTTGGCCCTGCAATGCCTGGACCACCTCGAGAATGTGCTGGTTGTCGACGACGGCAGCACGGATGTCGACGTTACGCAGCTCTTCGCCGGAACCCGTGTCCACGTGCTTGCTCATCCGGTGAATCGGGGCAAGGGCTTCGCCCTGCGTTCCGCGATCGCCCATCTCCTGAAACTGGGCGCCGAGTGGATGATCACCCTGGATGCCGATGGCCAGCACCATCCCGACGACCTTCCGGCATTTCTCGATGCCATTCCCCGCCATCCGCATGCCATTCTTGTCGGCGCACGCGACTTTTCCGGGCCGACCGTTCCCCGAAGCAGTCGTTTCGGACGGCGCTTCTCCAATCTGTGGATTCGTCTCGAATCGGGCGTTTCCGTTTCGGATTCCCAGAGCGGGTTTCGCGCCTATCCGCTGCGCGATCTCGCCCGCATGCGACTGCGCGGCGACCGGTACGAATTCGAGGCGGAAATCCTGACCCGGGCCGCCTGGCATGGGCTAGCCCTGGTGGATGTCCCCGTGCGCGTGTGGTACCCCGAACGCCAGCGCGACGTCGTCAGCAGCTTCCGTCCCTGGCGAGACAATGTGCGCATCGCCTGGGTCCACGCCCGGCTGTGCATGCGCCGCCTCTGGCCATGGCCCCATCGACGCCTCGTCCCCCGTCCGCCAGGCACCCTGGCGCAAAGCGACCTGCTGGCGCATCCCCTCCAGACCCTGCGACGCCTGCTCAAGGACAGCTCCTCCCCGGCGGAACTGGGGCTCGCCGCGGCGCTGGGCACCTTTCTCGCCGTTCTTCCACTGGTCGGCGCGCACACCGCCGCCATTCTCTACTTCGCCGTCCGGTTTCGCCTCAACCTGGTCATGGCGCTCAATATCCAGCACCTCTACGCCCCCCCCTTCTCGCCGCTGGCCTGCATCCTGCTCGGATCTTATCTTCGGCATGGCGCCTGGCTCGCATTGCCCCAAAGCGCACGGGGCGCCATCGCCGAAGTGCCCCACTATCTCCTCTACTGGCTGATCGGCTCCATCGTGCTGGCGCCGGTGCTGGCCCTGGCGGCCGGTTCCGTTGTTTATTTGTTGGCCCGGCTCTCCACCAGAAACATCCGCCATCGTGACCCCATCCCCCGCACCATCCAGAATTAAAGCCCGAAAACGGGGCAACCCCGCCGGGATCCTGTTTTTCGTGATCCTGACGCGGGTCGGCGGCCTGTCCGCCGCCTATGCCTTCCTGTACTTCGTCTGCCTGTACTATTTTCTGATCGACCGGAAAACCGCGCGCGCCGCCATGGCGTACACGCGGCGCATGTTTCCGGCCGCGGGCCCCTTCCGGCGGCGATGGCTCGCCTACCTCCTCTTTGTCCACCAGGGCCGCAGCCTCGTCGACCGCAACGCCATGCTCAGCGGCCGCTTTCACTTCTCATTTCGCTTCGATGGCCGCGAGGAATTCGAGCGACTCGTCGCCGGCCCGCGCGGCATGATTCTCCTGACCTCCCATGTCGGCAACTGGCAAATCGCCATGACCGCACTGGACAAGCTCGAGAAGCCCATCCACCTGCTGATGCGGCCCGAAGACAATGAAGCCGTCCGCAAGGCCTTCCAACTGGAGAAGACGGCCGGCGCCGTCCGGATCATCTCCATCGACGAACCGTTCGGAGGGGTCGTCGACGTCATGAACGCCCTGCGCGCAGGACACCTCGTGAGCCTCATGGGCGACCGGCCCTATGACTTCGACGCCGTCACCGTCGATTTTCTCGGCGAACCGGCCCGCTTCCCGTATAGCGCCTTCAAAATCGCCGCCATGGCCGACGTGCCCATCGCCGTCCTGTTTTCCGCCAAGACGTCCCGCAACGGCTATGTCATCGAAGTCCCCGCCGTCTTCCACCCGAACAAAGGCAAAACAGGCTCCAAACAGGATCTCTGGGCCCCCTTCGTGCGACAATACGTGGAAACCCTCGAAGCCTTCCTGCGCCAACATCCCCTGCAGTTCTTCGCATTCCAAGACCTGTGGGCATCCGAAACGCCCGAGAAAGGCGCGCCCGATGAAACGGTTTCCTGAATGGAGGTCGCTCGGGTGGGCGCTCCTGCTTCTTGCCCTCTTCCTGGCCGGTCCCGCCCGCGCCTCCGATCCGCGGAACTCGGTGCTGCTGGGCTACGGTCAATCCATTCCAGGGTTCGGCGACACCACCGAACGGGTCGGCACCCTGGACCTGGCCTACCGCTATCGGCATGTGCTTCACCCCCGCATGGGCAAAGGGTGGTATGAGGGCAGCCATGAGCTGTGGCTCGAACTTCCCGCCACCTTCATTCTCTCCAACCGAAACGACCGGGATGAATACGAGCTGGGAATGCTGGGGATCAACTTTCTCTTTGCGTGGGTCTTCAGCGGAACGGCTCGCGGAAGCCCCTACGTCATTCTGGGCGGCGGACCGCGATATGTTTTCGCGGATATTGAAGGCGTCGGCTCCAGAACCCCCGGCAACTACCAGGCCGGACTGGGCTACCGCTTCCCCGGCCCCTGGAACACCGTGCTGACGGCCGACCTGCGCTACGTCCACATTTCAAATCTCGGACTCGCCAATCCCAATGTTCCGCTCAACTCCGTCGCCGCCTTCCTGGGCCTATCCTTTTGGTAGGCGGGACGGATCGGCGGAGAGCCTACGGAGACGGGGGCGGGCGGCGCCCACAATACAACCACCACGGCATTGTCCCTCCCTACGGACGCTACGCCCCCCTGACGCCAACGACCTCTTCCTGCACAGCAACCTCCGCGACTATCCGTGCTTTGCCGCCGGCGCCCGCGCCGCCGCCGAGGCCGTCTTCTATTCAACGCCCGCCACGCGTTTTCCCTGCGGCGCTTGCCCACTTGACCCCGCCTCGTTTCGTGCCGATTCTGCGTCCGGCGTTGGATGCATCATACGGCTTGTCGCCCCAAGGAGGCACCACGAAAGGGAAACGTGCGGGGTTCAGTCCGGCCGCTCGTAGCGCGTCGGACCGTTCGGCCAGCTCGTCTGCATCCGCCATTCGCGCGGATAGCCCAGCTTCTGGTTGAGCCGGTTGGGATGGTTGACCGCCCCGTCGGCGTATTCCGCGATCAGCCGGTCGCCCAATTGCTGCCAAGCCAAAAAGGTGCTGTTGGCCTGGTTCCGGCTGAATTCCGTCAACCAGGCCCGGGCCTGCGCGGGATCCGCCTCGAACTGTTCCATGGCATTGGCGTCGGCATACGCCACCGCCTCGAAGGCCGCCTTCTCCAGCGTCTCGCGCCTGGCGACGATGTCCGCATGGATCCGCTGGTAGTTCAGCGCCGCCCAGTTCTCCACGAAATTGAATGCCCAGAACGCCGAGTCGCGCGTGTACATCCGCACGTCGCAGGTCCGATAGGGATCCGCCACCTCCGTAATCCCCGCATAGAACGGCGTAAAACACGTCTCCGCCGGCTTGCCGTTGCCAAACCAGAGAATGCCGCCGATCGGGTCCGGCAGCCAGGACCGGCCCTCGCACACAAACACATAGCTGCAATAGTAGACCGACAGGGCGCGCTCCCACGCCCCCTCGCGTTTCACCGTGGGGTCGGCCGCGTCCCCGCCCGCGTCGTAATCGCCCAAATACCGGTACGGACAGCCGAACGGCCCCGCCGCCACCCCCTTCGTCAGATCGAACTCGGTGCCCTCGTAATGGTCGCGGTACAGCTCCATCACGTCCTGCCGCGTCAGCTTCTCGTCGGGCCGGATCGAAAACGGATAAGCGAGGGTATAGCCGTCCTCCACCCAGGGGCTGAAGCCCCGCGACGGCGCCAGCTTGTCCATCAGCCGCCACACCCGCCGCAAGGAATAATACGGGTGGTTGTATTCGCCCAGGCTGACCGTCCGCAGCCAGTCGAGCGGACCGTCCTCTTGCGTCCACCAGCCCTGCGCCTTGGCGGTTTCGTAGACGTGTTTTCCGATCTTCTGCTCCGGATTCTCCGGATCGATCTCGCGGATCCTGAATTGATTCGCGGCGACGAAGACCTCTCCGTCCGGCACCTTCTGTGCCGCCCACAGCCCCGGCACCCCCTCCGGGCCCGGCGCCATCTCGATCACCCACGCCTCATTCGGATCCGCCACCGGCAGGGTCTCGCCCGTCCCGTAGAAGCCGTAGGTGTCGATCAGGTGTCCGATCAGCTCCACCGCCTCCTGGGCCGTCGTGCACCGTTCCAGCGCCACCCGCGCCAGCTCCGCGCTGTAGAACAGGCGGTCCGGCCCCGGTTGCGCCCCGTCCGTCTTGCTCCCGTTGGTACACTCCCCGAACATGAGCTGGTGCTCGTTCATAATCCCGTAGTTGCCGTCGAAATACGCATAAGTCTGCGCCACCTGCGGGATGTAGCCGATGGGCTCCGTCTGCGGCTTGCCGGGCATTTCATAGTCCGGCCCCCGCGCGCTCCCCGTGTAGCGCCGGTAGGCAAAGCTGGCATACGCCTCGAGCTCGCCGATCGAGACCGCGTCATAGAAGACCGGGCGCTGGCTCCCCGGCGCATGGTCTGCCGCCGGCACCCGTATCAGCCGCGCATCCGCCAAATGCCCGTCGTCCGAGTGCGCCACGAACATCGCCCCGCTCTCCGACGCCCCCGGCGTCACGATCAGCGTCGTGCACGCCCAGGCTGTCCCGCATGCCCCCAGCACCATCCCCGCCGTCCAACGCCACCGTCGTGTTCTCATGGGATCCTCCTCTTGGTTGGTCTCGATTAAACCAATCGTCAGATCATTTGCCAAGGTTTCCGCTCTTCGGTCACCCATAGAACCCACCATAGAACCCACAATAGAATTGCCACGGCCCGGCCAATGCGATAGAAACGCCGGACGATGGCGGCGGCGAGGCACAGGCACATCCCGCCGGCGCCGCCGGCTTCAGGGAGCACGCGAATGGATCCGAACGATACGAACGCCGAACTGGAAGAAATCAAGACCAAGCTGAAAAGGCTACTGGTGGAACAACTCTCGCTGGAGGATCTGGACCCGTCCGACATCGAAGACGACGGCGAACTGTTCGGCGAGGGGCTGGGCCTGGACTCCCTCGATGCCGTGGAAATCGTCGTCATGCTCCAACGCCACTTCGGCGTCGAAGTCAAGACCGCCCATCAAAGCCGCGAAGTCTTTCGCTCCATCAACACCCTCGCCCAATACATCCTCGACCATCGCGCCCCCTCCTAACCCGCGCCGACCGGCGTCCCCGCCGGATGGCCGGCACAAGAATCACCGCGTGAAGGGCCATGCGAAGGCCCTTCACCGCGGCGGCACGTGATCTAGAAGATCGCCCGAATGCTCACCAGGACCTGGCCCGGCCGAATGGTTTCCCGGGTTTCCATTTCGACCTCGGATCCGTCGTAGCCCACTTCGAAGTTGATGCCGACGATGCGGGTGCGCAAGAATTCAAGGCCGACGGCGCCGAACAGTCCGGGGGAACTGCTTTCGACCCAGTCTCCACCCGCGATGGGGTACTTGAATCCGATGCGGGCATACGGGGAGAAGGAGGAACGGGGCATGAAGGCAAAGCCATACGTCACGGCCAGCGGCACCCCCCAGTATTCGACACTCGAATCGATCAGGACGATTTGCGCGGGGCCGAGGTCGATTCCGATCCGGGAGCCATGGGCAAACTGGTAGTAGGGGGCAAACCCCAGGCCAATCGGAACGCCAAACACGTCCAGGTTGGTCCTTTCTTCGGCATAATCTTGCAAATCGATCATGCCGCTGATGAACGACAGGCCCACCGGGAATCGGAAGCTGTTGGGCCGGCGGCCGATGCTTCTGGGCTCGGCTGGCTGGGCCTGAGAGTAGGACCGGCTGGCGCTCGGCGCTCGGGCGGCCCGAGGCGACGGCTCGCCCCAGGTTACAATCTCATCCGCGTCCGAAGTCGCGGACGCGGCTACCGAGAACTGGGGATGGGCAAAACTGGCGATCGCCAACATGAGTGCCATGGCCATCCAGCGGTTTGGATCGTTCATTGTTGTCTCCTTGGAACCTCTGACCCGGAATCGCCATCGCGGCGGCACGGACGCACGCCCGCTAAACCCAACCGTGAAGGAGCGCTTCCACGAGAGCGCGATAGTTGAATCCCGGTGGGGGAGTCAAGGCTTCTGCCAGCGGCGGTTGTTGAAGGCGAAGGTGATGAAGGCGCGGGCGTCGGTGCGGAACCGACGCCAACTGTCGGGGGATTTCCACAGCATGGAGAAGTAGCCCCATTGGGTGCGGGGCCGCATCACGTGGCGCTTGTAGAAAAGGGTGAAGAGTTCTTGCAGGCGCTCGTGGGTGAATCCGTCGGGGATGAACAGGAAGTGCATGCAGTCCATGCGGTCCCAATCCTCCTCGAACGTGCCATATCGGCGAATGTCGCGATAGAGGGGCGTGCCCGGAAACGGAGTGAACTTGGCGACGTTCAGGTCGTCGATGGGCAGCCCATGGACATAGCGCATGCTGCGGCGGACGGTGTCTTCCGTTTCGCCGGGCAATCCGAGCATGACCAACCCCTTGACCCGGATGCCGGCCCGTTTGATGGCGCGAATCATTTCGCGCATTTTCGCCAGATCCCCGCGATTGCGGTGGCGGGCCAGGAGGTCGGGGTCGCCGGTTTCGATGCCGAGGCTGATCATCCAGCATCCGGCGCGCTTGAGCGCGGCCAGCATCTCCGCATCCAGCCGATCGGGGCGCGCGGCGCAGTTGAAGGTCATGCCGAGAGGTTCGTCGGCCAGGCGTTGCGCGAGCTCGAGCACGCGGGCGCGGTCGAGGGTGAACTGGTCGTCGTAGATATTCAGGTGCCGGATGCCGAAGCGATCCCGGAGGTGCTGCATATGGCGGTAGACATAGTCGGCCGAGTTGCGGCGGAAGTCGGAGCCGAAAACGGACCGGTCGCAGTAGCTGCAGGCGCAGGGGCAGCCGCGGCTGGTGATGAAGCTGGCATTGGGCACGGTGGGATAGTTGAAAATCGGCAGGGTGTAGCGGTTCGGATAGCCAGCCAGTTTTTCGTAGGCCGGGAACGGAAGGCGATCGAGTTCAAGACCGGATTTCCTGCGCCCGCCGCACTGGACCGTTTCTCCCTCGCGGTAGATCAAGCCGGCGCGGTCCGTCCGATCGCCCCGCATCAGCGCGCACAACGTTTCCTCGCCTTCGCCCCAGACGCCGTAATCGAACTGCGGAAAGCGGGCCAGGGCTTCTTCGCGCAGCGCCGATACATGGGGACCACCGACCACGGTGACCGTGCCGGGAACCCAGGCCTTGATGCGCCTCGCCAATTCAGCGGCGTTGAGAAAAGCGGACGTCGTGCAACTGAAGCCGACGAAGCCGGGCGCGTCGACCCGCACCCGTTCTTCCAGGCCGGCTTCGGCGGCGGGATCGGCGTTGAGGTCGAGGATGTCCGCATGCAGGCCCTCGCGCTCCAGCCAGGCGGCCAGGGAGGCCAATCCGAGCGGGGGCATCATGTTGGCCCTGCGGACAATGTCCGAGGCGGCCGCCTGCCGATTCCCGCCCACGGGATGGATCAGCAGAATCCGCCTAGGGTCCGGCGTCATGGGGCTCGCCTTCCGGGACGGACGTCCACGCCATGCTTTTCAGGGTCAGCACCAGCCGGCTGCGGGGGCGGACGCTGTCCACGCGAATCCAGGCGGGATAGGCGCGGCCTGCGTCTTCGCGAAAATCGGCCAGGCGGATGGAGACCCATCGGCGTCCCTTCCGGCGCAAATCGATTCGCTCCAGCGTGCCGCTGTTCGCCTCGGCCTGAACCCGCGCCTGGACGGGACCCATCGCGGCGGAGCCAATCATCCGGTTGCGACGAAGCACCCATGGCACGCCGGCAGCGGGATCGCCAGCCGCCAGGCTCCACCAGAGCCCGTCCCACAAGGCCTCGCCATAGGGTCGCAGCCGCGCGGCGACGGAGAGGGACACCTCGCACTCGCGGCCGGAGGAATCGCCATGCATCTGCATGATTTTGACACCCGTCGGACTGAGAACGGCCACGGCCAACCGGTCGGAGTCCGGAGCGGCGGCGATGTACCAGATGGCCCGGAACGAGTGGAACCAGATCCGCAGTTCACCTTCGTATACGGCATGGAACCCGTGGCGAGCGGCCAAGGCCGCACCCTGATATCCGGAGGGAGGCGCAACCGGCTTGGCGGTCGGGCGCGGGCTGACGCAGCCAGATGCCACCCCGCCGGCCAACAGCGCGGCGAACGCCGCCCGACCAAACGCCTGGCGCAGAACCTTCATGCCGATTCCCCTGCCCTTGTCGACGGAATGCGCAACAGTTGCGCCGCCGACGGAAGTCCCCAGCGTGCGGCAAGGTATCCGCACGTGATGCCCAGCGCCAACGCCAGGCCGGTCGAGAAAAGCACCGGATGCCGGGCGACCAGCAATAGCGAGGCGCCGCCGGCCGTCGTGAGCCAGGCCAGATGGACTCCGCGCCCGATTTCGTCGCGTGCGCGGCGTCGCCACGCCTCCAGCATGAAGAGGCCGTAATCGAAGCAAATGCCCGCCACGAGAAACCCGGCCAGGAGGGTCACGGGCGTCAAGGGTTGCCCGGCCAGGCGCAAGCCGGCCAGCATGCCGATCACGCCGGCCAACGGTGGCATGGCGACCAGGACAATCGATACGGGCCGTCGAACCAGGGCGGCAATGAGAATGGCGACCAGAACCAGCGCCACGGACAATTGGCGAACCAGGTCGCGAAGCACGGCGGCAGAGAAGGCTCCTTGGAGTCCGCGCCGCGAGACGAGGGCATGGGCGGCGGGCAGGTCGTGAAGAGTCTCCAGCGACTGGTTGGCGGCCGGGCGGTCGGGATAGAACGAGAGGAGGACGTAGCGGTCTTCGGCCGCATGGGCGAACGGCTGCGCCAGCGTAGCCAGGAGGCGGTTGGTTGCCGGGAAGTGCGCCGGATCGAGCCCGTCGAACAGGGTCTCGAAGAAGGGATCAAACGCCCGTTCGGCATAGCCGTGCTCCGGGGCGAGGCGGTCCAGCTTTTCCCGGACGGCGTCGCCGTGCCGCTCCCAGAACCCGGTCCAGAGGGCGGCGTTGGCCCGGCGGGTTTTCTCGGAGGGGATCGCCGGCGAGAGACTGACCAGGGCGCCGGACAGGTCGTCCATGGCGGAAACCTGCCGGTAGATGGCGTCGTTGGACTGCCGGGCGATTTCAGGATCCTCATCCCATGTCGCCACGATGCCCATGCCAACCGGCCCGGCACCCCAGCGGTCGAAAAAAGCTTCTTCATCGCGCAGCACGTCCGCCTCGGCGCCGTTGAGCCGGGCCAGATCAAAGTCCACGCGAATGCCCGCGGCCGCGGCGATGGCCATCAAGAGGCAGCCCCCATAGATCGCCAGGGTCCGCTTGGGCGAATGAGCACGGGCGCGGGATGCGGGAACCGGACGGACGGGCGCGGCCTTCAGGTCCTGCGGGAAAAAGGCGGGCAGGACGCGCATCGCCAGCAGAAGGGAAAAGAAAAGGGACGAACCGGCCAGCAGGCCAAGCTGCCGATAGCCGGGGATGGCGGAAAAGCTAAGCACCAGAACCGGAACGAGCGTGGTCAGGGCGCTGAGCCACAGCGTCGGCCGGATCAGGCGGATCGCCTCTTCCCGCGACCGATCCGCTTCCGGATGCTTCAGGGCCACAAAAACATGAATGCCATAGTCGATCGAAATGCCCACAAGCACGCTGCCCATGCCCAGAACGACGGCGGCCAAGCGCATCCCGGTCAACCCGACCACCCCCAGCCCCATCAAAATGCCGAGCAGGGGAATGGCAAAGATGATCGCGGACCGGAGATCGCGATAGTGAATCCACAGCAGGCCGCCAAAAAACAGGGTGGCCAGGATCCCGGTCCACCCGATGTCGCGCCGCAGGATGCGTTGGTTGCTCAGCGTGTGCCGGTGCGCCGCGATGATGGATCCGGTCAACCCGGCGGGCAATCGATCGAGGCAGGCCCGGATGTGATCCATCAGGCGAACCGAGCCGGCGTGATCGGTCACACGCACCGGTGTCTCCAAAATCAGCATGGCGGCGCGTTGGTCGTCGGCGAAGAAATGGCCATCCACAACGGACAGGCGGAAGCCCGTGGCCTTGCCCAGCGTTTCAAGGGGTTGCAGGGCCGTTGCCCGCACGCCGAGCGGATCCTGGCGAATCCATTCCGTCATGGGAATCGAGTGGGGACTCATCATCATTCTTCGGATGGCCGCAAGCGACTGATCGATTCCCGCCTCTCCGATCCGTTCTTCCAGGGCGGAATAGGTGTCCGGCCCCAGAAGCTGGGGGGCGTATTTCACCAGTTCCCGCATTTCCTCGGGGGTCGGCATGGTCTCTGCCGGCGTGACGATCCGTGAAACGTGGGGCGAAGGCAACTCCGCCGCCAGCCGGTCCATGGCCGCCACAAACTCCGCGTGCGGAAATGCGGGATCGGCCGCGACGACGTGGACAATGACCCGTCCGGACAGTTTCGCATCGTCGAGAACCTGCATGGATTGCAGGAGGACGGGATCCTGCGGCAGCATGGCGTCCAGCCGATCATCCAGCGGACGGGCCACCAGCACCCATGCCCCCCCGACAGCCAACAGGAGGACAATGGCCACTTCTAAAACACGAAGAAGTCTCATTCGCTCGAAGGGGGATCCACAACGTCCGGCGCCGGGCGATCCTCCGCGATGCGCCGAACGTCCCACGTCGCGTCCGGCAAGTCAGGATTGAGCACCGTGTGGACGAAGGAGATGAAGGTTTGGTCGCCGGAACGCTCGAAGATTCGAACGTGATTTAGATAGTGTCCATCCGGATGCAGTTGAACTTCGACCGCCTGCAGGTAATCCGCCGCCGGCGTGCCCAGGATCGGCCTGAATCGGAAGACGACGGGTTGCTCGGCGATCAGTTCGACGCTGTAGGTGTCGGCCAATTCCTCGAAACGACCGGAAAACCATACCGACATCTGCGAGTGGATCGTGGAGGCGGCCGGATTGTCCCGCATGGAGATCGTCTGGACACGGCCGGACTCCTCGTCCCATTGGCGGATTCGGCCATCCGCGACAACCAGTTTGTAGCGCACGGGCGAGTGGGTTTCCCAGGCAAAGCGGCCATCGGTCGAAAGAAAGAGGCGCCCCTGAATGGCCAGGGGATCTCGGAAAAGGGCCAGGCGTTTTTCCTGGGTGAAATCGCTGGAAATGGTGGACACCTGCTGGAGTCCTTCCTGCCAAGCCGCCAAAGCAGCCCGCAACGAATCGGCGGAAGCATCCGTCTCGGCTGCAAACGAAGATCGCGCAACCGCCAGGCTGGCCGCGACCAGGCCCGCCGCGGCAAAACGTCGGAGCAAACGCCAACGCAACTCAATCATGGCCATCCTCTTCCGCCGGGCCGTCGCCGGCCCGCTCGTCCCGCCAGAACGTCAGTTCTGCCGTTGCCAAGACGGTGTCGTCCCTGCGCAACGTTCCTTCTGTAACAAAAAAACCACCGAATTCGGCGGCCTTGCAGATGGAAATGCGCAACTCATCGCCGGCCCGGACCTCGCCATGCACCTGGTAGCGACGGACCTCCGCCAGAAAACAGACCGGCGGACGGGAGGCGTTGGCCGGAGGCGTGAGGCCGCTGATGGCGGCGGCCGCCTGCGAAATCAATTCGATGCCGGCAACCTCATCCCAGGTCCGATCGTCGCGCATGTACCAGGCGTCCGCCTGGGCCCGCATGGCGACCTGTCCCGAACCGGCCTCCGAGGACAACACGGAATCGACCGCCAGCATGGGCCGGGCATGGGGTGTTAACTGCGCGGCATCGATTGGAAAGACGGGTGGCATTTCGCGGGGAACGTTCTGGATCCATTCGGTCACGACGCGGCTACCCCCTATCGCGTTTGGGGCTCGAATACAAGGAATTAGTTGAAGGGGGCTGGCCGAGTGCGTATGGTACGCCACATTCGAACCGACTCCGAGACATGAAGGTCCGCTTTGTTTATCCCAAGTTCAACAAGTTCCTGGACAGCCACCCGGGCCTGAAGGACGAACTGCCAAGCTATTTCCTCGGCAGTTTCACGACCCCCCCCTCGCTGGGCATACCGATCCTGGCATCGCTGACGCCGCCCGAAGTCGAAATCGAGTTTGTCGACGACAACAGCGGCGACCCGCTGCGGCCCGAGGATGCGACGGATTTGGTGGCCATCAACTGCTTCACCCCGCAGGCCACTCGGGCCTTCGAAATCGCGGATCTCTATCGCGCCCACGGCCACAAGGTCATCATGGGCGGGTTGTTCCCGAGTTTCCGGGTCGAAGAATGCCTGCAGCATGCGGATTCCGTGAACGTGGGCGAGGGGGAACCGACGTGGCCGCTCATTCTAAGCGATGCGGCGGCAGGCTCGCTGCAACGCGTGTACGAGGGAGGCTGCCGGTTTGATCTGGCCCAAATGCGCCCGCCACGCCGGGACATCTTTTATAGCCGCAGCCAGTACGACTGGGACGAGGATTTGGTCCAGTTGACGCGCGGATGCCCCTTTTCCTGCGTCATGTGCGCGCTTCCCGCCCACATGGGCAGCCATATCCGGTTCCGCCCCATCCCCCAGGTGGTCGATGAAATCCGCCACCTGCGCTTCGAGAACGTCTATCTGGCCGATGACACCCTTTTTCTGGAAAACCGCCGCATCCGCGCCTATGCCAACGAACTGCTGCAGGCGCTTCAGGGACTCGGCAAGCGCTATTTCGTCTCCTCCACCCTGGCGCTGAACCGCGACCCCGGGCTGGTCGATCTAATGGCGAAGGCCGGCGTCGCCAACTTTTACTGCACGATGAATGTGGATCCCGTCTCCAAGGCGGCGATCGCCGGCAGCCTTCCGGAACGCCGCCTACTCAAGGATCTGGTGCGAAGCCTCGATGATCGGGGCATCCGCTTTTTCGCCTCGTTCGCCGTCGGCCGCGACTGGGACGATGCCTCCATCGGCGACCGCATCCTGGAACTGTCGGCCGAAGCCGGCATCCATACCGCCGAATTTTTCCTGTTCACCCCCTACCCCGGCGGACTTCACTGGGGACGCATGGAGCGCCAGCAACGCATTATTGACCACACTTGGAGCCATTACAACGGGGCGCACGTCGTGTTCCGGCCGGAACAGATGACCCCCGATCAGTTGCTGGAGCAGTTTCTCGGCGTATGGAAGGGCTTCTACCGCGCCCAATCCAACGTCGCCCGGCTGGAGCCATCCACGTGGAAGGAAGGCGTCCAGGTCGTGGGCAAACCCCTCGACCGCCAGGGGGCGGCTGGCCAGGCCGCCATCGTCGGCATGGGCGTGATCAGCCCCATCGGCCACGACCCGGCAACCATGCTCGACGCCCTCAAAACGGGACGGCACGGATTCCGCCCGATCACGCGCTTTGACGCCTCGTCGTTCCGCACCACGCTGGGCGGCCAGGTCGAAATCTCCACGCCCCCGCCGCTGGTCAGCCCCGAAGAAGCCGCGCGCTACGAAGACCCCTATCTGCTCTGGGCCCTTTCGGCGGCACGATCCGCCTTGCGCGATGCCGGCTTGTTGTCGCCCGACGGGCGGGCCACCGAGCCCATGGCCATGGTCCTGGCCACGTGCAACGGGGGATTGCTTTCCGCCGAGGAGGAATACCGCTGGCTGCACGGGCAGTCGGATCGACGGTTCTCCGCGCTCGACAACTTGCGCAGCCAATACTACGGCTTCGCCAAGGCCATGGCCCACGCGCTGGGCATCGACGGCGAAACCTGGCTGGTCACCACCGCCTGCTCGACGAGCACCGCCGCCATCGGACTCGCCGCCGACCTCATCCGCCAGGGCGATGCTCCGCGCGTACTCGTGGGCGGAGCCGATACCCTGTGCATTTCCAACATGGCCGGCTTCGATGCCCTCAAGGCCACGTCCCCCAACCGCATGGCGCCCTTCTCGGTGCCCCCCGGCATCAACATCGGCGAAGGCGCCGCCTTCTGGGTGCTGGAAGATTTTGCCCAGGCCCTGCTTGCCGACCGCCGCTGCCATGGCCGGGTGCTGGGCGCCTCCAGCTCGTCCGACGCCTACCATCCGACCGCCCCCGACCCGCGCGGCGAGGGAGTCGCCCGGACGCTGCGGCTCGCGCTCGACGACGCTGGCCTGGGCCTGGAGGAAATCGGCTGCATCAACGCCCACGGGACCGGAACGGAAGCCAACGATGCCGCCGAAAGCCGCGGCATCCTGCGCTTTCTGGACGGCAAAGCCACGATCCCGGTGGTCTCGCTCAAGTCTTTTTTCGGCCATACCATGGGCATTACCGGCATGCTGGAGGCCACCGCCAACCTGCTCGCCATGAACGACGGCTTCCTGCCGCCCACGCTCAACTTTACCGAGCCCCGCCCCGGATGCCCCCTCGACTACGTGCCCAACACGGCCCGCCCGGCCACCTATCGGGCGTTCCTTTCCGCCAACTACGCCTTCGGCGGCAACAATGCGGCCATCGCGGTCGCGACGGTGGATTTCCCGGCCAAGCCGCCACCGCTCCCATCCCATCGGGTGGTCATAACGGGCATGGGCGCCATCAGCTCCATCGGCCTTTCCGCCACGGCCCTGGTGGACGCCTTGCGCGCCCGGCAGGTCGGCATCGGATCGGTCGAGCGCCTCGGCTTGTCCGGCATCGCATCCGGACGCGCCGGATTGGTTCCGGCCTTCCGTGCGGACGACGTGGATCGCCGCCTCGATTTTTCGGACATGAACGGCATCACCCGCTATGCGGCCTCCGCCGCCCGCCTGGCCCTGAACGAAGCCGGATTGCGGGTGGGGCCGCGCAACGCGGAAACCGTGGGCGTGGCGATTGGCCTGTGCAACGGCACGCCTGAATCCACCTACATGCGTTCCGTATTCGCAACACCGCATGGCGAGGCCAGTGCGGTGGCCTTTCCGCAGGTGGCCCCCTCCTCTTCCACGGGCGGAGTGGCCCAAGCCCTATGCTGCAAGGGGGCGAATATCACGCTGGCGCCCGGCCCCCATGCCGGAATTCAGGCCGTGGCCTTTGCCTATCGGACGCTGGTGGCGGGTCGCGCCAAGGCCATGGTCGCCGGTGGCGCCGACGAAGTCTACGACCAGATGTACTGGAACTACGACTACATGGATTATCTGTGGCCGGACGCCGATGCCGAACGCTACCGGCTGCGCTCCGACCACGCCCTGAGAAAAGTCCCGGGCGAGGGAGCCGCCATGCTGGCCCTGGAACCCCTCGACGAGGCCCGGGCGCGGGGCGCCACCCCCCTCGCCGAAGTGCTGGGCTATGCCATGAACACGGACGCCGACGAATTTGAACGGCCCAGCCTCAACCCCCGAAACCTGTGCGTATGCGGCCGGCAGGCGCTGGCCCGCTCCGGCCTCGCCCCGGATGAAGTGGACCTGTTGGTGTGGGCGCCCCAGGGCAATGCGCAGGACCACAAGACCCTCGATGCCTTGCGCGCCCTGTTGGGCCCGGATCTGAACGGCATCCCCTTGATCACGACGACTTTCCATACCGGCTACGCGGAAAGCGCGTCTATCCTGCTAAGCCTCGTCGCGGCACTCTCTTCCCTGCGCCGGGACGGAACGCTGTGGCCCCAGATCACCGGTGAACCCTGGATCGATGAACGAACCATGGCTCGCCCGGTGCGGAACATTCTGGCGATGGGCTCCACGGATATCGGCGTGAACAGTGCCCTGGTTCTCCGCGCCGGGGATCCGGCATGACCCCCCCTATCGTCATCACCGGCCTCGGTGCGATCTGCAGCGCCGGGCCGGATGCGGCCTCTCTGTTCAAGGCGGTTTCATCCGGACATGGATGCCTCCGGCCGATACTGGATCCTCGATACCGTCCACCCAGCCACGTCATGGCCGGCTTGGTAACGGCGGCGTTGGATTCCGAGCCCCTCCTTCCGGCAGGATGGCCAAGGCCCGATCGATTTACTGACCTGGCGCTGATCGCGGCCGCGGAAGCCCTCCGTGAGGCCCAAATCGATCCGGCACGCCTCGGCCGACGCATGGCCGTCCTGGTCGGGACCTGTTCCGGACCCACCACGCTGCTCGAACAGCACTATCAGGCCGTGCTGGACGGAAACCCCGACCGGTCGCCAGAGCATGCTTTCCGCCTGGGATATGAATCCGCAGTTCGCATCCTGGCCCGAACGTTCGGCATTCATGGGTTCACCGGCACCGTCACCACCGCCTGTTCTTCTGGCCTGACCGCCATTGGCACCGGCATGGATCTGATTTGCGCTGGGCTTTGCGATGCCGTGCTGGTGGGCGGAGCCGATGCTTTCAATCTTTCCACCCAGATTGGTTTCGACGGGCTGAAGGCACCCAGCGATGGCCCTTGCGCTCCCTTCTCCAAACCGGTGGGCCTTTCCTTGGGCGAGGGCGCCGCCTTTCTGGTCCTGGAACGACACGACCATGCCCGGGCACGCGGCGCCAGAATGCGGGCCGCCGTTCTGGGCTTCGGAACCAGCAATGACGCCTATCACAGCTCCGCTCCGGATCCGTCCGGCCGCGGCCAGGTCCTGGCCGTTGTGCGCGCACTCGAACAGGCCGCAATCTCCCCGGAGGAAATCGTCTACGTCAATGCCCACGGAACGGGCACGTTGGCCAACGACAAGGCCGAATCCAAGGTCATTCGGCGCGTGTTCGACTCCCGGGCCGACACGATTCCCGTCAGCTCTCAAAAAGGGGTATTCGGCCACACGCTCGGCGCGGCGGGAGCCCTCGAACTGACCGGTGCCATCCTGTGCCAGGAGGCAGGCCGCCTCCCCCCGACGGCCCACTTTCAGGAAAGACGCGAGGGGTGCGATCTGGACTACGTGCCCGAAACGGGGCGTCCATTCCCGGCCGACCCGCCCTGGCTGAAGGAAAACTTTGCCTTTGGCGGCCACAATGCGGCGCTGGTGATCGGGCCCTCTTCCCCGGACGTTTCGCCGTCCGAGGCTGCGCCTCCGTCGCGAATCTGCCTGGTCTCCATGGGACTTGTTTCCCCGGCCGGCATCGGCGATACGGCCTTCATCCGGCTGCTCGCCGGGTCTGGGCCAGAGCTGCGCGAGTGCGCCTCTCCCGGGCACCTCCCCTTCCACGCCGCCCTGATGCCGGATTCCCTGGATCCCGCCCTGGAGCGTCGGTTTGGCCTGCGGCGCATGGACAAAGCCTCCGCCATGGGCACGCTGGCGGCCTACCAGGCGCTGACCGGCGCGGGGCTGACCCTGCGTCCCGAAGAGGTCGCGGACATCGGCCTGTTTCTGGCCCATGCCTCGGGATCGAATGCCGCCGAGGCCGCCTTTCTGCCCGACCTCCTCGCCAACAACTATAGGCTCCAGCGCGTGACGGATTTTACGCAAGTGGTCCCCAACGCCACCTCGGGCGCCATCTGCCGCGCCCTGGGCCTGCGGGGACATAACGCCGCCTTCTGCTTCGGCGAGGGCGCCGGCCTGATGGGGCTTGTCGCCGGGGCTTGCGCCATGGCCAGCCGGCATGCCCCCTTCCTTTTGGCGGGATCGGTGGATATCCTCACGGCACGTGGCTGGGGACATATCCTACCTTCTTCCGCGCCGCCCCCCCCCGCGGAAGGGGCCGTCCTGGTTCTGCTCGAAACCGAGGAGCATGTGCGCAGGCGCAACGGACGCGCGCTGGCGACCATCGGGGGAATGGCTGTTGCAACGGACACGACCGGCTGGAACGAGCCGCCCGCCGAACCTACGGCGCGCGCGGTCGCCTCCGCCGCCCTCGAGCAGGCCGGCCTGTCCCCGGACGACGCGGGCCAGCGCTTCAACGTCGCCCCGGACGTTTCTTCCCGGGTCGGTTGGGCCGAAGCCGGCGGCCCCCTCTTCGATGTCGCCGCCGCGCTCCTGGCCGGCGGAACACGCCCCGGCCTGACCCGCCCGCTCCTGCACTCCATCCGGACTCGACAAGGGGTCTGCGCATCCATAGTATTCACCCCGTTTGTAGATTCTCCCGAAGAATCAACCCGCAGAGAAAGTCCTCATGACGCCACAAAACCAACAAGCGATTGACCGGCGCAAGCCCATCATCGACCGCCTCAAGGTCGAATTGATCAAGCGCCTGAATCTCCCCTACGAGCCGGAAGACCTTCACGAAGACGTCGCCCTGCTGGGCTCCGGCCTGGGGCTGGATTCCCTGGATGCACTCGAAATCGTCTTGTGCGTCGAAAATTGTTTCCAGATCAAAATCCCGGACAGCAACATCGCCGTGCTGCGCTCCATCAACACTCTGGTGGATTTCGTGCTGGAAGAGCAAGACAAGGGAGGCCCTGCCCCGTCATGAGAACATCCCATCTGCGTGATTTTTTTGAACGAGCCGGGGCCCGGTTCACGGAACGGCACGGAGTGGAAATCGTCGATTCCCTGGCGGATCCCCGCACGGAATACCAGCGGGTCCGCGATGCGGTCGCCATATCCGACGCCTCCCACATGCAAGTGTTCCGCCTTCCCGAAGCGGGGGCCATCGATTCCCTCGATCCCTTGCTGGCGGGCAACGTGGCCCGGATCCGCTACGGCCGCCTGTTGCACACCTTTCTGGCCGACGATGACGGGTTTCTGGCCGCCGACGGCTATGTGGCCAATAACGACGACGAGTTCCTGCTGGTGTGCGAAAGCCTTGTGGACGACCCCGCCCTGCGCTCCCTGTTCATGGACCGCGGCGCATCGGCCGGCATGGAGGATCTGACCGATTCCCATTCCATCCTGAGCATCGACGGCTACAAAGCCTGGGCCGTCGCCCGCGAACTGTTTGGATCGGACATTCTTGGACTCCCCTACCTCTCGGTCGAGACCTGCTCGTTCGACGGGGATACCGTTCGCCTGTTCCGAGCGGGCAAAACGTCCGAGTTCGGCTATCTGGCGCTGATCCGCCGCGAAAAGGCGGAAGCGCTGGCCGCCGCCCTCGCGGAGTCTGCCGAACGGCAAGGCGGCGGGCTGTGCGGTTCGGCCATCCACAACGATCTGCGCCTGGAAGGGCGCTTCTTCAACATCTATGCCGAAGGCGCCACGGTTCGCGACCCCCTGCCCTTGGGGATCCAATGGATGATCGACTTCGAAAAACCCGAGTTTCGAGGGGATGCCGCCATCCGCCAGCGGCGCGAGGCGGGCCTCCGCAAGAAAATTGTCGGCGTCCGCGCCCTCCCCGGACAGGACCTCGCCCCTGAACAAGCATTGCTGCAAGGCGACACCGAAGTCGGACGGCTTGTGGCGACCTGCACCTCCCACGTGCTGGAGTGCCGCCTGGGCCTGGCCTTGATGGACGTGGACAGCGCCTATGCGGGTCTCTCGTTCCGGCTCGGTCAACCGGAGGGTCCGGAAATTACCACGATTTCCATGCCTCCGATCATGCCCAAGAGCCTCGGTGTCAAACTCGACGAAGTGTAGGAATGCCCCGGCGATGAATCCATCCCCCCGGCGCGGCCGGTTGGTCGTGCGCAAGATGGTGATCGAACCCGAATTCCACCAGGTGGACCTGATGGGCATGGTCCACAACGCCGCGTACTTTTACTGGTTCGAAAAGGGGCGCCTGGCCCTGCTCTGGGAAATACTTCCCTTCGACGACGCCATCCGCCTGCATCTGGGATTGCCCGTGGTTCGCCACGTCTGCGACTATCTCAATGCCGCGCGTTTCGGCGACCGGCTGGTGCTCACGACCACCCATGAACTCCAGTCTCACTACGAAGGGCGCCTTGTCTTTCGCCACTCCCTGGTCCACGAAACCAACAAGGCCGAAATCGCCACCGCCGAAACGTCCCTGACCATCATGGACATGAGAACCGGTCAGCTCGTGCGCGATTTCCCCCCGGACGTCTGGAAACGCTACCAATCCATGAAATAAGCTGCAAGGAGGTCGATATGCTGTTCCAGGACCAAGTCGCTATCGTGACCGGCGGGTCGCGCGGAATCGGGCGGGCCGTCGTCGCCGAACTGGCCAACCAGGGCGCCCGCGTCTTCTTCACGTATCACGCCCGCGCCGAGGCCGCCGAGGCCACGGCGCAAGCCACCGGGGCGACCGCGATATCCTGCCCGCAGGAGGACGGGACGGCCATCCAGCGCGCCGTCGAAGAGATCGTTTCCCAAACCGGCCGGGTGGATATGCTCGTCAATAACGCCGGCATCCGCGCCGATCAATTCATCATGATGATGCCCGAATCCGACTGGCAGCGAGTGATCGATGTGAACCTCAGCGGCGCCTGGCGCTGGGCGAAAGCCGTCTGCCGCCCCATGCTGGGTGCCGGCCGGGGCGCCATCGTCAACGTCGGCTCCGTCGCCGGGGCCCTCGGGCTCCCCGGACAAACCAACTACGCCGCGGCCAAGGGCGGGCTTATGGCGCTCACCCGGGCCCTGGCCGCCGAATTCGGCGCCAAGGGCATCCGCGTCAATGCCGTCGTGCCCGGTTTCATCGAGACGGACATGACCGCCGCCTTGAACCGCGACGTTAAGCGCCGCAACATCGAGAACCTCGTCCTCAAGCGATTTGGCAAGGCCGAGGAAGTGGCCGGCGTGGTGGCGTTCCTGCTCTCCCCCGCCGCTTCCTACATCGTCGGCCAGGCCATTGTCGTGGATGGCGGCCTGAGCGCCGCCGTCGCCATGTAACCGCGATGGCACGGGCCTTCCTGTTTCCCGGCCAGGGTTCCCACGAAGTGGGAATGGGCGCCGACTTGCTGCGTTCCGACGAGTGGGTGCGCGACCAGGTGCGCCGGGTGTCGGAAAAGACCGGCGAAGATCTCGAACGGATTTGCTTGAGAGGCCCCGAGCGCCAACTGATGCAGGCGGCCAGGGTCCAGCCCCTGATGACGATCATCAGCCTGGGCTATGCGCACCGGCTGGCCGAACGGGGAATCACGCCCGACGTGGTGGCGGGACATTCCCTCGGAGAGATCCCCGCGCTGGCGGTTGCCGGTGTTGTTTCCCCCGAGCACGCCGTGGCCGTCGCCTTCATGCGTGGCATCCTGATGGATGAAGCGGCGGCCGCCAATCCGGGCGGCATGGCCGCCGTCTTCCTGCCGCTGGCCGAAGTGGAGGCCCTGATCGACCGGCTCGGCATGGCCGGGCGGATCCATATCGCCAACGATAACGCACCGACCCAGGTCGTGGTGTCGGGCGAAACCGATGCCCTGGCCGACTTCGCGCACCGGACCAACGGCGAACGGCCCGGTTGCTGCAAGCCGTTGAGAATTTCCGGCCCCTGGCATACCCCGCTCCTCAACGAGGCGTGCTCTCGATTCGAGGCCTGGCTGAAGGACATTCCGTTTGGCGCCCCCCGGATCCCGCTGATTGCGAATGCGACCGCCACCGCCGAAACCAACCCCGCCCGATTGCGCCACCTCGCCGCCCGGCAATTGATCGGCCGCGTCCATTGGCGCGAAACCATGGAAGAACTCCGTTCTCGTCAAGTGACCCACCTGATCGAAATCGGCCCGGGACGAGTGCTGGCCGGCCTGGCCCGCCTCAACGGATTCGGCAACGAAACAACCGCACGCGGCGTGGATAGCCTCCGCGCCGTCGACCAGGTGGCCGCGGATTGCTCCGGCATCGGCGGACAGTGACGCGGCAGGAACCGCGTCTTCGATAACGTCCCGCGGCCGCAGGGCCCTTCAGTCCAGCACCGAAGGCGTGAGTCCGAAGGACGAATGGACAAGCCGATTGTTTTACTTCAACGCTTTCTGGATCTCGCGATTGCTCAATATTTCTTTGATGATACCGGAATAGATCAAGGGCACCTCGCGCTTGAATGCGCCGGTCGGCCCCATCATGGCGCTGCCGCGGATCACTTGTTCGTCCTTGACCTTGGCCTTCGCCAAAACCTTTCCGGAGGCATCGGCAACCGCGATATCGATGTCGTACCAGATCCGACCATTAAGATAGGCGTCGAAATTCCAATCGCGGATGTCAACGGACATCCGGCGATCGCCGGAATCGACCGTTTCAAGCCCTTGCGATCGGAACTCCGCGACGAGGTCATTCCTGAATTGAGCTGCGAGCGCCACATCGCCGGCGTTTTTAACCCCCCAGGTATTTCCATATCCGCCCCGCAAGCGCCCCAAATAGGAGGGCGGTTTCTTGCCGGCAACGATGAAATCGCGGCTGTCTTTGGTTTCCACTGACACCGTTTTCCCGCTCGTAAACTCCGGCACCGACCCGGCCACATGCCGCAATCCAATGGATTGCCCGGCAACGCACCCGCTCATCACCACGGCCAGAACCAAAAACCCGATCAGCACAGCAACCCTTTTGAACCATTGACTGAATTTCATGTGGAGCTCCTTTTTTTAGTTGTTCGCTCGCACTCGTCGTCAACCTCGCGACGTCATCATCCATTGCCGCCATGTTCTCGTCGAGCATGAAATCCCATGCTTTGGGTCCAAATTCTCAATAAGGCAGATAACCTTCAGCGTGCGCAACATGAAGCGTCTACTTGAAATGGATCGGCGGCCAGAGCAAGGGAGGACAAGGGGGCATGGGGCGCATTTCACTGGCCTTCGCGCCACCGTTGCGGCAAGATGATGCATGGAAGCAATGACCGAATTTGGTCACCCGATCGAATCGGCCGATGCTTCATAAGTGGAGGATGGCTATGAAGAGACTGATGCGAACCCTGCAAGGCACGATCGCCATCCTCTTGACCGGTTGGTCCTGTGGCTGCATGGCTTGGCGTCCCCAATGGCCGGGGGACTCGTCCGCTCCAACGCCGGAGGTCGTGGCGGCCCGATTGGCCGAAGCGGATGGCCTGGCGGCCCTGGCGACGGACCGGGCCGGAATCGAGGCTGCGATTGCGGGCTATGAGCAAGTCGTGACACTGGATCCCGGGCAGGCCGGGGCTCACGTGAATCTGGCCCATCTGCACCTGCTGCTGGGCGACGGCCATGCGCGCTCGCGCGCCGAGAAGCGCGTACATTTTCTCAAAGCGATGCACCATGCCGAAGCCGCCATGTACACGAACGACGCCTTTCGTGAACGCATTCAAGCGGGCGAGCCCACGTGGGTCGCGTGCACGGCCCTCGGCGAATCCGAGATCGATGCCATGTTCTTCTGGGTCAATGCGGTCTTTTATCAGTTCAAGGAAACCTTGTCGGCCGTCAACCAGGCCATCCACTCCCGCTGGATTCAGCGCGCACGGCTGGTGATGGACCACATGGCGACCCTGGCGCCGGAGCACGATGTCCGCATCGATTTCCTGTTCGGCGCCTATTACCTGTCCATTCCGACCGCCATCGGGGGGGATCGCGAGCGCTCCGCGGCCTATTTCAATGCCGCGGTCGAAAACGCTCCGGACATGCTGCTGCCGCGCTGGGGTCGCGCAAAGTATTTTCACGTCAAAATGGACAACCCCCAGGAGTTCCGCGAGGACCTGATCTGGGTCATCACCCGGAATATGGATGAGATGCAAGACCACCCGGCGTGGAAACAGTTTCTTGTGGATGATGCCCGTCGGATGCTGGCCGCGACGGCTCCTCCGTTCCGCCACCGGACGGGACGGCACCGGCGGCACCTGCGGGAACACTGGCCCGCCACCTCCCGGCGGTCGGGGCCGCTCCCCGTTGTACTGGTCCTGCATGGCGCGTTCAGTAGCGCCCGCCAGATGGATCAATGGGGCGAATGGTCCGCCCTGGCGGACCGCGAAGGATTCGGCGTGGTGTTTCCGGAGGGGATCGGGCTGCTGGGACGGCTGCAACATTGGAACGCCGGGCATTGCTGCGGACGGGCCGTGCAGAAGGAATGGGACGACATGGCTTATCTGGATGCGGTGGTGGATCATCTGGACGCGCGGCCGGGCGTGGATGGGAACCGCATCCTGATGGTCGGACTCTCGAACGGAGGCATGATGGTTCATCGCTATGCCGCGGAGCGTCCGGAACGCCTGGCCGCGGCGGCGGTGGTCTCGGGGGCGCTCAACAGCTTGGAAACGCCGGAGACGCAACCGTGGACTCTCCCCGAGCCCGCGATGGGAGTCCCTATGGTGCTGATCCACGGCACGGCGGATGTCGCCGTGCCGATCGAGGGCGGTACGCCGCTGGACGGACGAAATGAACGGGTCTATTCATCGCTCGACGACGCCATCGACTTCTGGGCGCGCGTCAACCAGTCCGTTGGGCCAGTCGAACGCACGGAACGGCAGGAGGGCGCGGTCCACGAGGAAACCTACCGCGACCGAAATGGTCGCAGCGTGCTGGCGGTATATCGGGTCGATGGCTGGGGCCACCAATGGCCCGGCGGCTCCCTTATCCGCGCCCTGCCCCACGATCACCCCTTGCAGGGATTCGATGCGGCGGAAACGATCTGGAATTTCTTCGAGAACTCGGTGAACCCCCGGCAGTAATCCGGCATTTCCACGCCATGGAAAATGTTTCGGCCGTTTTTCCACGCCATGGAAAAGAGGTAGCGCAGGAACAGAAAAGCCAGCATATAGTCGCGCAAGTCGTCCGCGTTCATCGCCCCGCGCAGTTGGTCGGCGATGGCCCAGAGGGTCTTGCCGAGGCGTTGTTGGTCTTGTGCGGTCATGGTGCCTTCTCTTTCGACACTTCGTTCAGCAGCCGCTCCAGCATTCCGCCACGCGCGACATGCGGCGTGAACAGAGAATCCGCCTGCTCGATGACAAATCGGTTGCGTGCCTCCGCCGCCGCCAGGTTCCCCGAAACGTCGCGCATTTCAAGAATCAGCATCCGGTTCTCCTCCAGCGCGTCTCGAACGCCCGGCGCAAACGCCGAATCGTTGATCCCCCACGCCGGACAGGCAATAACCCGCCGCCCTTTTTTCAGCAGCCATTCCAGTATCTCTTTTCCCTTCAGCGAATGCCACCCCCCGATATAGACGTCCGCCTCGGGCAGACGCCCCAGCTTCGGCGCGTTGCGGCTGCACAGCACCCCCAGCTTTTCTCCGCTCCAAAGCGCCGGATTTCCGATCCCCCGCAATCCCCCGCCCAATTCCTGCACGCACCGCCACGGATTCATCCGGATATATTCGGCAATCCGCCGCTCCGCCTCCGCCGAGCGCACAATCATTTTCAATCCAAGTAGATGGGAAATGCAATCGCCACATCCAAGACTGCTGCGCCGGGCTGTTCTGATTGTTCTTCTGGCCTACGGCCTCGTTAGCACCTTTCATGCCATGTTCTCACCGCTTGACAAGGACAAGAACAGGTGATAGCTATCCATTCGATGAATGACAATCATTTAGTGCTTGGGCGGTGTTTGGCTCCGAATCTGCGTTCGGCACTGGAACGGACTCCGGTGGTTGTGCTTACGGGAGCGCGCCAGACCGGAAAGACCACGCTGGCCCGCGATGTCGTCGGCGAAGGGCGAACCTATATCACGCTGGACAATCTCGACACCGCCGAACGGGCTGAACGGGAGCCAGACGCCCTGCTGGATACGGAGAGGCCTCTGACCATCGACGAAGTCCAGCGCAGCCCCAGCCTGTTGCACGCCATCAAGCGGTGCGTCGATCGACGGCGCCAACCTGGCCGGTTTCTCCTGACCGGATCGGCCAATTTGGCGCTGATGGGAAAAGTCTCCGAGTCTTTGGCCGGCCGGGCCGTCTACAAAACGCTGATGCCCATGACGGTCGCCGAAACGGCGGGGCGCGGTTTGTGCGGCATCTGGGATTTGATTCGCACCGATCCTTCCGCACTTCCACGCGGGCCCTTCCCGCCATTCGAGTGGGCCGATGCCGCGGTGGCGGGCGGATTCCCCCCATCTGCGCTCGAACCCAATGCCGATGCCCGCGTGGAATGGTTCGACGGCTATGTTCGAACTTATCTTGAGCGCGACCTGCAAACCCTCTCGACGATCGAGCACCTCGCCGACTTTCGCCGCTTGCTGCGATTCCTCGCCCTGCGTACCGGGAAGCTCATGAATCAGAGCGAGCTCGCCCGCGACGCCGGTCTCGCACAGCCTACTGCGCACCGCTATCTCGCTCTGCTCGAAACATCCCACCTGCTGGTGCGCCTGCCCGCCTATGCCGTCAATCGAACCAAGCGCCTCATCAAGGCCCCGCGCCTCTTCCTGTGCGACAGCGGACTCGCCTGTTTTTTGGCGGGACTGCACTCCCCCGCCCGGCTCAAGGCGGCGGACCTGTCCGGTTTTATCGTCGAAAACCTCGTGCTGGCCGACCTGCTGGCCTGGAGGGAAACGAAAACTCCCCGACCGGAGGTGCTCTACTGGCGTACGGCCTCCGGGCAGGAGGTCGATTTCGTAGTCGAAGGCGATGGCCATCTGATGCCGATCGAAGTCAAGGCTTCCTCCCGCGCCCGACTGGAAGACACGAACGGGTTGCTCGCATTCATTGACGAATACCCCGAGACCGCCCCGCACGCGATTCTGCTCTACGGCGGCCGCACCGTCGAACGCCTCTCCGGGCGCATTTGGGCCGTACCGCTGAGCCTTGCACTCGGGATGGCAACACCCTAGGTCGCGGGACCTCGTTTAGACTTCACGCAGGCAGATCACCGGAACAAGAAGATCGTCGATGGCCTCGATCGGTGCAGTGAAATACGCCGAATTGCGTCCATCGAAGAAAGACTCGACCCATCCGGCACCTTCCTTTTCACCCCCGAATCAAGCTCACTTACTCCGCCGGGGGCGGAAAATAGCGCGGCAGGCGCCGGAACAGGTCCAAATCCCCTTCCACGTGAAGATCCGGATGGACCGCCAGTTGCGAGCCGGTGATGGTGCGCTGGATGACGGATGACCACAGGTCCGCCGGACAGCGGATCAGCAGGTCGGGAGCGTCAACCGTGCCCTCTTCGATCCCGCAGGCGCCGCCTTCGATGCGCAGGACGTATCGCCATCCGCGATCCGGGAAATCAAACTGCAGGGTCGCCGTCACGCCCTGCGCGGCCACCGGATTGATGTATCTCGCCATCTCGTACATCAGGATGCGGACGTCGTCGCCGGCCCGCTGGCCGGCGGCCGCGCATTCGTCGCGGCAGGCCAGCGCGTGTTCCCAGAACACATGCGAGTAGCGGACGAAATGGGCCAGGTCCGCCAGAAGCGGCCCGGCGGCGGCATGGAGATATTCCTGGGGAATGCACTCCTCGCGCACAAACGCCGCGCCCGCGCGTTCGAAGGCCGTCAACACCGCCCTCATTCGCAACGGCTTGGCCTGGGGAAACCGAAG
The DNA here is from genome assembly GCA_964399775.1 of uncultured Verrucomicrobiota bacterium. Classification (GTDB taxonomy): domain Bacteria; phylum Verrucomicrobiota; class Kiritimatiellia; order CAIQIC01; family Lenti-01; genus Lenti-01. The sequence continues at coordinate 42,697 of CAYNSH010000016.1, forward strand.
GGCGCAGGATTCCGGCCGCACCAGAACCCCCGAACAGGACATGCGCATTTCCTTCGCATAGAGGCGCAGCATGTCGATGGAGGGCTGAATGATGTCCGGCGTGCGGCGACCCGCCACCAGCAAGCCGGCCATTCGCTTGGGTCCCCGGCCTGGATAGCGCCAGCGGTTGCGCTCGATGCCGTCGGGCCCCACCTCCGCCCCCGGACTCAGGATGGCGAGGGTGCGCTCCATGAAGGCCTTGACGGCAACGCTGACGGAAAAGGCGTAGACCGGAGAGGCGATCAGCACCACATCCGCGTCGAGAAAGGCTTTCAGCAGCGGCGGCATGTCGTCCTGGTGAACGCAGACGCCCGGGGTCTGGGTCCAGCACGAATAGCATCCCCGGCAGGGGCGGAGATCGATCGTCGGCAAGTGGACCCGCTGAATGTCGGCGCCGGCGGAAGCGGCGCCGCGCAAGAACAGGTCCGTCATGGCCGCCGTATGCCCGTCCACGCGCGGATATCCCAGCAAGGCCAGGAGGTTCATGCGCCCCCTCCGTCGGCGGGACGCGCCCGCCCGGTTACCTCCGCGGCCATTCGGCGGGTCACCGCGTCGGCGACGCGCAGCGGATCGTCCCCGGGCGAGGTCAGGACCGGCTCGAGAAACCGAATCCGGAACCGGGCGATTTTCCTGGGGAAAAAACTCCCCTTCTCGCGATTCAGGAAAGGCAGGTCGGATTGGAGCACGATCGGAACGATCGGCGTGCCGCGCTCGACGGCCAGCCGGAAGGTGAAGTCCGCAAACGGCATGAGGGTGGCGAACGAGGCGCGCATCCCCTCGGGAAAAATCAGCAGGCTCCGGCCCGAGGCCAGGAGCGAACGACACTTGTCCATGGATTGCTGAAGACGCGAAAAGACGCCCGCGGCAATCGGCACGAAATCAAAAAAGCGCACCAGGCAGGCATATCCGGGCTTGCGCGCGTGGCGGGCCTTGATGACCAGCGAGGTGGGCGGCAGCAGCGACAACAACAGGATCGCATCGATCGAACTGCGGTGATTGGCCACATAGATGACCGGCCCGCCCGATGGGGGCACGATGCGGCCTGAAACCTCCTCGATCCGGCAGGCCCGGCAGGCCGGCAAATAGATCCCCACGAAAAAGCGCAGGTATCCCCGTAGCATCCAGCTCGAAATCCACCGGCGAACGCGGGGAAACGGGGACAGGGGCAGCAGGAAAACGACGCTCACGACCACCAGCATCACCTGCGTCAGGAGATAGCCCATGTGCCCGACGAGCGAAAGGGCAAACTTAAAGGGAGACGCCCGCCCGCTCCCGGAATCCTTCGAAGCCGGCGGCGCCAGGCCCGATGCCGCATGGTCCGCGTTGTCCGCCATTCCCGTGCCTCAGCGCATGGAGAGGCCGCCGTTGACGCTCAACACCTGGCCGTGGATGTACATGTCCGGCTCCGTGCACAGGAAATGCACCAGAGCCGCCACCTCTTCGGCTCGGCCGGCGCGACGCAGCGGAATCAAGGGCAGCAACGACTCCTTATGAACGCCCTCGGTCATCTCGGTCTCGATCAGCCCCGGCGATACGGCGTTGACGAACACCTGCTTGGGCCCCACCTCCCGAGCCAAGGATTTGACCGCGCCAATCAAGCCCGCTTTCGATGCCGCATAGTTCGACTGCCCGGCTTGCCCTAACTCGCCGGACACGGACGCAATCGCCACGATCCGCCCCCGGCGGGCGGCCAGCATCGGCACCAGCACCGCGCGCATCACGTTGTAGAAGCCGCCCAGGTTTGTATCGATCACTTGGCTCCATTCTTCGGGTTCCATCCAGAACATGAGCTTGTCGCGAACGATGCCGGCGTTGAACACCACCGCATGGGGCGGCGTGGCATTCGCCCGGTCGGCCAGCGCCGACTGCGTGGCGGCATGGTCCGCCACGTCGAAACGCAACAAATCGCATGTGCGCCCCCATTCCCGAACCTCCGCCTGCACTTGTTCTGCGGCCGCTTCATTCGAGCGATAGGTCAGCCAAAGGTCAAAACCGGCTTTGGCAAGGCGCATGGCCACGGCACGACCGATGCCGCGGGTTCCCCCGACGATGAGTGCAATTGGCGATTCGTTGTCCACTTGGTTGTAGTCCAGGATATTATGCTGTCCGGAGATGATCCGCAAGTCAAGCGACACACTGGACCTTCTGGTTCAGCACGCCTCTGCCGCCGCCGCACTTACCCGGCGGAGGCCCCCATGCCGGCGATGCCTGGGTGCCGCAGCCCCGCCAAATGCTCTCGCAGCGAGGCGATATCGACCAGGGCATCCTCTCCGTCGAAACGCGCGGGATCCAACACCACGCGCCCCTCTTCCGGCCTTGCCAGCACGAGGCAAACGCTGCCTTCGCTGAGCACGGCGCGTGGATCCGACGACAAACGGAAGGGTTGAACAAAGCCATCCGCCCCGGTCGATCGACGCTGGGCCGCGATATAGTCCATGGGCTTGGAGGACTCCTCCGTATAGGTCACGAAGATTCGTCGGCCGCGTCCCTCCCGCAACCATATCGCCGCCAGGGACAATCCTCCCCGCAAGGGCCACCTGAAATCCGCCAGCGTGCAGGTGGGCCCCCGGCTGCCAAACAGGATGGCGATGTAGGCCGCCGCGGCGTTGTGAACCGAATGCGAGAATCGGGTGGGAGACACCCCCTCGTCTCCGAAATCCAGGATTTCATCCAGGAAGTCGAACGTCGCCCCGTGCGGACCAAACGCCGTCGTCACGATGATCCCCGTTCCCGTTTCCAAGTCTGCCGCCGACAACCCGGCGTCGGCCGCGGCATCCCAGGCCGACAGGGCCGCCATCTTGCTGAAACGGTCGGCCCGCCGCAACTTTTTCAAGGCGACCGGATCGGTCAGAATTTCCGGAGAAACCCGGCTGACCCGCAACGCAGCTTCGCTCTCGCCATCCTGTTTCACTTGTTCGCGAGGCGGCCACGTCCAGCCACGACCATCCGCGCTGACCAGACCGGCCCCGCACAATCCCAGCATGGCCGTCATCTCACACCTCCGAACACCAACGCGGAATTGTTGCCGCCAAACGCCAGAGACGTGGAGAGCGCATGGCCTTTCGCCACCGGGGTCATCCGTTCCACCGGTGCCAGCGGAATCGCCGGATCGCGATGAACAAAACCCGCGCTGGCCGGAATCCACCCTTCGCGCAACGCCAGCACCGTGAACACCGCCTCCACCCCTCCGGCCGCTCCAAGGGTATGGCCGGTATAGCCCTTCGTGGCGCTCACTAGGCAATCGCCGCCCAATACGCGCGCCAGCGTCGCCCCCTCGACGGCGTCGTTGGTCGGCGTTGCCGTCCCGTGGGCATTGATGAATCCGATGTCCCGTGGGCCAATGCCCGCATCGTCCAACGCCTGGCGGATCGCCGCCTCCAGCCCACTGCCGTCTTCGCGCGGAGCGGTCAAATGGAACGCATCCCCGCACGTTCCATAGCCTTCGCAGGCAAAAGCCGCCTCCACGCCCCGCCGTTTGGCGGATTCCGCCGTCTCCAACACCAAGATTCCGGCACCCTCCCCCAGGGAAAGCCCGCGTCGATCGCGGTCGAAGGGCGCACACGGCGCATCGCTCATGATCCCGAGCGCATGGAATCCATCCATGGGAATCCGGCTGAGTTCGTCCGCCCCTCCCGCGATCGCGATATCGCACCGCCCATCGCGAAGCCACGCCAGCGCGATGCCAATCGCATCGGTCCCCGACGAGCAGGCGTTCACAACGGTCGCGGTCGGCCCCGAAAAACCATAGCGAAGCGCCACCGCGGCCGAAAGATTTCCCCGCAGATATCGGTCGGCGGCATCGATCGGCGCATGCCCGCACGTCCGGAATGCGCGGTAGAACTCCAGATCGTTCAACTGCGAGGCCACGGTCGTCCCCAGGCTGACTCCGACCCGCGGACATGGCGCCCGGCCGGCGAAGCGCGCGGCGGCCAACGCCTCCTCCACAGCCTGAAAGGCCAGCGCGAGCGTGCGCATCTCAGCGGGTGCTCCGCCGTGGCGCAATTCCGACACTTCGAAAACCGGCTTTGTGACCGTTGTTTCCATCACGGTCGCCGGCCCCGGAGAGCGGCGGGCCATCCGAAACCGCTCAAGAGTATCCGCGCACGACGCCCCCGCGGCGGAAACCACCCCCAGTCCCGTGACGTATATGACTGGCCGGCTCATCGGGCCGCCCCCCCCCGGTCATCTGTTTGGAATGGGGGGGGCATCATTCGGCCAGCTCCCGCAGGCGATACCGGACCATGCAATCGGACGTCTTGCGATCGCCATCCCCGCGCAACGTCAGATGCGCCGTGAAGCCCTCGGTGGTTTTCCCGTGCCGCACGCATTTCACCTCCAGCGCCTGGCCCGGACGGATCGGGGATAGAAAACGCGCCTTGCGCACCTCCTCCACCCGGATGCCCCGCCCATGCCAGTCCTCCAGCGTCACCGCGACCGCCTTCAGCATGCACACTCCCGGCAGCACCGGTTGGCCGGGGAAATGCCCGTCGAATCCCCGAAACTGTTCAGAAAACACGTAGCGGGCCCACGGCAGTCCAGCCTTCTCGCCGCCTTCCGTTCGCCCCGCCCGAATCCGTTCGCGCATGTTCATGTTGACGTCCTGTTTCTGCACTCCTGTTTCCATCGCACCGGGTGGATCATGCCCCGTCAGATCGCATCGCTTGACGCAATTCCTCGTGCAACGCACGCATGTGATCGCGATATTCCTCTTCAAACCGTTTCGCTTCGGCCATCCGGCCGGCCATGCCCACGTGAGCGGGCGGCGGGATCGGCTGGCCAAATGCCACCCCATAGCGCGCACCGCAAATGGGCATCCAGGCCCGGAATCGACGGTAGACATCCGTGTCGACCAACACAACGGGTAAAACCGGCGCCTGTGCCGCCAGTGCGAGACGCGCCATCCCCGGATGAAGCCCGTGAGTGGTGAATACCGAGTCCTCGGGACGGCACAGTTTTCCCTCCGGGAAAATCACGACGCACCGCCCGTGTGCAAGCCGGCTCCGCATGCCGCGCACCGCCTGGGAATCCGGCTTGGACTGGTCGTAGCGAATACCGTTCATTTGGCCATAGAACCAACGTCCCACGGGCCCTTCGTAGAGCTTGGACGTGGCCAGAAAATCCAGCACCCGTCGACTGTGTACCGCCAGCAGGGGAATGTCGTACCAAGACACGTGGTTGGGGGCCATGAGCAGGCGGCCCGAACGAGGAATCCGATCCGCTCCAATCACCGTTGGCCGACCCGACGTGCGAAACGGCACCAAGGTCAGAAAACGCACGGTCCGATATAAGAAGTCACCCATGGCCCCGTCCGGTCATCCCTTGGGGGAAGAACATCTCAACACCGCATGATGATCACCAACTACACCCATTCGCATCCGCGCAGAATCGACATATCGCTTCCGAATGTCAAGCAGGGCACCCGTCGCACCAGAACTCGTTCTTTCGTTCTTTCCCTGTGACCTCGCCCGCCTTGCCATTTTCCACGCCATGGAAAATATTGGGCGGAATTTTCCACGCCATGGAAAATCGCTTTCCATGGCATGGACAACCATCCGCCATTCATGGATGCAATACCAGACCAGCCACCCCACCGGTTGAGGCCGGATCCTGGGGGCCGACGATGGCCTGCTCCGGTCGGGAACCGGTGTTTGTATGAAGCGTAAGCGGATTAGAAATTGATACCTAGGCCCAATTTGGCCGTGAATCCGCTGGCATCGAGCTTCAAATCCGTTTTGCTACCGCCTTCTTCAAAGCGCATGGATTCGGCAAAGCGATATCCGCCCGCCAGGAATAGCGAAAGGACGCGATTCATTCGCCACGACACCCCGGCCACGACATCCAAATGGCCAAAGTCTCCGTCAAACGTGTGCAGGGTTGTGGCTTCGCCGACGGGGGTGTTCACGGTCTCGAGCGTAACCGCGCTTGTGCCCGGCGCCAGCTCCGTCCACAGCAGCCATGAATCGGACCGGATCCATTGGTATTGGGCCGCCAGGGAGATGCTCCCCCCGGACAGTTCCACCCGCGTGTAGCCGTCCTCCGCCAAGTTGGAGTCCGTCGCCGTCCAACTGCCCATGCGGACCCCGAGCCGGAAGCGCTCTTTACAGGCCCGCCAGAGGACGCCAACGTCCATGCCTTCAACAGAGTCCAGGTCCATATCTCCACCGGCGAAGGCCAGGGTCCCGTATTCCAACGAGTCCACCGCGGAATACATCATGCCTATGTCCACGGCCATTCGCCCAAAAAAGCCTTCCGGCAGCCGATCCCATAACCGGGCATCCAGCTTCTGGCGAAACGCATGGACCTGCTCAGGGGTCATCTGGTCGACGGCCTGGATCAGCGCATCGGGAGTGACCTCCGCCCATGTCCCCAACGCCAAGGCCAACAGCAATACGATACCAATAGTCATTACGCTTCTTTTCATGTCACATACCTCCTCGGTTGGCCTAAGCATGCCATCTCGAAGGCTGTGGATCAAGTGCTTGTTTCGCCATTGGGGTCGCAGGCCACGGCTGCGTCAAGAAAGCGTAAGCGACGGGAAGCGGCGCAAGAAGAGCGGGG
>CAYNSH010000017.1:0-48208 GCA_964399775.1 uncultured Verrucomicrobiota bacterium
CCAATCCCTCTCAGGTACCCGCCCGCCCTGGGACGGCTACCTGAGCAGTTACTTTTTTTCAATCCTTTTTCTCCCTTTCCAACGGTTTCAATTCTTTCCAGACGCCCTCCCATTCCCAAAGCGGATGCCAGAAACAGAGGTGTGGCCCGGCCAGCAGACTAACCGGTCTTTATAAACACAGTTATGTTTACAATAAGTATATAATGGGAAGGTCGCGCCATTGGGCCGTTATTTCGCAGCTTGGCGTCTGTTGGCTGTTCGGCCGTTGCCGCGCCGGGTCAGGGCTTTTTCGGCTTCGATCAGCAGAAAAGCCGCCAGCCCAACGCCAAGCGGAATCAACCAGTGGCGCAGCGCGAGCGGGGCGGTCCCGAACCAGCGCTGCATGAAGGGCGCATAGACAAAGCCCAGTTGCAAGACGGCCAATACGCCGACGGCCATCCAGGCGACGGGATTGGCCACCAGTCGCCTCAAGGACAGGCTCGATTCCTGCAGGTAGCGGCTGTTGAAAAGGTAGAACGCCTGGCCGCAGACGAGGGTGTTGACGGCCAGGGTGCGCGCGAGAGCCAACGGAAGCCCGAGATGCTTTTCGATGAGAAAGACCGCGATGGTGGCGCCGCCGATCAGAGCCGACACGAACGCAATCCGCCACAGAAAGATTTTGCCGAGAATGGATTCATCGGGCTTGCGCGGTGGCCGGGTCATCAGGCCAGGCTCGGCCGGCTCGAAGGCCAGGGCCAGGGCCAGAGTGACGGCGGTGACCATGTTGACCCATAGGATCTGGGCCGGCGTCAGCGGAAGATCGGCGAGGTTGAACAGAATCGCCGCAAGGATCACCAGCGCTTCGGCCCCGTTGGTGGGCAGGATGAAGAGAATCGCCTTGCGCAGGTTGTCGTAGATCGCGCGGCCTTCCTCGATCGCCCGCTCGATGGAGGTAAAATTGTCGTCGGCCAACACGATGGCCGCCGCCTCTTTGGTGGCTTCCGTTCCCTTGATGCCCATGGCGACGCCGACATCGGCGCGTTTGAGCGCCGGGGCATCGTTGACGCCGTCGCCGGTCATGGCGACGACCTCGCCATTGGCCTGGAGTGCCTTCACCAGGCGCAACTTGTGCTCGGGGCTGGTACGGGCGAATATATCGTTGTCAAGGGCGAGTCGCCGCAGGTCGTCGTCGTTGGCGTCTTCGATCTCGGCGCCGGTCACGGCGTTCCGTCCGTCGCCAATTCCCATTTCCTGGCCGATGGCCATGGCGGTTCCGGCATGGTCGCCGGTGATCATCTTGACGCGGATGCCGGCTTGCTGGCAGATCCGAACGGCCTCGATGGCCTCGGCGCGGGGCGGGTCGATGATGCCGACCAGCCCCAGGAACACCATGTCCCGCTCCAGGTCTTCCATGGAGAGATCTTTCGGGTCGTCATCGGCGGCGCGGGCGGCGGCGGCCAGCACGCGCAGGCCTTCATGACTCAGATCGTCGATTTGGCTCTCCCAGAAGGCGCGGTCCAGCTTGGCGGTTTGGCCGTCGGCGGTCCGCTGGGATGGGCAACGGTCGAGCAGTCGGTCGGGCGCACCCTTGAGGAGAATGCGGGTGGTGCCGTCTTCCAGGCGGTGAAGGGTGGCCATGAATTTGTTTTCGGACTCAAAGGGAATCGCGGCCAGCCGCTCGCCGGGCTGCTCCGCAAAATCCACTTTCCGTGCAAGCGTTCGCAGGGCGCCTTCGGTGGGTTCTCCCACCACGCGCCATTGGCCATCCTCTTCGGCGACTTCGCTGTCGTTGCACAGGGCCATAACGTGGATCACCTCGCGCAGGTCGTCGTGGGTATCCAGCGCCGCCGGCTGGCCATCCCGGGTGATTTCGCCGCGCGGCGCGTAGCCGGTGCCGGCGACGTCGTACCGTCCGGCGGTGGTAACGACGTGGCGGGCGGTCATTTCGTTCTGCGTCAGGGTTCCGGTCTTGTCCGAGCAGATGACCGTGACGGAGCCCAGGGTTTCGATCGCGTTGAGCTGGCGGGTGATGGCGTTGCGCCGCGCCATGCGCTGCACGCCGAGGGCCAGTGTGATCGTCAGAATGGCGGGCAGGCCCTCCGGAATGGCCGCCACGGCAAATCCGATCGCCGCGAAAAAGAGGTCTTCGAGACCCATGCCATGGAGCTTCCAGCCAATCAGAAACAGGAGGGCGGCCATGCCCAGGATGGCGGCGGAAAGCACTTTGCCAAAGCGGTTCATGCGTCGCGTCAGCGGGGTGGCGAGCGTTTCGACCTCGGCGATCATCTGGTTGATTCGGCCGATTTCGGTGGCGGCCCCGGTGGCGGTGACCACTCCCATTCCGCGGCCAGCCGCCACCAGAGTGCCGGAGTAGGCCATGCCCTGGCGGTCGCCAACGCCGGCGGTGGCATCGGTCGGCTCCGGGTGTTTCTCGGCCGGAACGGATTCGCCCGTCAATGCGGACTCTTCGATGCGCAGGTTGGTGGTGTCGATCAGGCGGATGTCGGCCGGTACGCGGTCGCCGGAACGCAGCCGTATCAGGTCGCCGGGCACCAGGCGTTCGGCTTCGATTTCGATCCACTCCCCGTTGCGCTTGGCGTGCGCATGCAGCGAGAGCATTTTGCGAATGCCCGCCAGCGCCTGTTCGGCCTTGCCCTCCTGAATGAACCCAATGATGGAATTGATGACCACCACCGCCAAAATGACGCCGGTATCCACCCAGTGCCCCAACAGGGCGGTGACGATTGCGGCGACGATCAAGATGTAGATCAGCAAATCGTGGAAATGCTTGAAGAAGCGCTTGAGCAGCCCTTCCTTGGAAGCGTCAGGCAGCCGGTTGGGTCCAATGGCCTTCAGGCGCGCCTCCGCTTCCACGGTGTCCAGGCCATCGAAATGGCCGCCAAGCTGCTGAACGACGTCGTCGGCCGGCAGGGCGTGGGGTTGGCTGAGGCGATAGGGTGATGATGTAGATGGACTCATGGAAGGCTTCCTTTTGCCGGCCCAAGCTATCCGCGCGGCGGCGGGGAGTCAAGGCAGGGAGGCCGGCGGAGATGGCAACGACCAGCCGCAGTGAATTATGGATTATCGGACTGACCCCCTTGAGGAGGTTGAAGGGGGGGGCGGGGAATGATACAAGTCGTGGGGTGGTGTGAAAGGTGCAGGGTTCACGACGATGAGATTTTCAGAGCATGCGGACCGAATGGATGTGCCCTATGTGGCCGGGTTGGCGCGGATCGCGCTGACGGCCGAGGAAGCGGCAAGGCTGCAGGGGCAGCTCGACGATATTCTGGCGTTTGTGGGCGAACTGAAGGAATTGGATGTGACAGGCGTGGAAGCCACGGATGTGGCGGCGGATACCCATAACGTGTGGCGCGCGGATGAGCCGCGAACGGGCCTTTCGCAGGCGGCGGCGCTGGCCGGCGCCCCCTTGACCCGGCGCGGTCAATTCGTGGTGCCTAAGGTCATCGAATGAGCCGCGACCTCCACGAACTGGGATTGTTGGAAGCGGCAGAGGCGCTGGCCCGCAAGGCGATCTCCTCGGTGGAACTCGTCCAGGCCCTGCTGGACCGGTCGGCAGCCCTCAACCCTTCCCTGAACGCCCTAACCTGGGTGGATGCGGACGCGGTGTTGGCCGCTGCCCGCGCGGCGGATGCCGCGCGCGTCGCCGGGGATGCTCGCCCGCTGCTGGGCGCGCCGATGGCGATCAAGGATCTGCTGAATGTGCAGGGACAACCTTGCACGGCCGGATCGAATATCCTGAAGGGATACGTGGCACCGTATGATGCCACGGTGATTGCGCGCCTGCGGGCGGCGGGATGTCTCTTCGTTTCGCGAACCAACACGGATGAATTCGCAATGGGGGGCAGCACGGAGACCAGCGCCTATGGCACGACGCGCAATCCTTGGGATCTGGAGCGGGTCCCGGGCGGATCCAGCGGCGGGTCGGCCGCGGCGGTCGCGGCGCGCCTGGCACCGGCGGCGCTGGCATCGGATACCGGCGGCAGCATTCGCCAGCCGGCGGCCTTTTGCGGCGTGACCGGTCTCAAGCCCACCTATGGGCGGGTGTCGCGCTACGGATGCGTGGCATTTGCCTCCTCGCTGGATCAGGTCGGACCCATCGCCCGGACGGTGGAGGACGTCACGGCCGTATACCAGGTCATCGCGGGATTGGATCCGCATGATTCGACCACGTCGGCCCGTCCGGTGGAGGATGCCCTTCCCGGCGTGCGCGCCGCCACGAATCTCAAGGGACTCACCCTTGGCCTGCCCCGGGACTATTTTGTCGAGGGTTTGGATGCCGAGGTGGAGACGCTGACGCGCGCGGCGGTGGAGACCTGCCGTGAGCTGGGGGCGAACGTGGTCGATGTGGATCTGCCGCACAGCCGCTACGGCATCGCCTGCTATTACATCCTGGCGCCGGCGGAGGCGTCGGCCAATCTGGCGCGCTACGACGGGGTGCGCTACGGCTTTCGCGCGCCGGCGGAGGATTTGCAGGAGATGTACGAGCAGACCCGTTCGCTGGGATTTGGCGCGGAGGTCAAGCGCCGCGTGATCCTCGGCACCTATGTGCTGAGCAGTGGATTTCACGACGCCTACTATCTGCGCGCCCAGAAAATCCGCACGCTGATCCGCCGCGATTTCGATCGCGTCTTCGAAACGTGCGACGCCATCATCGGACCGGTCACGCCCACGGCGGCCTTCCGCATCGGCGAAAAGAACGCCGATCCGGTGCAGATGTACCTCGGCGATATCTTTACCGTGAACGTGAACCTGGCGGGCCTGTGCGGGCTGAGCGTGCCCTGCGGCTTCACCCCGTCGGGGCTGCCGGCTGGCCTGCACATCGCCGGGCCGGCCTTTGCGGATGCGCGCATCCTGGAGATCGGCGCCGCCTATCAGCACGCGACGGACTGGCACGTGAAACCGCCGGAGATTTGAGATGAGCGATTTCATTCCCTCCATCGGCCTGGAAGTGCACGTGCAGTTGAAGACGCGCACCAAGATGTTCTGTGACTGTCCGGCCCACGAAGAAGGCGAGCCGAACACGTCCGTGTGTCCGGTCTGCCTCGGGCTGCCGGGCGCCATGCCAGTGATCAATCGTGAAGCGATCCGACGGACGGTCAAGACCGGGCTGATGATCGGCTCGACGATTTCGCTGCGCAGCACGTTCGACCGGAAGAACTATTTCTATCCGGACATGTCGAAGAACTACCAGATCACCCAGCAGGCCGCGCCGCTGTGCATGGGCGGGGCGGTGTCGATCGAAGTGGCGGGCCGGACCAGGACCATTCGCGTGAACCACATCCACCAGGAAGAGGATGTGGCCAAAAGCACGCATATGGAGAATTCGACCGAGATTGATTTCGGGCGAGCCGGGACGCCGCTGATGGAGCTGGTGACGGAGCCGGACATGGCCAGCCCCGACGAGGCGATGGCCTTTCTGTTGGCGCTGAAGGAAATGCTGATCTATGCCGGTATCAGCGATTGCAACCTGGAACTGGGCCATGTGCGCTGCGATGTGAATTCGTCGCTGCGGCCGGTTGGCACCGACAAGCTCGGGGTGAAGTGCGAAATCAAGAACATGAATACGTTCAAGGGCATTCACCGGGCCCTCACCTATGAGCTGGAGCGCCAGGCGGCGGTCCTGCGCAGCGGCGGCACGCTGATCCAGGAGACGCGCCGCTGGGATGACGAGGCGGGCGTGACCCTGCCCATGCGCTCCAAGGAATACGCCCACGATTACCGCTATTTCCCAGAGCCGGACCTGCCGCCAGTGGTCCTCGACGAAGCGACGGTCGAGGCCTGGCGCGCGGAACTGCCGGAACTGCCGGTGGCGCGGCGGGCGCGGTTTGTGGCCGCCTATGGCTTGCCGGAATACGATGCGGGCGTGCTGGTCGCCGACCGGGCCATTGCCGATTACTACGAAGCCGTGGCGACAACGTCCGGGCGGTTCAAGGCGGCGTCGAACTGGGTCATGGGCGAGCTGTTGCGGGCGCTGGGCGAGAGGGGGCTGGGCATCGCCGAAGCCCGGGTCACGCCGGAGGCGCTGGCGGAACTGATCGCGTTGGTCGAAGCCAAAACCATCCACATGACGGCGGCGAAGGAAGTGTTTCAAGTCCTGTTTGACGAGGGCGGATCCCCGTCCGCGGTGGTGGAACGCCTGGGATTGGCGCAGGTCAGCGATGGCGCCGCGATGGAGGAATTCGCGGCGCAGGCCATCGCCGCGAATGCGGGAGTGGCGGACGATTTCCGCAACGGCAAGGAAGCGGCGCTGAAGTTTCTGGTGGGGCAGGTGATGAAGCTCTCGCGCGGGAAAGCCAACCCCCAACGGGCCGCCGAAGCATTGCGCCGCCGACTGGCCACCTGATCCCCGGGGGGGGCTGGAGGTGTCCGGGCCTCCCGAACGCCGCGGGTCACTTGAGGAAGATGAACCGGGCCGCAATGGGAAAGTGGTCGCTGTAGCCGCCGCGATAGTGCTCCTGGGCCACGAAGGAAGGAATGGGGGCCCCCTTGCGGCGGCCGCGTCCTTCTGTCATGTAGTCGGGTTGCAGAATCCACAGCGAATCGTCGTCGTACTCGATGCGGGCGCTTTCCAGCAGGCTGCCCGAGGCGATGATTTGATCGTACATGCGCCAGTCGGTTTGTCCACGGAAGGAGTGGAAGAACGTCCCCCAGCCCTGGGCGGACTTGGCCGCGGCGAGGTTGTAGAGCCGGTTGGCGCGATACCCGGACCGGGAGGGATAGGGGGCGACATTCAGGACGGTCCGCACGGATTGGCTGGAGGGTTCGTCGTTGAAATCACCGAGGATGAGGATGTGGGCGTCGGGCTCGCGCGCCTGGATCCAGGCGATGGCGCGCGCCAGGGTTTGCGCGGCCGTGAACCGGTCGGGATCGGATTCCTCTCTTCCGCCGCCGCGCGACGGCCAATGGTTGACGAAGACGTGCAGCCGCTTGCCGGAGGGGGCCTCCAGCGTGGCCTGGAGAATGTCGCGGGTTTCGCGCCGCCATTTCAAGCGGACCGCATGCGTCATGGAGTGACGAAGCGTGAACACGTCCTGGTTGTAGAGCAGGGCGGTATCGATGCCGCGGGGGTCGGGTGAATCGTAATGGACGATGCCGTACGGCTTGCCGGGGAGTCGTTTCACCAGCTCCTTCAGGACATAACGGTTTTCGATCTCTTGCAGGCCGAGCAGGTCGGGGGCTTCTCCCCGGTTCATACCGGAAATGACCCGGGCGAGGTTGTCGAGTTTGGTCTCGAAACGCACGACATTCCAGCGGGTGGTCGGGTTGTTGGGCAGAAACTCGTCATCGAACGGATTGTCGGGGTCGTCGAAGGGATCGTAGAGGTTTTCGACATTCCAGTTGGCGACATGGAAAGACTCCGGCGACGCCGCGGCCAGAATCGCGGTCAGCAGGAACACCCCGGTGATCAGCCCGCGCATCAGATGCGTTCCGGGGTATCGATGCCGAGAAGGGAGAGACCGTGGCGGAGAACCCTGGCGACGAGGTCGCAGAGCCGCACGCGGCTTTCGCGGATGCCGGCATCGGCTTTGAGAAACGGGACGTTCTGGTAAAACGACGAGTAGGCCTGCGACAGGTCGTAGAGGTGGTCGGCCAGCAGCGAGGGCTTGTCCTGGGCGGCGGCATCGAGAATGGCATCGGCATGGCGCGCCACGCGCAGGGCCAGGCGGCGGGCATGGGGGGAATCGAGAAGGATGGGCTCGCGCATGAAATCGATGCCGGGGAAGCGCTCGGCGTGCTTGTCGATGACGGAAGCGATACGGGCGACGGCGTACTGGAGGTAGGGGGCGGAGTTGCCGTCCATCGCCAGCGCCTTTTCCCACGTGAAGGTGACGGCGGACTGCGGATTCTGGGAAAGGTCGGCGTACTTGACGGCGCCGATGCCGACGGCGCGGGCGACGGCCTGCTGCTGGTCTTCAGGCATGTCGGGGGAGGCCTGCTTCACGATATCGAGGGCGCGCTGCTCGGCTTCGTCGAGCAGCAGGTCGAGCTTGATGGCGGTGCCCTTGCGGGTGGAGAGAAGGCCTTCGGGCAGGCGCATCAGACCGAACCAAATGTGGCGCAGGTGCGTTTTTGCGCCGGCCCTCTTCGCCACCGCGAAGAATTGACGGAAGTGGAGCTGCTGGCGCTCGTCGGTGACGTAGATGATGGCGTCGGGATGGAATTCGGCCTCGCGGGAGAAGACGGTGGCGAGATCGGTGGTGGCGTAGTTGTAGCCGCCATCGGACTTGCGCACGATGCAGGGCGGAAGCTTTTCGTCTTCGAGGAAGGCAACCAAGGCGCCTTCGCTTTCACGGACCAGGCCGAGGGCCCGGAGTTTTTCGATCACTCCGGGGAGCGCGTCGTTGTAGAACGACTCGCCGCGCACCAGTTCGAAGGAAACGCCGAGCCGGGTGTAAATGCGGTTGAATTCGGCGAGGGAAAGGTCGATGAATTTCTGCCAGAGGGCGCGATTGTCCGGATCGCCGGCCTGGAGCTTGACGAGTTCGGCCCGGGCCTGGTCCTTCCAGGCGGGGTCTTCCTCGCACTGCTGGTGGGAGAGGACATAGACGCGCTGGAGTTCGTCCACGGGGGATGCCTCGAGGGCGGCGGGATCGAGGAACGCGCGATAGCCCATGATGAGGATGCCGAACTGGGTGCCCCAGTCGCCAAGATGGTTGTCGCCCAAAACGGTGTAGCCGAGGGCGCGATGGATGCGCTTGAGGGCGTCGCCGATGACCGTCGAACGGATGTGAGCCACATGCATCGGCTTCGCGACGTTGGGCGAGGAGTAGTCGAGGATGAGGGTGTTGCCGCCGCCGGGCTGGGGCACGCCGAGAAGGGCGTCGGTCTGAAGGGCTTCGAGGTGGCGGGCGAGCGCGGCGTCGGACAACGTCAGGTTGATGAACCCGGGGCCGGCGATCTCGGCCTTGGCCAGGAGGCCGGTGGGGTCCAGTTGGGCAATGGCCTTCTCGGCGAGGACGCGCGGAGGTTGGCGGAGGAGCTTGGAGGCCGCCATCGCGGCGTTGCACTGGTAGTCGCCGAAGGATTCACCGGCGGCGGGCACCGCGTCGAGCGGCAGCGCCGAGAGGTCGGAATCCGGAAAAGCGGCGGCGAAGGCGGCGCGGAGGCGGGCGGAGAGGATTTCTTTGATCGTTTGCACTACAGCCGAAAACCTTTCAAACTACGAAATTCGCGAAACACTCGAAAGGGGATCGTGGACGAACCGTTCATATTCCAACTGGGGGTAATGACCGAAATTGACCAGCAAAGCCAGCTGCTTCTTCGTGGTCTTCAGATAGTTGATGGTTTGCGTCCGGAAATCGTCGATCAGGTTTTTCACCGCTTTGATTTCCAGGAGGATTTCTCCGTAGCAGAAGAAGTCGGGTTCGTAGGTTTGTTGGAGTGAGGTCTCCTTGAACATGAGTTTCAGCCGGGGGTTTTCAATCAATGGAATTCCGCGAGTCGTCAATTCGATGGCTAGGCATTCCTGATAGACGCCTTCGAGGAACTCAGGGCCCATGGTTTTGTAGACCTCGAAGTATGCCCCCATGATGGCATAGCTCTCCTCTTTAAAAATGAGATCGGATTTCATTTCGTGCATTTCGCGTTCTTCGTAGTTTGTCTTCCGTTCTCAGCACTCGGCGAAGGCGCTGGGGCGGTCGGGGTGGGTGGGGAGGATCTGGATGTGGCCGAGGCCGGCGGTGGCGAGGTGGGAACGGACGACATGCAGGGCGCGCTCGAGTTCGTTGCATTCGCGGCTGAGATGGGCGAGGAACACTTGCCGCAGGGTGTCGCCGGCGATGTCCGCCAGCAGCGCCGCGGCCATTTCGTTGGAGAGGTGGCCCTGGCGGCCGAGGATGCGCTGCTTGAGCGACCAGGGGCGGGTGGAGCTGTGGACGAGGTCCACGTCGTGGTTGGCCTCGAGAACGACCATCTGGCAGCCGCGCAGTCGCTCGCGGGCAACGGAGGTGGCCATGCCCAGATCGGTGGCGATGCCCAGGCGCGAGGTCCCGCAGGTCAGCACGAACCCGACGGGATCGTAGGCGTCGTGCGGGAGGGGGAAGGGCAGGATTTCGATGTCGCCAATGGAAAATGGAGAGCCGGAGGTGAAGAGGTTCCACGCCAGGCCGTCGCCGTTGCGGATGTTGCGTGCGGTCTCGCCATTGGCAAAGAGCTGGGCGTTGAGCTTGTTGCATAGATGGCGCAGGCCGACGGTGTGGTCGGAATGCTCGTGGGAAACGCAGATGGCGCGAATCCGGACGGGATCGATGCCGGCCAGCGCCATCCGCCGCAGGGTCTCGCGCGCGGAGATGCCCGCATCGATCAGGATGGCGGTGGTCGGGCTCTCGACGTAGAGGCAATTTCCGCTGCTGCCGGAGGCCAGCACGCAGACGCGGAGTTGGGGCGGGGGAAAGGGCATGAGGCGTCAGAGGTCAGAAGGCGGGGAATGGGCAATCAGGACGGGGCGCCTTCGGGGAAGGTCTCGTCGGTTTCGGCGGCGACCAGATCGGCTTCCACAGCATCGTCGGGAGAGGCTTCGGCAACGGGCGCGGATCCGGAAGCCTTGCGGCGCTTGAGAAATTCGCGGGCGAGCTGGCGGTAGGCCGCGGCACCGGTGCAGTTGGGGTCGTAGGCGATGATGGGTTGTCCGTGGGAGGGGGCTTCGGCCAGACGCACGGAACGGGGAATCAGCGACTCGTAGATCTGGTCCGGAAAGTGGGTCTGGATTTCTTCCACGACCTGATGGGAGAGGTTGGTGCGCATATCGAACATGGTCATCACGATGCCTTCGATGGCGAGGCGAGGAGAGGCGCCCGAGTCATGGAGCTTGGCGACGGTATTGAGGATGGTGCTGATGCCTTCGAGCGCGTAGTACTCGCACTGCATGGGGATGACCAGGCCGTCGGCCGCGCACAGGGCGTTCATGGTCAGGATGCCGAGCGAGGGCGGGCAGTCGATCAGGATGTAGTGATAGCGGTCTTCGGCGGCGAGCGGTTCCAGGGCCATGGTGAGGCGGTGGAGGTGGTGTTCGGCACGGGCCACGTCGATCTCGGCCCCGGCGAGGTCGACCTCGGACGCGACCAGATCGAGCCGGTCGGTCGAGGTCGGCTGGATGATGCCGGAGACGGACCGGTCGCTCAGGAGAATGTCGTAGATGCTCGCCCCGGCGGTTTTTTCGACGCCGAGTCCGCTGGTGGCGTTGGCCTGGGGATCAAGGTCGACCAGCAGGATCTTTTTGCGGCGCTCGGCCAGGCAGGCGGCGAGATTGACCGCCGTGGTGGTCTTGCCGACTCCGCCTTTCTGGTTGGCAATGGCGATGATGGGTGTGGGCATGGCAGGAATCCTTTGCAACTGGTTGTGCGCATTATAGCCGGCGGGCACACGGATCAAATCTTTTTCGGCGGGTCCTGGGGGATGCTGGGGTTGGCGTACGCCATGAATGGCGGGACGGAATGTTGCGGCGGCGAATGCTGGAACGGGCGGCATGATGTACACAACTGGACACCCCATCATGGATGTCGTTGAACATCTCACAAACCACGTCAACGCCGTGATGCGGGAGGTAGGGGAGGAATTGGGCCGGCAGTAGGAAGAATTGAGCCCGCTCCGGCGGTGGCGCGGAGAACGGCGTCACGGAGAATGTGTTTCGCGGCTTGGGGGCGGCCAAGGCGGCGGGAGGCGGAGGCAAGGGCGTCGAGCCGAGGCCGGTCGCCGAGCAGCGCCTCGATTTTCCAGAGGGCCTCTTCGGGTTCGAAGGCGCGGACGGAAGCCCCGGCTTCCAGCAGGTGTTCGGCGTTGCGCTGCTCCTGACCCGGGATGGGATCCATCAGCAGGGTGGGTTTGCCCATCGCCAGGGCTTCGGCCATCGTTAGGCCGCCGGGCTTGGTCACGATCAAATCGGCGGCGGCCATCCAATCGTGAAGGTGGTCCACGAATCCGTGAACCGTCACCGGCGCGGAGACCTGCGCCGCGGCGGAGCGGACGCGGGCTTCCAGGCGAGGATTGCGGCCGATGACGACCATCCATTGGCAGGGCGGGGGGGCATGAACGGCCGTACGCAGCAGTTCGAGGGCGGGACCGACGCCGAGTCCGCCGTTCAGTACCAGCACCGCCGGAACGTCGGCGGACAATCCGAGCTGTCGCCGCGCGTCCGCCGGATCACGGTCCGGAACAAATCCAGGCATAACGGGGATGCCGGTGACCTGGACGCCGTCCGCCGGCTGCCCCTTCCGGATGAGTTGGCGGCGCGCTTCTTCGGTGGCGACAAAGTAGGCGTCCACGTTTCGGCAGAACCAGAGCGAATGGGCGGCGAAGTCCGTCACGATTCCGAACAACGGGCGGTTGCGGCGGATGCGGGTCGGGAGGTTGCTGACCAGTTCCAGCGGCAGAAAATGGGTGCACAGGACGGCGTCGGGTTCGGCGCGCCGGAAGAAGCGGGCGAACGAGAGGGCGTTGAGCTGATTGAAGGCGGCGCGGACGCGGCGCTCGACGGGGGTTTGAGCGGAGCGATCGGAATGGGCGTAGAAGTAGCCCCATAGTTCGGGGGCGGAACGGATCAACGCCAGATACCCCCGGGCGTAGGTGCGGCGGTAGAGCGGCGGGGTGAAGTCGAGAATGTCGCGGACCACGGTAGTATGGCCGGCCGTTTCAGCGGCGACGGCTAAGGCTTCGGCCGCGCGGCGATGTCCGCCGCCGGCGGAGGCATGCAGGATCAGGAGCTTCATACCGAAGGCCCTTTGGCGGGCCAGTACGAAAATACATAGAGCGCCGCGGCCAGCGTGGACATGACCCAATAATCCACGGGAACACCCAGCGCCCAATGGGGATGCCAGGGAATGTGCCGCGGACGGAAGCGCCGCAGCCCATAGGCCGGATTGAATGCGAACCAGAGGAAATCTTCGGTCATCCAGAATACGGCCAGGCTGGCCAGGATGCGCGCTTCCATTTGCAGCGAGAAGTGGCCGAACAACACCAGCGGCAGGTGGAAGGCGACGGCCATGAAGGTAAAGGCGAAGACATGGTAGCCGGTGATCTCCCGGTTGCCGAACAGCCAGCGGAGCCGGGACGTGGCGCGCACCCGCCAGGTTGGCAGGCGGGCGGCCCAGCCGTCGCCGCCTTCAATCTGGATTTCCAGCAAGGCGAACAACGCGGCCATCAGAAAAATCCAGGCCAGCAGTCCGGCGAAGCCCGCTGCGTCGGCCGGGATGGCCGGAGGCATCATGACGCGACGGCGGATGCCGGGAGGAGAGATGTTCCCGTGTCGCCGTTCCAGCGGATGATTTCGAGGCGGCCGTCGAAATGCTCAACAAGAGCGGTGCAGGATTCGACCCAGTCTCCCGTGTTGCAGTACAGCAGGCCGTCCACTTCCTTGATCTCCGCATGGTGGATGTGGCCGCAGACCACGCCATCGGTCCCGTTGCGGCGCGCCTCGCGCATCAGCGCATGCTCAAAGTCGGCGATGTACTTGACGATGTTCTTGACCCGGCGCTTGACGAAGGCGGAGAGCGACCATTCCGGGAAGCCCAGCGCACGGCGCAGGCGGTTGAGAATGTTGCCGATGTGGATCATGAAGTCGTAGCCGTTGTTGCCGAGAACGGTGAGCCAGGGCGCGTAGTGGACAATGCTGTCGAACCGGTCGCCGTGCAGTACCCACAGGCGGCGCTCGTCGGCGGTCTCGTGCAGGGTGTCAGGCAGCACCAGAATGCCGCCAAACGACAACCGGGCGAAATCGTTGAGGAATTCATCATGGTTGCCGGCGATGCAAATCACGCGTGATCCTTTGCGCACCTTGCGCAGGAGCTTCTGGACGACGTCGTTGTGGGATTGCGGCCAGTTCCACGAACGCTTGAGCGCCCACCCGTCGAGAATATCTCCGACCAGATACCACTGGTCCGCGTCGTGGTGCTTGAGAAAATCCAGCAGCCGCTCCGCTTGGCAGGCGCGCCAGCCCAGATGGAGGTCGGAGATCCAGATGGCCCGGAAGCGCCGGGCGATCGGGGGCGAGGCCGCGGCGAATTCCCCCGGAGGCAGCAGCGCGGGACCGGTCGAATGGGATGATGCAGCGTTCATGACACTGGACACCATTCCATGGCAGGATGAGTCCCGTGCAAGCGCAGGGTGAGAATTCCGCTAGAATCCGGGCCGTCGATTCTAACGAAAATCTCGCAATGCGGCGCTTCAATTCCGCCGGTGGCCGGCGTATGGTTGGGAGCAAATCCAGCCGTTGCACCCCCGGGAGCGAGCTTATGGCGAAAAAAAATATCTTCGTGGTGGAAGACGAGGAAGACATCTTGGACCTGATCCGGCACAACCTCGTCAAGGAGGGCTTTGCGGTCTCCGTGTCCGCCAACGGCACGGAGGCGGTCAAGGCGATCCGCCGCAAACCGCCGGACCTGATCCTGCTGGACCTGATGCTGCCCGGGATGGATGGCCTGGAGGTTTGCCGGGCCTTGAAAAAGGAGCCCGAAACCGCGGAGATCCCGGTCCTGATGGTCACGGCCAAGGATGAAGAGGCGGACGTCGTGGCGGGGCTGGAACTCGGAGCGGATGACTATATCGTCAAACCGTTTCGCATGAAGGAACTCATCGCGCGCGTACGGGCCGCCTTGCGGCGGAAACGTCCGGCGGCGATAGACCGGGAGGCGCCGGTCAAAGCCGGACCCGTGGAAATCCATCCCGGACGGCATGAAGTCAAGGTGAATGGCGAGCCGGTCGAAATGACGTTCACGGAGCTGCGCATTCTTCACTTCCTGGCCAGCCGCCCGGGGTGGGTCATGACGCGCGACCAGATCGTGGATGCGGTGCGGGGAGCGGATTACGCCGTCACCGACCGGGCGGTGGATTTCCAGATTGTCGGCATCCGGCGCAAACTGGGCGACCGGGCCGACTGCATCGAGACCGTACGGGGCGTCGGCTACCGCTTCCGCGAGGAAGAGTAATCCCGCATGCGGCTGTTCTGGCGCATCTATCTCTGCCTCCTGGCGAGCGCGGTCCTGGCCTTTTCCGCGGCGGCTTGGCATGCCAACCGATCCCTTCGCCGGTTGTACCACGAGCAGTTGCATGCGGAATTGCAGCAGCAGGCCGATTGGGCCGCCAGCGAAATCCGCCGGTTTTCGCTCCGGCCGGAAGGTCACTCCGTGGACCGGCGCTGCAAGGAATTAGGCGGACTGACCCCTTATCGGATGACGGTGGTGCTGCCGGATGGGCGGGTGATCGGCGATTCGGAGTCGGATCCTGCGGATATGGAGAACCACGCCAATCGTCCCGAGATTGCCGAAGCCCTCGCCGGGGGCATCGGCCGGGCGGAACGGTTCAGCGGGACCGTGCGGCGTCGGATGGCCTATCGGTCGGTTCCGGTCCGGCGCAATGGAGAGATTGTGGCGGTTGTGCGCACGGCCATTCCCATGGCGAACGTGGACCGCACCCTGCGCACGGCCTACCGTGAAGTGGCTCTTGGCGTTCTGGGCGCGGCGATTCTCTTCGCGCTGCCGACCACCGTGGTGGTGCGCCGTTTCGTCCGCCCCTTGGAGGAAATGCGCGCCGTGGCTGAACGGCTGGCCGACGGGGATTTGCAGGCGCGGATCGATGCCCCGCCCGGGGGCTCCGAAATGCGGGCGCTGTCCCGTGCGCTCAACCAAATGGCCGAGCAACTGGCCGCGCGAATGACGACCATCACCGGGCAGCGCAACGAGCTCAAAGCGGTATTGGCGAGCATGTCCGAAAGTGTGCTGGCCGTGGATTCGGAGGGACGGATATTGCACTTCAACGCCGCAGCCGGAAAGCTGCTGGGCCTGGAGGAAAGCCGCGGCCGCGTGCTGGAGGAATCCATCCGTCAGGCGGAGTTGCAGCGGTTTGTGCGCGACCTGCTGGCGTCGGGCCGCGCGGCGGAATCCGAGATCATGATCGAGGGCGAGCGGCATCTGCGGCTGCACGGCGCGCCGCTGGACGACGCGGCGGGGCGGCGGATCGGAGCGCTGGTGGTAATGAGCGATACCACCCGGTTGAAACGTCTCGAAAAGGTTCGGCAGGACTTCGTGGCCAACGTGTCGCACGAGTTGAAGACCCCGATTACGGCGCTTCGCGGCGGCATCGACACGCTGCTGGACAGCGAGCGAAACGAGGAAGACCGGCGTTTTATCCAGATGATGAGCCGCCAGGTGGACCGATTGAGCGCCATCGTGGGCGACCTGCTCAGCCTGTCGCGCCTGGAGCACGACGAGCAGAATGGGCTAGTGCCGTTGGATTCCGGCCGGGTGGGGGATGTGTTGCGGCGGGCGGTGGCGAACTGCGCCAAAGCCGCCGAAGCCGGGCGCATTGCTCTTGTGGTGGATTGTCCCGAGGTCCTGCAGGCGCGCATGAACGCGCCGTTGCTGGAGCAGGCGGTGGGCAACCTGATCGACAACGCCATCAAGTACAGCGGAGAACGCACGCGCGTGGAAGTCTCCGCCACCGGCGGGAACGGAGAGGGCGTCATCATCCGCGTCCGGGACGAAGGCCCCGGGATCGAGTCGCGGCATCTGCCGCGCATCTTCGAGCGGTTTTACCGCGTCGACCATGCCCGCAGCCGGGCGCTAGGCGGCACCGGCCTCGGCCTCGCCATCGTCAAGCACATTGCCCGTGCCCATGGCGGCGGCGTATCCGTCGAAAGCCTGCCCGGCCGGGGCAGCATCTTCACGATCCGGCTGCCCAGTGCGTTGGAGAATCCGGGCACCAGCCGTTGATCATGCCGGGAACCATCATGTTGTTGAACATATGATGGAAAATATACCGGAACGGTATTGAACCGTGACGCGGTGCAGCACGTTTCATAAGACATGAGCGATTAGAAAGCATCCCGCCGTCTCATGCGATTCTCACATCCGGCTTGCAGGCGGCTCATGCGGACCTGGTTTCCTGTCGCCATCGAAAAAGGAAATGGGTTCCATACCCGAAACCGAAAGGAAACGACCAATGAAGCAGACATGGACCAACCGGATGACCTTCGCGCTGGCGGCGGCGACCCTGACGGCAAGCGCCTTCGCCCAGGAGTCGACGAAGACGTCTTGGGCGAACTCGCTCGCGTTCAAGGGAGACTTGCGCTACCGCTACGAGGCGATCCAAGACGACTCCAAGACGGATGCCGGCGGCGACACATTCACGCGGGAGCGTCACCGCATCCGCGTGCGGCTCGGCGCGGAAGCCAAGCTGACGGATTCGCTCGGGGCGGGCGTGGAACTCTCGACCGGCGACGCCGATCCGATCAGCGGCAACCAGACGCTGGGCGACGGCTTTAGCAAGAAGGAGTTCCAGCTCAGCCTGGCCTACATCGACTACGCCTTCTTCAACGAGAAGACTCACAAGCTCACTGCGATCGCGGGCAAGATGAAGAACCCCTTCCTCGCGATGCCTGAAGACCTCGTCTGGGACGGCGACGCGACCCCTGAAGGGCTGGCGGTGAAGGGCCAGGTCGGCAACGACGTGGCCACGCTGATGGCCAACGCGGGCTATTTCTGGGTGCAGGAGCGGCCCGATCAGGACGACCTGATGCTTTATGCCGGCCAGGTTGCGGCCAAGATTCATCTGCCCAAGGAAGCCGCGCTCACGCTGGGCGTGGCGGTCTATGCGTTCCAGGACATCCAGGGTCATGACGTGATCGATTGGCAGGGGCGCAACGGGGCCTACGGCAATCGCACGGTGGACGGTCGCGTCAGCGGGGACTCCACCAACCGGGCCTGGCAATCGAAGTTCATGCCGGTGGTGCCGTTTGCCAAGTTGGACGCAACGGTGGCCGGCCTGCCGGTCTCCGTCTTCGCTCAGCAGGTCACGAACGTGGATGCCGATGACGAGGACCAGGGCTATGCCGCCGGACTTTCCCTCGGCAAGGCCCGGGATCCCAAGAGCTGGGAAATCGGCTACAGTTTCGCCGAACTCGAGAAGGACGCCGTGGTCGGTTTCCTGACGGACTCCGACCGCTGGGGCGGCGGAACCGACGGCCGCAGCCACCGGGTGTACGGCAAGTACCAGGTCTTGAAAAACCTGCAACTCGGCGCGACCTATCTGACCGGGGAACGGAAGATTTCCGATTCGTCCAAGAAAACCGACTACGACCGCCTCCAGCTCGACCTCGCGGTCAAGTTCTAAGCGGCCCCAACGCTCACCACGCCACCCGGGCCGCGCGGCAACGCGCGGCCTGGGTGCGTTCCGAATGAACAGGGCAGACCTTGGTTGGGAGCGTCATAATCGGGATAGCCAGCTACGGATTTCACGGATTGCACGGATTCGAAGCAAGAAGCTCCGGATCGAATCCGTAGAATCCCGGTTCCATCCGTAGCGGAAAGGGTTCGACAGGATTGGTGTTCCCTTGGCGTCTTCGCTTCTTGGCGTGAGGATGGGCTGTTGGATCGGGACCAGGAAGAGGTCTCGCGCAAAGACGCGAAGACGCGAAGGGGTGCGAGAAGGGGAGACAATATCCAATATTCAACAAGGAATAATCCATGTTCAAGGGAACCAACCACGGATAGGCACGGATGGACACAGATAAAAAAAGCCAGAATAAACAGCCCAGCTACGGATGGTACGGATTCGGATTCCGACCCGCCATCATTCCATCATTCCAATCTTCCCCGATTCCATGTCCAAGGGAACAGCCGGAGCAGCCATTTTGGACAGGAGGGAGAGGTTGTCCGGGACGGGGACGACGTTATTCCCGTGCGCGCAGGAATTCGTCAGGCGTGAGGCCGATGTCCTTGATGATTTGCCGGAGCAAGATGGGCGACAGGTCGCGGCCGGCATGATCCGGCACGGTGGTCTGGCGGCCATCGGGGTGGCAAAATTGGCGGTGCGAACCCTTTTGGCGTATTTGCGCGAAGCCCAGCCGTTCGAGGATGCGGATGGCTTCCCGGGGTTTCAGGACCGGCAAGGAACTCATGGCGAACTACACCATCACCGCCTGGGTGCCAACAAATTCGGCTTCCAGCGCGGGCTCGCCGTCTTCCAGCAGCATCCGGAGCACTTCCCGGAGGTTTTCACGCAGTTCTTCCAGGGTTTCGCCTTGGGAATGCGCGCCGGGAAAGCCGGGGACATAGCCCACGTAGAGCTTGGTTTCCGGACAGCGTTCGACAACGGCCGTATAAGCATTCATGGCGTAACCATACCACGGACGGCGGCCGTTGGCTACCGCGATAACCGGGCAAACGCCGGCAAACGCATCGAAACTTCCCCAAAACCTATCGCCATAACCAACACTCAATATCCAAGGTAGCTGACCTCTGGCTTCCGACTCCATTTACCCTCACCGAATTCTAACGCGCGACTCACGGGGGGCTCGTCGCGGGGTGGTGTTGTTGGGGGCGTCTCGAAAACCGAAGGGCGAAGGGCCCGAAAACCGAAAGGACGACAAGGATGAATGCACGGAGCAGAATGATGATGGGCTTGGCGATGGCGGCGTGGGCCGTCAGGGTGGCGGGGGCGCAGGCGGATTCCGCGATCGAGGTGGACCCGGCGCTGCCGGATTACACGCGGGTCGAAGGGGTGGCGGGCAACCTGAATTCGATCGGATCGGATTCGCTGAACAACCTGATGGCGATGTGGGCCGAGGGCTTCCGGGCGGTGTATCCGAACGTGAACATCCAGATCGAGGGCAAGGGCTCCTCGACGGCGCCGGTGGCGCTGATCGAAGGCACGGCGCAACTGGGCCCGATGAGCCGGGAGATGCGCGGGTCGGAGATTGACCAGTTCGAGCGGGTGTACGGCTATGCGCCCACCGAGGTGCGGGTGGCGGTGGATGCGCTGGCGGTGTTCGTCCACAAGGACAATCCGCTGCCGGGGCTTTCGCTGCGGCAGATTGACAGCGTGTTTTCGAGCACACGCAAGCGGGGCGGCGAAGAGATTCACACCTGGGACCAGCTTGGGCTGGACGGTGAGTTCCAGGGCCGCGCGGTTTCGCTCTACGGACGCAACAGCGCCTCGGGCACCTACGGATTTTTCAAGGAGCATGCGCTGGACAAGGGCGACTATCGTGCGACGGTCAAGGAACAGCCGGGTTCGTCGGCCGTGGTGACGGGCATCGCCAACGACCTGTTCGGCATCGGCTACTCCGGGATCGGCTATCGCACCGCCGGCGTCCGTGCTTTGCCACTGGGAACCGAGGCGGGCGAATATTTCGCGGCCACGCCGGAAAACGCGAACTCGGGCGACTATCCGCTCGCGCGCTTCCTGATGGTCTATGTTAACAAGACGCCTCATCAGGCGATGGACACCTTGAGCTATGAGTTCCTGCGCTTCGTGCTTTCGAAGCAGGGGCAGGAAATCGTCGCCAAGGATGGCTATTTCCCGATGCCGGCCGCGGTGGCCGCCGACGTGCTGGAAGCGTTGAAGTAGAACAGGGCATGAGGCAGGGCGGGGCCGTTCCGGTCCCCGCCCTGTCGACAGCCGAGGAACGGGATAGATGCCGAAGCGCTACGAGATTTCGCCCGCCGCCAAACGGATGGATCGGGCCATGACCCACTTCATCAAAGTGGGCGGTATCGGCATCATCCTGGCGGTGTTCGGCATTTTCGTTTTCATTCTCAGTCAGATTTTCCCGTTGTTCCGCGGGGCGCGGGTGAAGGAGGTGGGCCAATGGCCGGTGCCTCCGGGCGATTACGCGGCGCTGGGCGCCGATGAATGGATGGAGCGTCCGTTTCTGTTGGATCGGGATGGAACGTTCACGTTTTTCGACTGGGCGTCGGGCGGAGAACCGGAGCGTGTACGGCCGGCGTTTCCGGACGACAAACCGGTGACGGCGGTGGCCTATCGCGCCAAGGCCGGGCATGCCGCCATCGGCACCGCGGAGGGCGAATTCGCCTTTGTCGCGATCCGGTTTCAGCCGGATTTCGCGGGAGGCCGGCGCACGATCCTTCCGCGGGTGGAACTGGGCGATTATGTTCCGCTGGGACGGCCGGGGCATCCGATTCGCGCCCTTCAGCTGGCCGTGGCCGACAACGTCCGCATGGCGGCGGCGCTGCAGGAGGTGGAGGGCCGGACCGAAGTGCATGTGGGCCGCTGGTCGCGCCGTCGACGCCTGATGGGCGGGGATCGTCTGGAATACGGCGGCAGCCACGACCTGACGCCCCTGGTCGAAGGCGAGCCGACCCGTGTGCTGGTCAATTCCCGCGCCGACAGCGTGATGGTCGTGACCGACGACCAAACGGTGCATTACCTGTTTCTCGAAAACGGTGCGTTCGTGTCGCGCCAGGTGTTCGAGCCGTTCGGCGACAAGCCCGTTGATCGGATCTCTGGCGCGGATTTCCTGTTCGGCGACGATTCCATCGTATTCACCAGCATGTCGGGCTTCAACCGCATCTGGAGCTTGTCGGTGCCCGAAGGCGGGTCGCAGCGGGTGTTCGGGCCAACCAAGGAGTTCGACGTTTTGCCCGGGACGGCGACGGCCTTTGCCGTCAGCCTGCGCAACAAGGCCTTCCTGCTGGCGGGCGATGGGTTTGCCTCGCTGCGCTACGCGACCACGGAGACGATCCGCTGGGAGGCACCGCTTCCATTCGATGTGCGCCTGGCCGAATTAAGCGGCAAGTACAACCACTTGCTGTTCCTGGACCGTAACGATGTTCTGCACGTCTACCGGCTGAACGATCCGCACCCCGAGGCCGGGTTCAGGGCGTTTTTCGGGAAGATCTGGTACGAAAACGCCTCCGGGGCGAAATACGAGTGGCAGTCCACGGGTTCGACCGACGACTTCGAGACGAAGCTGTCGATGGTGCCGCTGATGATCGGAACGCTGAAAGGAACGCTTTATGCGATGATCTTCTCGGTGCCGGTGGCGTTGCTGGCGGCGCTGTACGCCTCGCAATTCGCGTCGCCGGCGCTGCGGCGCACGGTGAAGCCGGTAATGGAAATCATGGCGTCGCTGCCGTCGGTGATCCTGGGCTTTCTGGCGGCGTTGTGGCTGGCGCCGCTGATGGAAACGCGGGTGCCTTCGCTGATGCTGGCGCTGGTGTTCGTGCCGTCGGTCGCGCTGGCGTTCGGCTGGTTCTGGGGACGTTTGCCGTATTCCGTGCGCCGGCGCATCCCCGAAGGCGCGGAGGCGCTGGCGGTGATTCCGCTGCTGCTGGCGGCGGGATGGGCGGGCTGGCAGCTCGGGCCGTGGCTGGAGCGGGCGTGGTTTGTCGTGACGGATCCGGCCACGGGAGAGCGCATCGCCGACTTCCGTTTGTGGTGGCCGAGGGTTACGGGCCTGCCCTTCGAGCAGCGCAACTCCCTCGTCGTCGGTTTCATGATGGGGTTTGCGGTCATTCCGATCATCTTCACCATCACGGAAGATGCGCTCTCGAATGTGCCGGCGAGTTTCCGGTCGTCGTCGCTGGCGCTGGGGGCGAGCCGATGGCAAACGGCCATCCGGGTGATTCTGCCGACGGCGTCGGCGGGGATTTTTTCGGCGATCATGATCGGGTTCGGTCGGGCGGTGGGCGAGACGATGATCGTGCTGATGGCGACAGGCAACACGCCGATCATGGATTTCAACATCTTCTCGGGGATGCGCACATTGTCGGCGAACATTGCGGTGGAGCTGCCCGAGGCGCCGCACCACGGGACGCTCTACCGGGCGCTGTTCCTGGGCTCGATGCTGTTGTTCGGGATGACGTTCTGCGTGAATACGCTGGCGGAAATGCTGCGTCACCACCTGCGCGAGAAGTACAAGGCGGTCTGACCATGAGCCAGGACAGCATCCAGGGAAAAGGACGGCCCGTCGGCGAACAATGGGTCTGGCTGACATCGATGGGGCTGGCCATCGGCGTGCTGATGGTGGTGGGCCTGTTGACGTTGATCATCCGCAACGGGCTGGCGGTGTTCTGGCCCAAGGCGGTGATGGAGATCGAGCTGGCCGAGGGCGGTTCGTTTTCCATGCGCGGGACCAACGTCCTGGGGGGCGGCTTGTACGGCACGCGGAAGCGAGCGCTGCAACGGGCGGATGGAGAAGGCGGCGCTCCGGAGATGGAGTGGCATCTGTTGATCGGCAACAAGGATGTCTATGGATCGAGCTTCCGCTACGTGGACGTGGATGCGGCGGTGGAGGTTCGGCGTCCGCGCCGGGCCATTTGGATCGAGCGGATCGAATACGGTCCGGCGCTGGGACTGCCGGTGGCGATGCGGGAAGCGGACGGATCGGAGCTGGCGGCGGACGACCCGGCGTTTGACCCGCACCTGCGCGAAGCGGTCCGCGAAGCCGCGGAGCGGCGGCGGGAAATCCGGCGCATCGAGCGCGGCCAGATTGGCCGCATCAATCACGAAATGCTCGAACTTCAGCGGCGGGAGCGGGCGCTGGAGACGCGCGAGGGCGGCGAGAATCCACCCGAGATTCAACAGATGGCCCGCCGTCGTCTGGAATTGCAGGCGGAATACGAGGCGTTGGCCGCCCACGCCGCCGATCTGCGGCGGGTGCAGCAGTCGCGGCAGTTCGTTTACCGCCTGTTCACCGGAGAAACCGCCTCCTTCCCGGTCGGGAGCATCGTGGACTTTCATTATCCCAATGCCATGGGATTGCCCGGAAAGCTGGCGCACTTCGGGACGGGGCTCTGGCGGTTCATGGTCGAAGAGCCCCGCGAAGCCAACATGGAAGGCGGGATCTTTCCGGCGATTTTCGGCACGTTCGTGATGACGTTGTTGATGAGCGTGGTGGTGATGCCGTTCGGCGTGCTGGCGGCCATCTATCTGCGCGAGTACGCCCGGCAGGGGCTATTCGTGCGGATGGTGCGCATTTCGGTCAACAATCTCGCCGGCGTTCCGTCGATCGTCTTCGGCGTTTTCGGCCTGGGGTTCTTTGTGTATTTCGTGGGCGGATCGCTGGACCGCCTGTTATTTGCCGACCGCCTGCCCACGCCGACATTCGGGACGGGCGGTATTCTATGGGCGGCGCTGACGCTGGCGCTGATGACGGTGCCGGTGGTGATCGTGGCGACGGAGGAGGCGCTGGCCTCGGTGCCGCGCGGGGCGCGCGAGGGCTCGCTGGCGCTGGGGGCCTCCAAATGGCAGACGATCTGGCGCGTGGTGCTGCCGGCTTCCGCCCCCGGCATCCTGACGGGCCTGGTGCTGGCGATGGCGCGCGGAGCGGGGGAGGTGGCGCCGCTGATGCTGGTGGGCGTGGTGAAACTCGCGCCCAGCCTGCCGATTGACGGCATCGCCCCGTTCGTGCATCTCGATCGCAAGTTCATGCACCTGGGCTTTCATATCTTCGATTTGGGTTTTCAGTCGCCCGATTCCGAGGCCGCGCAGCCGATGGTGTTTGCCACGACGCTATTCCTGATCCTGCTGGTGGTGATGCTCAATGCCGGCGCCATCGTCGTCCGCGAGCGGCTCCGCCGCCGCTATTCCACCGGGGCGTTTTGAAGACAATGAAAACAACGGAAGACAATCTAGACAGGATTTACAGGATTTCTCAGGATTGTCAGGATGGAACAGCCGATCATTTTGGAGAATGGAATCCTGTGAATCCTGCCGTGGTTGTCTTACTGAGGAATGGCAATGAGCGATGAAGTAACCCGCGAAAGCCCCGCCATCGTGGCGCGGCAGTGGAATTTTTATTACGGGGAGAACCGGGCGCTGCACGGGATTTCAATGGAAATACCGCGCCGGCAGGTCACGGCGTTCATTGGACCGTCGGGCTGCGGCAAGTCCACGTTCCTGCGGTGTATCAACCGGATGAACGACCTCATTGACGGGGTGCGGGCCGAGGGCAGCCTGACGCTGGAAGGGCAGGAGCTGAACTCGAACGAGGTGGACGTGATCGCGCTGCGGCGGCGGGTGGGCATGGTGTTCCAGAAATCGAATCCCTTCCCGAAATCCATCTATGAAAACGTGGTGTACGGCCTGCGGATCGCCGGGATGAACAACCGCTCGGTCCTGGACGACACGGTGGAGCGCTGCCTGCGCAAAGCGGCGCTGTGGGATGAGGTAAAGGACCGCCTCAAGGAGTCGGCGCTGCAACTGTCCGGCGGCCAGATGCAGCGGTTGTGCATTGCGCGTTGCATCGCGGTGAATCCCGACGTGCTGCTGATGGATGAACCCTGCTCGGCGCTGGATCCGCTGGCGACGACGCGCGTCGAGG
This sequence comes from uncultured Verrucomicrobiota bacterium, assembly GCA_964399775.1. Taxonomy (GTDB): domain Bacteria; phylum Verrucomicrobiota; class Kiritimatiellia; order CAIQIC01; family Lenti-01; genus Lenti-01. Next base: position 25,055 of record CAYNSH010000017.1, read on the forward strand.
ATCTGATCGAGGAGCTGAAGGCGGACTATACGATCGTGATCGTGACCCACAACATGCAGCAGGCCTCGCGGGTGTCGGACCGGACGGCGTTTTTTTACATGGGAAGCTTGATCGAGATGGACGAAACCCGCAAGCTGTTCACGAACCCGGCGTGCAAGCAGACCGAGGACTACATCACCGGCCGGTTTGGTTGAGGAGGACGACATGAGCGTGCATCTGCAACGGGACATCGAGAAGTTGAAGCGGCGCCTGCTGGTGCTGAGCACCGAGGTGGAGGAAGACGTTCGCCTGGCGATCCGCGCCCTGGCGGAACGCGACGAGGCGCTGGCCCGCAAGGTGATGGCCCGCGAGGAGCAGACCAACGCCATGGAAGTGGACGTGGAGGAGGACTGCCTGAAAATCCTGGCCCTGCACCAGCCCGTCGCCGGCGACCTGCGCTACGTGATCACCGCGCTGAAGATCAACCGCGACCTGGAGCGCATCGGCGATCTGGCCGACCACATCGCCGAGCGCGCTCTGGCGCTCTTCGCCCTGCCGCCGCTGGACATTCCGTTTCGGATCGACGAGATGGGCGCGAAGGTCCAGGCGACGCTCAAGAAGGCGATGGACGCCTTCGTCAGCCTCAACGCCGCCGCCGCCCACGAGGTCTGCAACGCCGATGGCGAGATCAATGCCATCAAGAAGGCCATCTTCCAGCAGGTGCGCGACGCGGCGATGGAAGCCCCGCGGCTGTTCGATTCCCTGATGCAAATCATGCACATCGCCCGGCACCTCGAGCGCATCGCCGACCACGCCACCAACATCTGCGAGGACCTCATCTACATGGTCGACGGCCGCATCGTCCGCCACACGCCGGAAGTGGCCAGCCAGTCGGTTCAGAAGCCATAGGGTTGAGATCGACAAGGCGTCGGGTGGGGGCGGCGGGTTCGGCAGACCCATGTCCCGCCCGAGCAGTTTCGGCAATTCCGTTTTGGGATTGTGCGGGGTGCGGGCGCGGCATCATACTGGCCGACGAACTGGAGGTTGGAATGAAAGAATGGGTCGAATTCAACTGACGGGGGTGGCCAGCCGCCGAGTGGGGTTGTGGATCGCCTTGTTCCTGGTGCTAGCGGGGCTGGTGCCGGGGGTCTCGTGGGTGTTCACCATGGGGCCGAGGGCAGTGCTGGGAGGCGTGACGCTGGTGATGTTCGAGACGGTGGCCTCCACGGGGATGCGGGGGGCGATTGGACAATGATTCGCGCGTGGGGTAGGTTACGGGCCCAATCCAACCCGGGAGACCATCGTGGCAACCAGGAACAAGAACGACAGCGGCGGTACGATCTACTCGAGAGCCATTCACATGGCCCAACTGGTGGAGGTGGCGCCGGGCGCGGTGGTCAGCCGCACGGTGCTGACCAAAACGGCGGGAACCGTCACACTGTTTGCGTTCGACAAGGGCCAGGGATTGAGCACCCATTCGGCCCCCTATGATGCCATGGTCTGGATCCTGGAGGGGGCGGTCCGGATTGTGATCGGCGACAAACCCGTCCGTGCGAAGGCGGGCGAAATGGTGATCATGCCGGCGAACCTCCCGCATTCCCTGAAGGCCGCGCAGCCGTTCAAAATGGCGCTGGTCATGATCAAGGAAAAGGTCGAGGGCAAGGCCGCATCAAGCCCATAGCGAGCGTTGTCCGGGCTTCAGGGGGGGGCGGGAATGCCGGTTAGTATCCCGGACGCCAGAGATACAATCGACGCGGAGTGCCGGCCGCGGAAAGCAGCGAATGGATCCCGGGAATCGGCGAGCGCACCCCGAAGAGCCGGTCGAAAAAACTTTTATCGGTGTCGTAGGTGACGGCCAGGACTTCTTCGACGCCCAGGAGACGGGCGGTTTCGGCCAAGGCCTCTTCGCGGTAGCCGATGGCGTCGATCAGGTTGTGTTTGAGGGCCTCGTCGGCGGTGAAGATCCGGCCATCGCCCAAAGTCTTGAGCTTGTTGCGGGAAATCGATCGTGCGTCGGCGACCAATCCGAGGAAGCGCTCATGCATGGCGTCGATCGAGGCCTGCAGCAACCGGACCTGATCGGGATCCACGGGTTGGAACGGGTTGAGCATGTCTTTGTTGGGGCCGGATTTGATGGTGGTGTCGGTCACGCCGAGTTTCTCGCTCAGTCCCTGGATGTTGAGGGTCTGGAGCATGACGCCGATCGATCCAACCAGCGCGGTGGGCTGGGCAATGATGCGGTCGGCGGGCAGGGCGATGTAATACCCGCCCGACGCGGCGAGATCCTGGACAAGCACGGTGATGACCCGGTTTTCCCGGCTGTTCTTGAAGAGCGCCAGTTCGCGATGGATTTCATCCGCGGCAGTCACGCTGCCGCCGGGTGAATCGATTTCCAGCAGGATGCCGCACACATCGTCGTCCTGCCGGGCAGCCCGGATTTGCCGGATGGCGTCTTCGACGGGGTCGGAACTGGAGAACAAGCCGCCATCCAGTTGGCGGGTTATGACGCCGGAGAAGGCGATGCGCACGACTTTAGTGGTGCCGGAGCCGTAGGAATGGGTTTCGACGAAGGTGGGATACTCATCTTCGCCCAGTCCATCGTGGCCCATCGTGGCGGTGCCGGCCAGAATGCCGATGGCGGCCAGGTTGAGCAGCAAGCTCAGGCCGAGGATGCCCACCAGGGCGGCAATGACGATCCAGAAGGGCCAGTGGCGGCAGGGGGGTGGAGGGGATGACGGCATGGTGACCTCGCGTTTCATTGACGGTCGGAAGGTAGCAGGGCGGCAGGAGGAGGAAAAGCACAAAGCCACTCGGCGCTTTTCCCGCGGCGACGGATGCGGTAGAAGCGGGGGCATGCATGTGGCTTACTACATCACCGCCCATGGCTATGGCCATGGGGTGCGCTCGTGCGACATTCTGCGCGCGCTGCTCGCCATGGATCCCGAGGCGCGGGTGACCGTGACCACGGACCTGCCGGAGGCCTTTCTGCGCAGTCGGTTGAAGGGAGTCGACGGCCGCCTCGCCGTCCGCCCCGGTGCCTTCGATGTCGGCATGGTCCAGAAGGATTCCATCCGAGTGGATGTCGAGGCGACGCTTCTGGAAGCCCTGGAACTGGCCGAGGAACGATCGCGGCTGGTGGACTATGAAGCCGAGTTTCTGCGCGCCGAAGGGGCTGATCGCGTGGTCAGCGACATCCCGGCCATTCCGATCGAGGCCGCGGCCGAAGCCGGCCTGCCCGCGCTGGCGGTCGGGAATTTTTCGTGGGACTGGATCTATGCGCCGTTTGTCGCCCGCGACGCCCGCTGGCGGCGTGTCATTCGCCTGTTTGAAGAGGGTTATCGGGAAACCCGGCTTTTGCTGAAGCTGCCCTTCTCGCCACGGATGCCGATATTCCCGAAGCATGTGGATATCCCTCTGCTGGCTCGGCCGGGCACGGTGCGCCGAAAGGACCTGGCCGCGCAAACCGGGGCGGATCCCGGCCGGCGCTGGGTGCTGCTGTCCTTCACCTCCCTGAATTGGAGCGACGAAGCCTTGCAGGAAGTGGACGCGCTGGACGACTACGAGTTTTTCACCGTCAAACCTCTCGCCTGGACCGAGCACCGTCGGCTTCATGCGGTGGATCGTGAGGTGATCTGTTTCTCCGACGTGCTGGCCAGTGTGGATGTCGCCATCACGAAACCCGGATTTGGCATTCTGAGCGACTGCGTGGCCAACGCGAAGCCGGTGATCTATGCCGAGCGCGAAGACTTCATTGAATATCCCCTGCTTGAACGCGAACTCAAGCGCTACCTGCGCCATGGGCATATTCCGGCGGTGGACCTGTATGCCGGCCGCCTGGGACCGGCCCTCCACGCGATTGAATCCGCCCCCGCCCCCCCGGAATCGATGCCGGGCGGCGGGGCCGAAGTCGCCGCCCGTTGGATTCTGGAGGCCTGACGGGGGCAGAACCAGTCGGTGAATGCCGAGCCCTTGTACGCCGGCATCGGCTGCGACAGGATCGGATCAGGTCCCGGATAGCCGGCGCAGCGCCCGTTCGTTGGCCGGGGTGGGAATGCCGTGGGTTTTGCCCAGTCGGCAGACGGTTGCGGCGAATAAATCGACTTCCGGGGCCCGGCCGGCTTCGACGTCTTGAAGCATCGAGGTCCGATTGTCGGGGGCCGCGGCGCGGATGACCGACTCGGCCCAGGCCGGGATTTCTGACGCGCCGGGGATGCCCGACGCTTCGGCGATGGCCGCGGCCTCGTTCATCAAGTCGCGCGCCAGGCGCATGGCTTTGGGATTCTGCTGGAGCTCGCGGTTGGGCTGGCGAAGCAGGGCCTGGGCCTGGTTGATCCCGACATTGAGAATCCACTTCCGCCATTGGGCCGTTTGCATGTCGGCCGGAATGTGGTGATCGATTCCCATTCCCTTGAAAAAGTCCGAGACCGCGACGACCCGCGCCGATGGCGGTTCATTGCTGGGCTCGCCAAAGACCACCTTGGCTTCGCCGTCCTGAACGACGGCATGTCCGGTCCGCATGGCGCTTTCGCAGTATACGAAGCCATGAAGGACCCGTTTCCAGCCGAACGCCGTGGCCAGTGTCTCTTGCGCGCCGAGCCCATTCAGCAAGGGGAGAATCTGAGTGTGTTCCGTCAGCACCGTGGCAAGGGTAGGCAGTACCTCGTCGAGGGCGATCGATTTGACCGCCACCAGCACCAGGTCCGCCGGCGGGCCGGATTGTTCCGGGGAGACCATGACCAGGTTCAGGCGCCGGCCATTGAACGCGGGCGGATCCATTTGGTAGCGCCGGATGCGTTCGGCATCGGCCAGAATTCTCAGGGCGGAGGGCTCGCGCTCGGTGATCTTGGCGGCCAGCATCGTGCCGATGGCCCCCAGCCCCACCAATACGGCGAGTTGAATCGGCGGATGGCGGACGTCGATGCGGCTGGGATCGGGAGCGTTCATTCACTCACTCGGCGGGGATGGGCGGACTCGGTTCAAGCGAGTTCTAGGGCGGCAACAGTTTAACCAAGGCCCTCGCCAAGGTGTGGCCGGGGGGGGCAAAACGGAGCGCCTGGCGGTCACGGTGGATGTATCCACCGGCGATCAGGGGTTTGATGTGACGAAGAATGCCGGCGAAAGAAACCCGGATACTTTGGTGCAGTGCATAGGCGGTCATGGGTTCAGCCATCAGGGCTTTCAGGATCTGAGTCCGCGTGGGATGCGCAAGCGCGTGGGCCATGGCCTGGATCTCCCGGTCGGTCGCGGGATCGTCATTGGCCAGCGTGATGCGCAGCGCTTTGAGCAGCGGCGCCGCTGACGACACTTGGGGATCGGCCCCGAAGCGATAAATCAGATTGGCATGATGATGGACGGCCTGCAGAAGTCCGCGCGACTGGATGCGCCGCAGCTCCTGGCTGGCATCGGAAACCCCGATGCCAACCACGGCGGCCAGAGTGGTGACATTCCGGCCGGGATGTTTCTCCAGCTCGCGTAGAAGCCGGATCCGCGTCTGGCCCGCCAGCATGCGACACGTGCGCCAAAGAGTGGGATTCAGGTTATGCATGGTTGAAGTTGTAATCTGTCTTTATAAACACCGACACTAATCTGTCTTTATAAAAACCGGTTAGTTAGAGCAAGTCCATTTGTGTGTGAAAAACCTGAAGAGGTTTGATCTATCCTGCAGAAGGGCGGCGGATCACCAGGAGGCGGACTGGGCCGGAATCGGGATTGGCGGGTTGCAGCGTGTAGGATGACAAGGCAGCGGGCAGCAGGCAGGTGCTGCGGGTTTGCAGGATCATCGCCGGTTGTCCGGGGGTGCGGATGCGGAGATCGCCATCGGTGGGAAAGAAGATCAGGAAGCTGCGGCGATCATGCTCCAACTGGCACGGAGAGGAGATTTGCCATTCTTCGACCTCGAAGTGAGGATCGCGGAGCAGTAGGCGAGCGAGGCATCCGGGGCGCAGCGAGCGTTCCGGCTGCCCGGGGGCGATGGGGCTGTCGGTCAGGTTCCAGTTGATCACTCGGAGGGCTTGTTCAATATGCAGCGAGCGGGGCGAGCCGCGGGTGTCGCGCCGGTCCCAGTCGTAGAGTCGATAGGTGGTGTTGGCATCCTGCTGGACTTCGAGCAGGAGGCATCCGGCGCCGATGGCGTGAACGCGTCCACCCGGGGTGTGAAAGACCATGCCGGGGCGGGCCGGATGGCGCTGAAGCAGTTGCGGGATGGTGCCGGACTCGCGGGCGCGCTCAAACTCGGCGGGGCCGATACCGGGCTTGAATCCGGAGTAGATATGGGCATCGGGGGTGGCGGCCAGGACGACCCACATCTCGCTTTTGGCCTCGCCACCATGGCGGGCGGCGGATTCGTCGTCGGGGTGGACCTGAACGGAGAGGGTTTCGCGGGCATCGATGATTTTGACCATCAGGGGGAAAACGGTGTCGGTCCGGCCGGTACCCAGCAGGTCAGGCCCGCGGCGGCGAATGGCCTCGGTGAGGGTGGCGCCGGCATCGGGTCCGTTGATGATGCGGGTTTGGCCGTCGGGATGGTCGGCAATTTCCCAGGCTTCGGCATAGAGACCGGGATTCAGCCGCCGGTGGAATTCGTGGATCAGGCGGTCGCCGCCCCAGATGTATTCCTTGTAGACCGTCTGAAGGAGCATGGGCATATACGTTGTGGAGGCCATTGCCATGCATAGTGCCTTGGGGCACGGGGACCGGACAAGCAAAAGGTACGGTGGAAAAGCCGGCAGAACATACCCGGCGGAAAATACCGCTGGAATTGAATTGTCGCGGGGGCGGAGGTCTGGTAGGGAGGAATCGATCATGAAGATACTGCTAACAGGAGGGTCCGGCTACATCGGCAGTGTCACCACGGAGTTGCTGTGCGACGCGGGGCACGAGGTAGTCGTCTTCGACAATTTGGAGCGGGGGCATATCGAGGCGGTCGATCCGCGGGCGCGGCTGGTGGTGGGGGATTTGCGGGAGGCGACCGGCATTCGCGAGACCCTGCGGGCGGTTTGCCCGGACGCGGTGATGCATTTCGCGGCCTACGCGCTGGTGGGCGAGTCGATGGCCGATCCCATGAAGTATTTCGACAACAACCTGACCGGGGGCCTGCATCTATTGGATGCCATGCTGCGCACGGGGACCCGGAAGATCATCTTTTCGTCCACGTGCGCCACCTATGGGCAGCCCGAGGCCATGCCGATGACCGAGGAGACGCCGCAGTGTCCGACCAACCCCTATGGGGAATCGAAGCGGATGCTGGAGACGGCGCTGCGCTGGGAGCAGGCACGCGGAATCCAGCCGGTATTCCTGCGGTATTTCAACGCGTGCGGAGCAACGGAAAAATACGGGGAGGATCACGATCCCGAAACGCACCTGATTCCCAACGTGCTAAAGGTGGCGTTGGGGCAGGCCCGGGCGGTCCCGGTGTTTGGCGACGACTATGACACCCCCGACGGCACCTGCATTCGCGACTACATCCACATTGTCGATCTGGCCCGGGCGCACATTCTGGCCCTGGAGCAGGATGTGGCCGGGCCATTCAATCTCGGGACCGGCGCCGGATTTTCCGTCAAGCAGGTGGTGGATGCCTGCCGCGAGGTGACCGGCCGGGAGATTCCCGAAGAGATCTCGCCGCGCCGTCCCGGCGATCCGGCCTGCCTGGTGGCCAGTCCGGAAAAGGCCAGGACGGTGCTGGGCTGGGAACCGGCACACGCGGATCTCAAGACGATGGTGCGGCATGCCTGGGTGTGGCACCAGGCCCATCCGCACGGCTACCGGAGGGACTGAACATGTCGGAGCTTCCCGTTCAAAAACGCGACTTCAAGGTCGATACGCACCGCCCGCGCAGCCGCAGCAAAATGAGGTCCAAGTTCCGGCATATCACGGCGGTTGCCGCGGGCATGTTCCCGTTGATGGCGCTGTTTGTCCTGATCATGGCGCTGTTTCAAATCGAACTGCAACGGCGAGGCCTGTACAAATTGGCGGTGATCTTTTTCGGTTGCGGCATGGTGTCGCTGCTGATGTATGCCTGGGCCCGCTCCGAGAAGCTTCGGCGCCACGAGGTTTCGCGCCGCAACCGCGCCCAGCGGCAACGGGACATGGCCGCCGCCTTGCAGCGCGAACGGGAAAAACGAACCGCGGCGGCGTCCTCCGCCGCCCCGGCCGGAGAGGGCTGAATGGGGCCGAACCGCCGCGCGCGTACGGGCCTGGCGTTGATTTTGACGCTGGCCACGCTGTCCATGGCCGGCGGCCTTGCGCTGCTGCTGCAAGCGAGGGCGGGACGTCTTTCGCGCCTGGAGCGCGCGGAACTGGAAATCGAACGGCTGCGGGTGGCCGCCGCGGAAGCCGTGCGCGAAGCGCTCTGGATCCTGGCGTCGGACGAAAACCTCCAGGTGGATCACCTGGGCGAAGACTGGGCGCTGCCGCGCGAGACGTTGCGGGAGGATGGCATTTCCACCCGGGCGGTCGTGGAAGATGCCGGACGGTTTCACAACTGGAACAACCTGTCCGTTGCCGGCCGCGGCAGCCGGACGGCGGAGGACATCTGGCTGGATGTGCTGACGGTGTGCGGCGATCGGGATCCCGTTGCGCGTATCGAGGCGCTGGTGGATTACATGGATAGCGACGACACGGGGGCCCATGAGTCGTTTGCCTACCGGCGGCTGGACCCTCCCTATGAACCGCCCAATCGCATTCTATGGGCGCCGGCCGAACTGCTGCATGTACACGGCTTCTCGGCGGAGTTGTTGGCGCCGCGGCCCCGGGAGGCTCTGGACGACCTCTTCGGCGGGGACCTGTCGGCGGTTGCCGTGGTGGTGCCCGCGGGGCTGGATGAACCGATTCCCGTCAATCTCCTGACGGCGAATCGTCATGTGCTCCTGGGTCTGGCGGGCCCCCAACACGAATCCGTGGTGCGCGAGCTCTTGGTTTTGCGTGAAATCGACCCGACCAGCGCGCTCGAACGGCTGGCCATGGCGCGTCCGGAGCTGGCCGCATCGCTGGTCGGCGCGGCCAGCATTTCCAGCCGCTATTTCCGGGTTCGCGCGCGGGCGGCGCTGGGTCACCGGCATCATGAGGTCCTGGCCTGGGTTTTGCGTGATGAGCGGGGCGACGTGCAGATCCTGCAATGGGTCGAGGCGGGGGGCTGATGGATGAGCCGTGACTACAAGGCCGCCTATGGCATCGATCGGACTGGAACACAGATGGTTTTGGCTCGTGTCGCGCATCGGGGCGCGGCTCCGGTGGTCGAGTCGTTTCCGGTGGATTCCGAGGCGGCGCGCGAGTCCCTGGCGCGGGTGGAGCGCGAGGTGAAATCGGGCTTGGCGGCACTGTCGGCGTCGGCTCCCGCGCCGCTGACGCTGGTCCGTCGTTTGCGCGCACCGTTTGCCTCCACCGCCAAGGCGGCCAAGGTGTGGCCGAGCCTGTTGGATGTGGAATTGCCGTTCCCGGTCGAGGGGTCCCGGTGCGCGTATGGGCGGCCTTGGGTCGCGGACGGCGGAACCCTGACGGTGGCCGCGGCCATCCGGAACAGCGACTTGTCGGGTTTTGACGACCTCTGCCGTGCGCAGGGGTTCAACCCGACCCATGTGGACAGCGAAGTGCTGGCCATTTGGGATCAACTGGCGGTCGAGTCTCCGCCCGCGCGCAGCGGACTTTCCCGCCTGTTGGTTTGGCTGGGCGAAGACCATGCGGTCTTAGTGCGCGGCAGGGGGGGGGAATTCATGGCCGCCCATGTCCTGCGCGCTTCCCCGTGCGACGGCAACAACCGGATTTCCTCTTCCTTCGAGACGCTCTGGGCGGCCCGTCTGGCGCAGGTGCTGGCGACGCAGGCCGCGGAAACGGAGTCGAACGAAATCGATATCTGGTGGGCTGGACCTGTCGCGAGGGGCGAGGAACAAATTCGGCGGCTGCGCCAGGCGTTGCCGGGCGGACGGACGCTGCGCCATGAAACCGTGCGCCAGCCGGACGCCTTGCTGGCCCGCGGATTGGCCCGCCGGGTGGTTGAGGGATCCGGCATGAACTTCAAGACGGGAGAAGATGCCCATCCCGCCCGGCTGAAGGTGGAAGCTCGCGCCGAACGCGCATCGACCTGGGCCTTGGCTTCCGCGGCCATCTTGGTGCTGGTGCTGAACCTGGCGCAGGGGGCATGGCGGCACCAGCGCGACGCCGTTTTGCAGGAACGCGTCTCGGCGGCCGCCCGGTCCATCGCCGGCCCCGGGGTGCCCCGGGGTCAGGAAAGCCTGATGGTGCAGCGCGCCCTGTCGCGGCGCGACGAAGAAACCCAGCCCTTCCGCCGGGCGTTGGATGTGGAAGGGATGGAGCGGACCCTGGAGTCCGTTCTCCGCGAGGCCGCCGAGCTCCACATCGAAATCTCTCGGCTGACGCTGTCTGCCGGGGCGCTGATGCTGGAAGGGTCTGCGGCCGGCATTCAGGCGGCGGAGGCGCTGTCCGACCGGCTGCGGGAACAGGGCTGGACCATTCAAACCGACGCAACCGGCCTGACCTCGGAAGGCCGGCCCCGCTTTATCCTGAAAGGAGCGGCCCACCATGAAGCCTGATCGCGATTGGGGAATGGTGGCCATCGGGCTGGCCGTGGTGGCCGTGGCGGCCACGCTGCATAGCGGGCTTTCCCTGCCGCGCTACCGCGAGACGATCCTTCGCAAGCAGCGCGATCTTCAGTCGATCCAGGCCCATGCGCATCGGTGGGAACTCGAGGACGAGTACCGCCGTCAATTGGATGGGGCCGGGGCCTGGCAGCCGGCGGACTTGGATGAAATCGCCGTCCGCATTCTGGGACGGGATGTCGCGCGGGTGACCTCCCGTCCGGCCAAGCCGGTTTCCGATGGCTGGCAGGTGCGCGAGGTGGCGGTTGATCTGCGGGAGGTTTCGTTCGCCGAAGCGGGAATGCTTCTGGCGGCCGCCTCCGAAACCCGGCCGGCCTGGCGCCTGCGCGAAATCGACATCCGCCCTTCGGCGGAAGCCGGCAAGGGCGCCATGACGATGGTGCTCGAAGCGCTGGAAAAAAAGCGCTGAGCGAGTTGGCCTACTTCAGGCCCAGTTCGATCATCTTTTCGGCGATCTGGATGGCGTTCTGGGCCGCGCCCTTCCAGATGTTGTCGCCCGCGACAAACAGGGAAAGGCCGTTTTCGACCGAGGGGTCCTTGCGAATGCGGCCGACCAGCACGTCGTACTTGCCGGAGCAATCGAGGGGCGTCGGGAATTTCGCGTTGGCGAGATCATCCACGACTTCCACGCCGCTGGATTCCGCCAGCAACTCGCGGGCGCGTTCCGGGGTGATGGGGTTGTGGAACTCGACATGGAGGGCCTCGCTGTGGCCGTTGATGACCGGCACGCGCACGCAGGTGGACACCACCTGGATGGAATCGTCGCCGAGAATCTTGCGGGTTTCGCGCCCGAGCTTGGCCTCTTCGGACGTATAGCCCGGGAGATCCTTGGCCTCGGAGCCGATTTGCGCAATGACGTTGAAGGCGATCGGGGCGGGATAGACCTCGTGGACCATTGGCCGGCCCTCCGCCCAGGCGCGGACCTGGTTTTCCAGTTCGCGGATGGCGGCGGAACCCGAGCCGGAGACGGCCTGATAGGTGCAGCACACCACGCGCTTGATGCGGGCTTCGCGATGCAACGCGTACAGCGGCATCAGGGCGATGGCCGTGGAGCAGTTGGGATTGGCAATGAAGTTCTGGTGGTTCTTCAGCGCCTCCGCGTTGATTTCCGGAATGCACAGGGGCACGCGCGGATCCATGCGGAAATCATCGCCGTTATCCACCACGCAGCAGCCCGCCTCGGCCGCCCCCCAGCCCAGGGTCTTGGAGGCGCCCTTGGCCCCTTCGGTTCCGGCGAAAAAGGCGAAGTCATAGCCCTGGAACGATTCCGGGCCGGTGGCGACCTTCACGTCGACGGGTTCGCCGTCGATCATTTCCGTGCGCTCGCGGGTCGCGAAGGCCGTGAGCTTGCCAAGGGGGAAGTTCCGTTTGCGGAGCAACCGGACGATTTCCGTTCCAACGGCGCCAATGCCGACCATGCAGACGTTGTATTTTTTCATTTTGCGATCCTTTGTTTAGGCTGAATGAACAGGATGATCAAGTGGATAAAGCCAGCCTATTGATTGCCGCGGGGACCCCGCTTGAATCAGGCCGCGGCGTTCGAGCAGGAGTTCCTACACCAGCGAGGCGATAAGGTCGCCGACCTCTCGGGTGCCCATGCCCATGCGTCCGGCGGCGAGGGACTGGATTTGGCCGCTGTTGAGGGCGGCCGTGACGGCCTTGTCGACCGCCTGGGCCGCTTCGGTTTCGCCGATGGTATCGAGCAGCATGCCGCCCGCCGCTACCGCGGCGATCGGGTTGATGACATTCTGCCCCGTGTACTTCGGGGCGCTGCCGCCCATGCATTCGAACATCGAAACGCCTTCCGGATTGATGTTGCCGCCGGCCGCGACGCCGAGGCCGCCCTGAACGATGGCCGCCAGGTCCGTGATGATGTCGCCGAACAGGTTCTCCGTGACGACCACGTCGTACCACTCGGGCTGTTTGACGAACCACATGGTGGCGGCGTCGACGTGGTTGTAATCCTGCTTGATATCCGGATAGTCGCGGTCGCCCATTTCCTTATGTGCGCGGACCCAGAGATCGCCGCAGTGGGTCAGGACGTTGCACTTGTGGACGAGGGTGAGGGTTTTCTTCTTGTTGCGGCGCCGGGTGTACTCGTAAGCGTACTTCAGGCAGCGGTCGACGACGGGCCGGGTGTAGAGCATGACCTGCGTGGCCACCTCGAGGTTGGTTCCCTTCTGGACAGCGCCGCCGAGGCCGGTGTAGATGCCGCCGGTGTTTTCCCGCACCACGACGAAATCGACGTCCTTGGGCTCCTTGCCCTTCACCGGACAGTCCTCCGCCCGGTAGAGCTTGACCGGGCGCAGGTTGATGTACTGGTCCAGTTCGAACCGGGTCCGGAGCAGAATGCCCACCTCGAGAATCCCCGGCTTGACGTCCGGATGCCCGATCGCGCCGAGGTAGATGGCCTCGTGCTTGCGGAATTCCTCGATTGCGGAGTCGGGCAGGGTTTCGCCGGTCTTCAGATAGCGGTCGCCGCCAAAATCATAGATGGTGTAGTCGAGCTTGAAGCCGAACTGTTGCGCTGCGGCGTTCATCACCTTGACCGCTTCGTTGGTCACTTCGGGTCCGGTGCCGTCGCCAGGGAGTAGAGCAATGGAATGGGTTTTCATAATGGGCGCGGATGTTTAACCGTTTCCGGGTGAAAAGCAAGCAAAACCATGGAAAAATCGACGGGTCTGGGGTGCCGGCTTGAGTGTTGCCGCCGGCCCATTCAGGCCGGGATGGGAACATACGGCCGTACGGCGCCAGATGGGGGTGCGGGTGTACCGGACCGAAGCGCAAACGGTGACCCAAGCAGAAAAACAGTTCAAGGCTGGGGGGCTTCCCGAACTGACGGATACCGGAGTAGTTGCGATTCGGCAAGATCCTGGTCGAAATGGGCCGGGCGATGCCGTAGGATTTCCGGCATGAGAGCGGATGCGCCCATGCAGAAGAAGCCGTTTTCCCTGCTGAACGGCCTGAAGGGGGTGGCGATCGGGATGGCTAACATCGTGCCGGGGGTCAGCGGCGGCACCGTGGCGGCGATCACCGGCCTCTACGATGAACTGGTGGATGCCCTGGGGAATTTCTTCGGGGGCGAGGGGGGCTGGAAGCGGAATTTGGCGTTTCTGGCGCCGGTCATTGTCGGCGTGCTGGTGGGCAACGTCGTGTTGGCGCGGGGAATCGGCTTCCTGCTGGAAGCGGCGCCGGGGCCGGCCCGGTTCGGCTTCATGGGGCTGGTGCTGGGAAGTCTTCCGTATCTGTGGAGGCGCTCCGGCATCTCGCGCGTCCGTCTTCGCCATCTGCTTCTGTTTTCCGCGGGAGTGGCGCTTGTCCTCTGGATGGGGCTGGCCCAGCCACCGGATGCGAGTCCGCCGCTGACGGAACTCACGCCCACCGCCGGCCTGCTGGTGTTTGGCGCGGCGTTCCTGTCCGGCATTGCCATGGCCATCCCGGGCGTCAGCGGAAGCTTCCTCCTGCTGCTGGTTGGGATGTACAGCACTCTGCAGCACGGCTTCAGCACCCTGAACCTCCCGGTCATGGCGTTGTTCACCGTGGGAACCTTGGCGGGGGCCATTCTCTTCGCCAAGGCCGCCGCCGCCCTGCTGCGCCGGTTCCATGCCGCCAGCTATGCCGTCATCATCGGGCTGGTGGCGGGCAGTGCCGTGGCACTGTTCCCCGGGTGGGGCTCCGGGGCGCAGGCCAGCGCCGGTGTCGCCCTGTTCGTGCTGGGCTTCGGCCTCAGCTATTTTCTCGGGGGCGGGAGGAAAGAACACCTTTCAACGCCAGCGGGGATTGTCCCGAAGAATAGGAGAAACACCATGGTCTGGATTGGATTGGCGGTGGTTGTTCTGGGGCTCTATGTCGCGGCGGGCTTGCGCCGGCCGGCGGAGAAGCGAACGTTTTTCACTACGCTGCCCGTCGCGCGCCCGTTGGTGATCGCCCACCGGGGCGGCCAATACATCTTTCCGGAAAACACGCTGGCCGCGTTCAAAGGCGCCGCCGAACTCGGCGTCGATGCCCTGGAGATGGATGTCCACCGCACCGCCGACGGCGTGCCGGTGGTGATCCACGACGAGACGGTGGACCGGACCACCGACGGCACGGGGCGGGTGGATCAGCTCACCCTGACCGAGCTGAAGCGGCTCGATGCCGGATATCGGTTCGCGCCTCCGGGCCGGGACGGGGAGCATCCCTTTCGCGGGACGGGCGTGGACATCCCGACCCTTCGCGAAGTATTCGAAGCCCTGCCGCACCTGCCCATGATCGTGGAGGTGAAGGAAAACGATCCCGAACTGGCCGATGCCGTGATCGCGCTGATCCGCGAATTCGACCGCGCCGACCGCACCATGCCGGCGTCCTTCCACCACGACCTTCTCGTGCGTTTTCGCACGGTCTGCCCGGACGCCGTCACCCATGCCTCCGAGCGGGAGGTGGTCCGGTTTGTGGTCGCGGCATGGTTCGGGCTGGAGGGCCTGATCGATCCGGCCTACGAGGCGATCATGGTGCCCCCGCGCAAGGGAATCCTCCCCGTGGCCAGCCGCCGGGTGCTGCGGGCTGCGCGCAAACGGAACCTGTTCACCGCCGTGTGGTCGGTCGAAGATCCCGCCGAGATGCGCCTCTTAGCTGCGCGCGGGGTGGACGCCCTGACCACGGGCCGCCCCGATTTGGCGGTCGAGGTGCGGCAGAAGTAGTCCGGGCACGGAATGCAGGACGGTTGAACCGGCTGCTTCTTTCACTCTCCCAAGGCGGCGCGGAGTGCAACGCGGGCTTTCTTCCCGCAGGCCGGTTCGGCGCCTTCGCACATGAGGCCAGCCAGGCGGGCAGGGATGTTGCGGAAGATCCGCCGGACTTCGGCGGGGGTTGCGCCGCGGGCGAAGGCGAGGCCGGCGGCCAGCGCCGGGCCGGCCTTGGTGGCGAGACCGCAATCGGCGGAGAGACGGCTTTTCTTGGCGCTGAGATGGATCTGCGCCAGCAGGGAAAATACGAGGGCGGGAAGAATCGCGTCGCCTTTCTCGGCATAGAGTTGGCGGTAGGGCAGGCCGATGAAGATGCCTTGGTTGCCGGAACCGGTGAGGGTCATGACGGGGTGGGAATAGCCGGCCATGCGGCCGGCGACGCGCCGGGCGATCTGGGTTTCGAGAGGATGCCCCTTTTCGGCGGGAATCTGGCGCAGGAGAAAATCGCGGGCGAGCGCTTCGAGCCCCGGATCGCGCTTGCGGGCCAGGGCGAAGATTTCGGCAAGGGTCGGCGGCGGCGGCAGGGGTTTTTCGCGCGGCGTGCGAACTTTTCCAAACACGATGAGTTTTTCGATCCGGTCATGGCGGCCAGCGAGCGTCACTTCGGTGCGGAGGCCGGGGACCTTCGTCCGGATGAACAGTCCGCGGCGGCGGCCGGGAATGATCTTCAGCCACGCGGGATTCTTCATGAAAGCCCGGGCCTGGCGGAGATCGAAATCGGCGAAGACATTGAGCCCCTCGGTCCGCGAAGCCAGCCCCGCGGCGGCGGCGGCCAGGATGCCGCGCGTCTTGAGGCGCGGCACGACGGCGGTGGAGGCGTTGCGGAACGTGTCCTGCGACAGGCGCAGTTCGGCGCGGAAGTCGGCGGGACCCGGTGGCTGCGGCAGGTGGCGGACGAGCGTGCGGAAGGCGTAGCCGATGGCGGCGGGTTCGGTGCAGCCGACGACCTGGACGATTTCGCTGTGGAGCAGGCGGATGGCCTTGCGCGGGGTCACGGCTGGCGGCCTTTCCGCTGGCGGCAGGGGCAGTCGCGCGGGCAGACGCCGGCGCGGCCGGGGGCCTTCAGGACGGGGCCGCCTCTGAGCCGCAGGCATTTGCCATGGACGAGGGCATCCGCCACCTTCATGCGGGCAGACTTCAGGATGCGGGCGAAGGCCGAACGGGAGATCCCCATCTTCGGCGCGGCCTGCTCCTGATAGAGGCCGTGGAGATCGGCGAGGCGCAGGGCTTCCAGCTCGTCGAGGGTCAGGGCGGTTTCGGCGAGTGCGATGCGCGGCACGCCGGCGGGCTTGAAGAACGTGAACCGGGGCGCGAATTCGATCTTGCGGGACTGGACGGGGCGCGGCATGGATATGAACATATACTCGGAACGGGGCCCGCGTCAACGCAGGCGGGATTGACAAGCGGTCATAATGGGCATATGCTCATAACAAATCCTCCAAGGAGCCGCCATGAAAGTCTGCCTGCCGATATCGAGGGATCTGGGTCTGGAAAGTCCGGTGCACGGCCATTTCGGGTCCGCGCCGGGTTTCCTGGCCGTGGACACGGAAACGCTGGCCGCCGAGGCCATCCTGAATGCGAATCTGGGCCATGCCCACGGCGGGTGCAGTCCCGTCAAGGCGCTGGCCGGCTACCGGCCGGATGCCGTGCTGGTGGGCGGATTGGGTGCCGGGGCGCTGGCCGGCCTGCGCCAGATGGGAATGCGGGTGTACTTGGTGGAGCCGGGCACGGCGGCCGATGCCGTACGGCAGTTCAAGCAAGGAAAATTGCGGGAACTGACGGATACCGCCACCTGCGGCGGCCATGCCCACGGCGCGGCCGGTTGCGGGCATCACGGCTGATCAACGGACGCCCGGCGCAAAAACGCCGCCCGGCGGTAAACCGGACGGCGGTGACGCAAAGAGCGGATCGCCTACTTCGCCGCCTCGAGGGCGGCCACGAGCGTATCGGACTGCTGGACGCCGACCATTTGCTTGACCGATTGGCCGTCCTTGAGGACGATCAGGGTGGGGATGCTCATCACGCCGTACTTGGCGGCCACGGCCGGGGCATCGTCCACGTTGAGCTTGGCGATCTTCGCGCCATCGACCTTGCCGACGAGCTGTTCGAGGATCGGGGTCTGCATGCGGCAGGGGCCGCACCAGGGGGCCCAGAAGTCCACCAGCACCACGCCGGCCTTGGTTTCCGCTTCAAAGTTGTTGTCGTTCAGTTCGAGAATTCCTGCGCTCATGGGTGTTCCTTTCGGTGAATGTTTCGTTGGTTACTTGGTACTGCAATTCGGGCTGTCTTTCAACCCAAGCTTGCGGAGAATGATGGTGGCGGGGCAAAGGCCGGTGAAGGCCGACTGGATCAGGTTCAGGCCGATGAAGGCCGTGAAGAGCCAGAACAGCGGGTGGACCAGCAGGGTCAGGGCGATCGAGATCCAGATCATGATCCCGGCAAATACGCGGACTCCGTTTTCTACAGTCATGGGATGTTCCTTTCAGGTTGGGGTGGGGCTTGAAACTGGAAACTGGAAACTTGGGGGGGAGATGGATGGAATGTTGGAAAGATGGAATGATGGAATGGTGGAAGGATGGGGGGGGGAGAAGATTGGAATGGTGGAATGATGGAACGATGGACGGGGCAGGCCGGGATTTCCACGGCGTGGAAAACCATCCGTCGATTGTTCCCGTATTCCATCATTCCATTCCCCTTGTTCTCATTTTCCGGAGGCGATGAGGAAGCCGATGACGGCGCCGAAGATCATGGAGAGCCAGGGGTTGGCGGTGATGGGGCAGGTGCCGGTGCGGCAGCCGATGAAGCGGTAGACGAGGAAGCCGACGGCGGCGCCGGCGCCGGCGCCGAGGAGGGTTTTGATGAGGGGGGTCATGAGGGGGGCCTTTCAGGGGACAGGGGACAGGAGACAGGGGACAGGAGGGGCGAAGCAGGAAAACAGGAAACACAGGAAAACAGGAAAGGAGAATCATCGTTCGCAATCCTGTGAATCGTGAATAATCCTGTGAATCCTGTCAAAAATGTCTTTTGGTTTTTCATTCTGTCTCCTGAATCCTGTCTCCTGTCTGCTGGTTAAAAAATGGCCTCGACGGGCAGGGCGAAGACGCGGAGGCCTTCGCCGGCCAGAAGGCTTTCGTGGTATTCCTTGAGCGCCAGGACGAGTTCGTCCTTCTTGCTGGAGGAGACGACGGTGAAGACGAGGACGGACTTGCCGGGCCAGGTGTGGGTGCCGAGGTGTTTTCCGGTGGCACCTTCGCCGAGCACGTTGGGGATCTCGCTATAGCCGCGGATGTCGTGCTTGGCGATGATGTCGCGCACTTCTTCCTGGCGGTTTTCGGGACAGATGATCATCAGCATTTTCATGGGTCAACCCTCCGCTTTCGCTTTGTTGTAGATGAGGCCGTAGGCCACTGGGACGACCAGCAGCGTGAAGGCCGTGGAGACGAACAGTCCGAAGATGATGGCCCAGGCCAGCCCGCTGAAGATGGGGTCGAAGGTGATGGGCCAGGCGCCGAGCAGGGTGGTGCCGGCGGTGAGGAAGATCGGGCGCAGGCGCACGGCGCCGGCTTCGATGATGGCGTCCTTGAGCGGCGTGCCGCGCGCGGCGGTGCTGCGGATGAAGTCGATCAGGATGATGGCGTTGCGCTGGACGATGCCGCCAAGCGCAATCATGCCGATCATCGCCGTGGCGGTGAAGAAGACCGGATCGGCGTAGCCCCCCACGGTTTTGCCCATCAGGGCGTTCAAGAGCCAGAAGCCGGGCATGATGCCGATCATCGTCAGCGGAATGGAGAGCATGATGACGATGGGCAGGAGGTACGAGCCGGTTTCGTAGACCAGCAGGACGTAGATGGCGAGCAGGGCGGCGCCGAAGGCGATGCCCAGGTCGCGGAATACGTCCACGGTGATCTTCCACTCGCCTTCGCCGGTCCACGAGACGCGGATGCCGTCGGGGAGGGGCTCGCTCTTCAGGTCGGCCTGCTGCGAGAGCACGGCGTAGGCGGGGCCGCGGCCGGCCATTTCGGCGGTGACGAACACCACGCGCTCCATGTTCTTGTGGATGATGGTGCGGTCGACGACGTCTTCCTCGAACGCGCCCAGCTCGCCGAGCGGCACGCTCTGGCCCATGCGGCCCTTGACCATGACGGTCTTGAGGCGTTCGGGGTCGGAGCGCTTTTCGCGCGGCAGGCGCAGGACGATGGGCAGTTCGTTCTGTTCGCGCGGGGCGTGGACGGTGCCGGCGGGCATGCCGGCGAGGGCGATGCGCATGGTGCCGACGACGTCCTCGGTGGAGATGCCGTTCAGGGCGGCCTTTTCGCGGTCCACGCGGAAGAACAGCTTTGGCTGGTGGGCTTCGGCGGTGGTGTCGGCCTCGACGACGCCTTCCTCCAGCGCGAGGCGGTCGCGGAGGGTTTCGGCGGCGGCGACGAGGTCGGAATACGGCTGGTCGGGGCGGCCGTAGACCTCGGCGACGACGGTGGCCATGACGGGCGGTCCGGGCGGCACCTCGACGATGCGCATCAGCGCGCCGGTCTGTTCGCCGATGGCGTCGATGTCGTCGCGGAGGCGCAGGGCGAGCGCGTGGCTGCTCATTTCGCGGCGCTGGCGGGGGAGAAGATTGATGCGCACGTCGGCCAGGTTTGGGGCCTGGCGCAGGTAGTACTTGCGCACGAGCCCGTTGAAGTCCATCGGCGAACCGTCGCCGACGGTGGAGACGAAGTTGACGACTTCGGGGACGGTCTGGAGGTAGGCCTCGATTTCGCGCACGGCGGCGTCGGTGGCCTCCAGCGTGGACCCCTCGGGCATGTCGACGACGATCTGCAGCTCGTTCTTGTTGTCGAACGGCAGCATCTTCAGCGGGACGCGCCCGGAGGCGGCGAGGAAGATGGAGAACCCGAACAGGCCCGCCACGACCAGCATCAGGAGGTGGCTGCGCCCGCGCGAGGCGACGAACGGGGCCATGATCCGGCGATAGACCTTGTAGGTGCCGGTGGTCTTCACGTCATAGGCGGCCACCTCGGCGCCCTTGTCCTTGAGCAGCTTGCTCGCGACCCACGGCGTGATGGCCAGGGCCACCAGCAGTGAGCTGAGCATCGTCAGCGGCACGTTGAGCGCCATCGGGGCCATGTAGGGGCCCATCATCCCGCTGATGAAAAACATCGGGATGAACGACACGATGATCGACAGCGTCGCCAGCAGGATCGGCGGCATGACCTCCTCCATCGCCAGCGCCACGGCCTGCAGGCGCGGGAACTTCTTCATCGAGAGTAAGCGCGAGATGTTTTCCACGCCGACGATGGGGTTGTCCACCAGAAGCCCCAGCGCGAGGATGAGCGCGAAGAGGGTGACGCGGTTGATGGTGTAGCCGAGCAGATAGTTGAACAGAAGCGTCAGCGAATAGGTGATGGGGATGGCGAGGCCGACGATGATGCCTTCGCGCCAGCCCATGGTCAGCGCGATCAGGCCGACGACGGTCAGGATGCCCATGGCGAGGTTCATGACGAGGTCGTTGACCTTCTCGTTGGCGGTGTGGCCGTAGTCGCGCGTGACGGTGGCGCGGACGCCGTCGGGCAGGACGGTGGCGCGCAGGTCGCCCAGCATGGCCTCGACCCGCTGCGCGACGCGCACGGCGTTGCTGCCTTTTTTCTTGGCGACGGCGATGGTGACGGCGGCTTCGGTCGCGCCGGGGGCCATCGCGAATTCCATGGCGTCGGCGGCGGGGCCCGCGCCGAAGCGGGTGTAGGTGTTCAGCTCGTCGGAGCCGTCGACGACTTCGGCGATGTCGCGCAGATAGACGGGGCGGTTCATGTGCACGCCGACCATCAGGTTGCGGACTTCGTCGGCGTCGTGGAGGAACGGGCCGGTTTCGACGACGATCTGCCGGCCGGCCTGCGCGAACGAGCCGCTTTCGGCCTGGGCGTTGGACATTTTCAGCGCGCCGGCGACTTCCATGGGCGAAAGCCCGTAGGCGGCGAGGCGCTCGGTGTCGAGCTGGACGTGGACCACGCGGCGCTGGCCGCCGTGGAGGGTGATCTTGGCGCTGTCGGGAATGCGCTGCAGCTTGGTCGCGGCGACCTCGGCGATGCGGTACAGCTCGTGGGTGTCGTGCGCCGCGCTGTGCAGCGTGACGTTCACGATCGGCACGTCGTCGATCTCGATCGGCTTGACCACCCAGCCGGCGATGCCGGGCGTGGTCTGGTCGATGTTCTGGAAGATCTTGTTGTAGATCTTGATCAGGCTGTCCTCGCGGTCCTCGCCCACGAAGAAGCGGACGGTGACGACGGACAGGCCCGGTCGCGACATCGAGTAGACGTATTCCACGCCGTCGATCTGGTAGAGCATCTTTTCGAGGCGCGAGGAGACGAGCTGCTCGACCTCTTCGGCGGAGGAGCCGGGCACCATGACCATGACGTCGGCCAGGGGCACGACGATCTGGGGCTCCTCTTCGCGCGGGGTGATGAGGAGGGCGGCGGCGCCGGCCGCGAAGCTGATCAGGATCAGCAAGATCGACAGGTTCCCCTTCAGGAAGGCCTGGAGGATCCCGGAGGTGAGGGAATGTTTGCGCTCTTCCATGGGATCAGCCCTCCTGGATCGGGGTCACGAGAATGGCGTCGCCGGCGCGCAGGCCGGAGAGGATTTCGACGGAGTCGCCCCGGGCGGGCCCGGTTTTGACAAGGCGGCGGACGGCGCGTCCGTCGCGGACGGCCTGCACGAAGGACAACTGGCCGATATGGACGACGGCGGAGGCGGGGACGAAGATGGCTTCGCGCGCCTCGGCCGCGACCCACAGGCGGCCGAACGTGCCGGGCAGGACGTCGCCGGCCACGCCGTCGAGGTGGACCCTGACAAGCTGGGTGCGGGTGGCGGCATCGACTTCGCTGACGATCTCGGAGACGGTGCCGGGGAAGACGCGGGCCGGGCGTTCCAGCGCGACCTCGACGGCCTGGCCAAGGGCGAGGCGGTCGATCAGGCGCACGGGCACGGGGGCTTCGAGGCGCATGCGGGCGGGATCGTAAACGGCCAGCAGGGGCATGCCGGGGTTGGCGAGATCGCCCGCCTCGATACGGCGCTCGGTGACGATGCCGTCGATGGGGGAGGTCACCTGCGCATAGGTCAGCATGACCTTGACCTGTTCCACTTGGGCGCGCGCGCCGGCCAGCATGGACTCCGCGGCGGTCAGCGCCTGCTGGGTGGTGGCCTCGCGCTCGAAGAGCTGCTTGGCGCGGTCGTACTCGGTCTGCGCCTGGTTGAGCTGGGCTTCGGCGCCGGCGAGCTGTTGGCGGATGTCGCGGTCGTCCAGCGTCAGCAGCACCTGGCCCTTGGCCACGCGGTCGCCGGCCGAGGCGAAGATTTCGCTGACGTAGGCCGGGATGCGCGCGCTGAGGTTGATTTTCTCCTCGGAGGCGGTCGTGCCGACGACTTCGACGCGCACGGGGGCGGATTCGACGGCGACGACCAACGTGGCCGCGCCTTCGGGGATGGCGACGCCGGGCTGGTGCGCAAGCACACCGGGCTTGTTCTTGTCGCCGAGGAAGCCGCCGGCCCAGACGACGACAGCGGCAAGGCCGACGAGGGCAAGAATGAGCTTCAGGTATTTCTTGAGGGTGGGGACGATGGTTTTCATGTGTGGGTCTCCGTTGGGCTTGTTAAATGGTTGAGGTCAGAGGTCAGAGGTCAGGAAGGGGGACAAAGCAGGAAAACAGGAAACGCAGGAAAACAGGAAGGAATAGGAAACGGCATTCTCTTCAATCCTGCGTAATCCTGTACATCCTGTCAAAAATGGCTGTTGGGTTGTAACTGCTCAGGTAGCCGCCCCAGGGCGGGCGGCAACCTGAGAGGGGGTG
>CAYNSH010000018.1:0-46592 GCA_964399775.1 uncultured Verrucomicrobiota bacterium
AAGGGCTTTTTTTAACCCTTCGGACGATTTTTCCCAGCTTGGCTAAGGATTCGGGGTTAACCACCAATCCCACGCCTGCCCGCCTGTGGTGGGAATTACACGAATAGAGGCCGAAATCCATAATGCAAGTGGCGCACTTGCCCGCCCGTGGCGGGAGAGCCGCAAAGGGCGCGCAATCCGTAGCTGGCTGTTCCGGCTGCTGGATCCAAAGCGGTGCCGCGGCCAGGGGCCTTGTCAGCGCACTCCAAAGTCGATTCTACATCCGCGCATTACAGGGCCCCTTTTGCGGTATCGTTTACAAATCCAGCAGTTCGCGCAGGGCTTGCTTCACGGCTTCCATCTGGTCCGGCGTGCAAAGACCCAGCCGGTGAATCAATTTGACGGGATCGAAACTGGCCAGACCTTGGACGTTGACGGCGGAGGGCTTGGGCAGCCAGCGGACCGGCCCCAACGCCACCTCCCCCGGCAGCCCCCGGATTTGGGAAGTCAAGGGCGCCACCACGACCAGTTGCCGGGCATCGCGCGCGCGCGGCGCGGCCAGTACCAGCACCGGCCGGCTCTTGGCCGCGATCCCCAGATCCGCCCACCACACCTCGCCGACTTTGCACCTAGTAGGCACCGAACGCCTTGGTCCACTCGGTTCCTTGTCGTTCCCCGGACAGCAAGGGGGCCTCTTCCAAAGACAAATGAAACGGCAATCCGCGCCGCAACTCGACCTGCGCAAGCAACAGATTGATCGCATCGCCGGGTTTCATGCCCAGGCGGGCCAGGATTTTCTCGGCGTTGCGCAACCGCTTCGCCGGCACGCGGGCCCGCACCAGCACGGAGGATTCCGTATTTTTTTTCATGGGCACAAATATGCTCATTCATGCCTAATTTGTCAACCTCCAGAACGCCGGGTATTCCGTCGCAGCCAGGCAGGATGACAGGATGGGCAGGATGTACAAGATGGAACAGCCGAGAACCACAGCCGGGTTAACCACGAAATGTTATCGCGCGGGCCTGCGCGAACGCGAAAGACACGAAAGGAATCCGAAAACCGTTACCGGAAGAGGCACACTTGCCCGCCCGTGGCGGGAGAGCCGCAAAGGGCGCGCAAATGCAAGACCCTGGATCGGGAAGGGCGGGTCCCGACTCCTTCAGAGGCCGGGCCGGGGCGGTCCGGGACTGCCGAACGGCTCACGCGCTTCGTGTGTGGCCTTCGGCAGACCCGGACAGCCCTTGGGTCCGCCCATGGCGGCCCCCCGCCCTTCCCTCCGACCAAAAATCCGTGTCCATCCGTGTCCACCACGCCGGCCCGCGTGGCAAGTCCGTGAAATCCATAGCTGACACCGGCTGTTCATGTTCAGGCATTTCCCGCCACCGGCGGACAGGCGTGAAGTTCGTGGTGGAGTTTCAGGTCTCAGGTTGCAGGTTCCCCGTCGGACCTCGGACCTCGGGCCCCGCTCCCCTCCCCCCATGATCGCTCCGTTGGTTCCCTCACGCCATCTGCTTGGGACGGCTTGTGCTCCACGCCGGCAGGAAGACACTTCAAGGCCTGATGCAGCCCTGCCGCCCGTCCCCGGCCGGCGAGAAAGAGTGCCAGTTGGCTGACCTGGCAGAGTTCGGCACAGGCTTTGCGGCCATCTGTCATGTGCCCCTCTCCAAAAATTCAATGTCGCTGCGGTCGGTAACCGAACCCCTCAGCTTCTTCATTTCGACCAGATCTTGACGAGAAACCACATTCACCTTGCCTTGCTCCCCCCATCCCAACCGCTCGGCGTTATGAATCCAATGCAGCCGATCCACCGGGGGAACCAAAAGATCCACGATGTGCTCCCATTCCGGCTCAGGACCGGGTTTCATGAATCGGTGCAGCGCCATGGCCGTCCCTCGAAATGTCCACGGCTCGGCAAACGTCTTGTAGCCCGCTTCCGCCAGGCAGTCCGTCGCCCGCCCCACGTCATCCGGATGGCATATGAAATCAACGTCTTTCGTGGCGCGGATCCGACCATAAATGGCGACCGCAAACCCACCGGCCAGCGCATACCGGATCTCCACCCGTTCAAACGCGGCGATGATGCCGTCCACCTCCCGCAACATGTCGAAGTCAAACGGCAATGCGTTGTCTGTTTTGCTGCTCATCGCCCGATCTCCAGGATGTCCTGGCATTCCTGCAATCCTTTCACCACTCTTGCCCCCCTCCTCTACCTTCAGCCTGCAACCTGCAACCCTGTTTACCACAGAGGCCACAGAGACGCACAGAGAAAACAGCCGGAGTCGGTTAACCACCCATCACACGCCTGCCCGCCTGTGGTGGGAATTACACGAATAGAGGCCGAAATCCATAGCTGACACCGGCTGTTCATTTTCAAGCATTTCCCTTCATCATTCGACATTCGACATTCGGCATTCGGCATTGGACCAAGAAGCTTGCAGGTTGCAGGTTGAAGGCAAGACCCCCACGGGTTTATCCCGTGGGTGAATCAGGTCGGCCCGGTGCCGGCTGCTGTCACACGACTTCCTTCACCCATGACGCAAGGTCATGGGGGTCGCCCGGCCCAACCTCGGACCTGTCGAACTTGGACATTGATCATTCCTTGTTGGATATTGGATATTTGCAAAGGCCGTCCCCTGCCAGCTTAGCTCAACTCTCCCCTCGGCAGGCTTTCAGCACTTGCTCCGCATTGAAGATCTGCACGCCTTGTTCTCGCCCGGCACTGGCATCCGGCACAAAAACGGCTCTGACGATTTCCTGGTCCTTCATGTTCGGTATCGGCGGCACGCCCTTGCCCGCCAGCGCAGCGATCGCTTCTTGCACGCATTGTCGGGCGCGAGGGCCAACGCCCCATTTCACCTCGCCCAACAACGTTTTGTCGCCGGAAACCGACTGAGCCACGACATCCCATTCGGGGCCATTTCCGTGCCAATATCTCTTGGCGGGCAGCCAAGATTCCGGATTCCCCTGGCAAACCAAGCGGACAACGGCCCGGCGACACAACTCCTCCCACGTTTCCGCCACCAATCCAGACCCCAGCTTTTTCCATAACGTTTGACGCTGGACGGCAGTTGCCGTCGCTAAAAAGGCACGATGGGGGGCGACCAAGCGAAACCATGTGCGAAAAAACGGATCGGCGATCTTGTACAGGACCCGCTTGCCGGAGCGTTCATTCTCTCCAAAGGGCGTTTGCCGTTCCAACAGGCCCATGTCCTGCAACCTCAGCAAGGAACGGCTCAACGACGTGGGGGGACTTCCGATGCGAGCCGCCACTTCAGTCAACCGATGGGCACCTTGCCCGACTGCGTCCAAGATCGGCCGCAGAGACTGGGCGGACGGCATTTCCTCCAGCAACAGGCGATCCGGTTCGAGGTGCAGCGGACCGGAGGGATCCAGCACGTTGGCATCCAAACCACCGGCCAAATCATCACCAAACGGTTCCGCCAATTCCCAATACCGCGGCACCCCACCCCACAGGGCATACGCCAGGACACCATCGCTGGCCCGGTCAAGGTTCAGCGCTTCCCGGATGAATCCTGCCCCCAACGGCAGCAGATTCATCGCTTCCCGGGCGCGTCCGTAGAGGGGCGAGGAGGCATCGAGCGCCAGGCCGTGCATCATGCGCTGGCTGGAGCCCGCGAGCACGACCGACAGGCCCGCTTGCTTGGCCCCGTGGTCGATCCAGCGTTGGAGAACGCTGGGCAACTCCGGGCTGGTGCCAATCCAATACGGCAGTTCATCGAAGACCAATGGGCCCCGCCATCCCGCCGCTTGGCTGTCCCGAGCCAACCGATCCAGCAACGTGCGCCAATCCGGATATCCCACCTCTTCAAACCCTTTCAGCACCTGGCCGATCGCCTCCGCCAGATACTGTCGCTGAATGGCCGGGGCCGACAAATCGGCCACGGCATAGAGCCCCTTCCGCCGGCGACACCACTCCAGCAGCAGGCGGGTTTTACCGATCCGGCGCCGTCCCCACACCACGCCCAATCCGCCACCGTCCAGCAACCGATCCAGCCGCCGCATCTCCAATGTCCGATTCAGGAATTTCATGATCGTATATTATGCCCACATGTATAATGTTTTCAAGCATAATTCTTGGGCCACTGGGGTACAGGTTGAAGGTTGCAGGTTGAAGGCGGGGGCATGGAATGATCCCACGGATGCCTTCGGCGGCCCACGGATGGGGGATAGGGGGCATCCTCCTTCGCCAAGGCTACGGAGGACAGGGAGGCCAGAGGCCAGAAGTCAGTAGTCAGAGACCAGAAGTCAGAGGCCAAAAGTCCGTATTATGTAGTCTCCTTGGACATTGATTATTCCTTGTTGGATATTGAGTACCTCCGCCCCCCCCTCCCCACCCATCCGTGTCCATCGGTGTCCACCACGCCTGCCCGCGTGGCAAGTCCGTGGTTGAAAACGGCTGTTCATTTTCAAGCATTTCCCGCCACAGGCGGACAGGCGTCGTTTGGATCGGATCAAAGTTCCAGAAACGCAGAAATATCCAGCCCCGCCTGTTTGAGGATGGCGCAAACCGTTCCCTCCGGCAGATCCCCTGGGTGGTTGGGCACGGAAATACAGACAGGACAGGCAGGCCCGCCCTATCCCCCGACCGAAATCCTGTAACTCATGTCATCTTTCCCGTATTGGTGGGGGCGTTGATTTACACGGAAACGCGGCGGAAGGCGGCGGGGAGGGAGCGGGCGATGTCGCCTGCGGTCATGGCGGCCTGGGTGTTGCGCAAAGCGGCCACATCCCCGGCCATGCCATGCAGCCAGACTCCGGTGCAGGCCGCGGCCAAGGGATCCCGGGACTGCGCCGCCAGTCCGGCCAGCAATCCCGCCAGCACATCGCCACTGCCGCCGCAGGCCATTCCCGGATTGCCATTCAAGTTGACCCAGGCCGGCTGGCCGGCCTGCGCCACAAGCGTTCCGGATCCCTTCAAGACCACGATGGCCCCGGTTCGTTCCGCCGCCTCCTGGGCCGCCACAAGTCGATCCTGCTGGATGGTGGCGACATCGGTATCGAGCAGCAACGCCAGTTCTCCGGGATGCGGGGTCAGGATCACCGGTTGGGGGCAACTCCGGATGGCCTCTGGCTTGCCGGACAGAACGGCAATGGCATCGGCATCCAGCACCAGGGGACAGGGAGTCTCGTGCAGGAGTCGCGCGGTGATCCGCCGCGCTTCCGGATCCCGCCCCAATCCCGGCCCCAGCAAGATGGCGTTCATCCCGGCCAGGGAGACATCCTGGCGGACGTCCCCGTGCAGAATCGCCTCCGGGCAGTGCCGGGTCACGGCGGGGGCCGCATCCGCGGTGGTTGCCACACGGACCAATCCCGCACCCGAACGGATGGCGCCTTGGGCCGCCAGTACGATAGCACCGGGATACTGGGCCGATCCCCCCATCAGGAGCGCTTGCCCATAGGTTCCTTTGTGCGTGGCGCGCGCCCGTTTCCGGAGGATCCGGCGTACATCGTCTTCGGATATCCATTGGAGATCCGGACGGGCATCGGCCAAGGCATGGCTATCTGTCACCGGCAGGCCGATCGGGACGCGCCAGAGCGCCCCGAGGTATTCCTGGGCATCGGCAAACACCATTCCCGGCTTCGGGTAGGCCATGGTGACGGTCACATCGGCCCGAACGGCGGCCTCGACGCACTCGCCGGTATCGGCATTCATTCCGGTGGGAAGGTCTACGGCCACGATCGGGCAATGGGACGACAGGGCGTTCAGGTAATCGATCGCGAGGCGTATGGCGCCGCGCGGCTCGCCCGTGGCCCCGGTGCCCAGCAGGGCATCCACCAAGACGGCTGGGGCAACGGAAGTGGCCGCGGCGGAGAGCCAGTCGCCCTCGGCCATTTCCCGGAGATCAACTCCCGTGCCATGTAATTCATTCAAAGCCTGTCGAGCCGCGCCTTTGAATTTGTCCTTCGGCGCGGCCAGCCAGATTTCCGAGCGGATCCCCTTGCGATCCAGCGTCGCCGCCGCGCAGAGGGCATCACCGCCGTTGTTGCCGGGCCCGGCCAAAAAACGAACCGTCGGCCGGGCTTCGTCGCGATACGACAAGATCGACGCGATGGCCCCGGCCACGCCGTCGCCGGCCAGTTGCATCATGGCCACATCCAGCCCGGGGTGTTGCGCAATGGCCTTGGCCTCGCCGCGCCGTATCTCCTGGGCGGCGACGAATTTCATGGCGTCAGCAACGCTTTCATTTCGCGCACGGCCTGGACCATGCCGACCATGACGGCGCGGGACACGATGCTGTGTCCGATATTCAGGGTATCCAGGTGCGGCACTGCGTTCACAAACTCGGGCAGATTGTCGTAGTGGAGTCCATGGCCGGCGTTGATCTGCAATCCGATCTGGTGCCCATGCCGGGCGGCGGCAATCAAGCGGTCCCGTTCGGTTCGCCGGGCCTCTCCGCTCTGTTCGCAATAACGCCCGGTGTGCAATTCGACCACCGGCGCCCCCAGCGCCTTGGCGGCATCGAGTTGCGCCATCGACGGCTCAATGAACAGGCTGACTTGAATTCCCCGCTCCTTGAGGCGGGCAATGGCGGGTTCAAGGGCGTTGAATTGTCCCGCGGCATCGAGCCCCCCTTCCGTCGTGAGTTCCCGGCGCCGCTCGGGCACCAGGCAGACCTCGTCCGGAGCGGCTGCGCAGGCGATATCGACAATTTCGGGAACATTGGCCATTTCCAGGTTGAGGGGAACGGTCAAGGCGGCGCGCAGCGCGTGCAAATCGGCATCTTGGATGTGCCGGCGATCTTCCCGCAGATGGATGGTGATACCGTCGGCCCCGGCCTGCTCGCACAGGGCCGCGGCTTCGAGGGGGGACGGATAGGCCGTGCCGCGCGCCTGGCGCAGCGTGGCGACGTGATCGATGTTCACGCCCAGTTTCACGCCCCGCCCCCTATTCCTTGGGCGTCTTCCAGGTCGCGGACTCGGCCTTCAGAAACAACGCCAGCAGGCACAACAGCGCAAATGCGGCCACGACAATGCCCAGGGTATGCAGAAATTCACTCACCAACAAACTCATCGAGGACTTCCTTTCTATAAAAGCGATTCGCCATCCGGCACGCCGAAGAAATGGGCCTTGTCCATGTCCAGGACGATCTCGATGGAATCTCCGGCATGGCGCGTACACCCCGCCCCGACGCGGGCCGTGAAACCGGAGCGACCGGTGGTGGAGGTCAGGTAGACCTCCGCGCCCATCATTTCGGACACCTCGACCGTGGCGTGGATCGTGGTGGCCGGGTCGGGATGGGTCACGCCGGGTCGTTCGTCCATGTTTTCGGGCCGGATGCCCATGACGACCTCCTGGCCGTCCCGCCCGGCCAGGGCGGAGGCCGCCGTGGGCGCCAGCGGGACCTGGAAAGTGCCCTCGTCGAAGACCACGGCATTGCCGTTGCGAAGGATCCGGCCGGAAAAGAAGTTCATGGGCGGGCTGCCGATAAAACCCGCCACGAACTGGTTGACGGGGCGATTATAGAGATCCAGGGGGGTGTCCACCTGCTGAATCCAGCCATCCTTCATGACCACGATCCGGTCGCCCATGGTCATGGCCTCGATCTGGTCATGGGTCACGTAGATCATCGTGCTTTGCAGCCGCGTGTGCAGCTTGCTGATCTCCGCGCGCATCTGCACGCGCATTTTGGCGTCGAGGTTCGACAGCGGCTCGTCGAACAGAAAGGCCTTGGGCTTGCGCACGATGGCGCGTCCCACGGCCACGCGCTGGCGCTGCCCGCCGGAGAGCGCCTTGGGCTTGCGCTCGAGGTAGTCGGCGATCCCCAGGATGTCGGCCGCTTCCATCACGCGCTGGTGAATCTCGGGTTTGGGATACTTGCGCAGTTTCAAGCCAAAGGCCATGTTGTTGTAGACCGTCATGTGCGGATAGAGCGCGTAGTTCTGGAAGACCATGGCGATGTCGCGGTCTTTGGGGGGGACATCGTTGACCTTTTTGCCGTCGATGTAGATCGCCCCGCGCGTAATCTCCTCGAGCCCCGCAATCATGCGCAGGGTGGTGGACTTGCCGCAGCCGGAGGGTCCCACCAGGACCACGAATTCGCGATCCTCGATCTCGAGGCAGGCGTCATGAACCGCCGTTACGTCGCCGGGATAGATTTTATAGACGTTTTCGAGCAACACCTTGGCCATGGTCTGTTCCTTGATACGGGCGTCCGCAGGCCACCCGCTGAAACCACGATGTAGCATCCCCTCCGAGGCGGTGTCAAAGCAAACCCCGCTTGAAAAGCCGCCGCGCCTGCCCCATACTGCGCCCATGACAACATCCCCCGCCAGCCTCTCGGTCGTCATTCCGGTCTACCACGAGGAAGAGAACGTCGCCGCCCTGGCGCAAAAGCTCCACGACGCCCTCTCCGCCCTGAACCGCGTCTACGAGGTCATTCTGGTCGATGACGGCTCGCGCGACGGCACCTGGGACCGGCTGCTGGAGGCCGCCCGCCTCTACCCGCATTTCCGTCTGATCCGGTTCCGCCGCAATTTCGGACAGACCGCCGCCATGTCCGCCGGCATCGATGCCGCCCAGCATGACGTGATCGTCACGCTGGATGCCGACCTCCAAAACAATCCGGCCGACATCCCCCTGCTCCTCGACCAGATGGAGCGCAACGGTTGCGCGGTGGTCTCCGGCTGGCGGAAAGATCGCCAGGATCCCTTTTGGAAGCGCCGCCTGCCCTCGATGGTCGCCAATGGACTGATTTCCACGATCACGGGCGTCAAGCTCCATGACTACGGCTGCACGCTCAAGGCCTACCGGCGCGACGTCCTTCAGGGGGTGCGGCTCTACGGCGAAATGCACCGCTTCATTCCCGCGCTCTGCTCCTGGGTCGGCGGCGAGATTTCCGAAGTGGTGGTGAGCCACTATCCGCGCGTGGCCGGGCAATCCAAATATGGAATCGGGCGCACGTTCCGGGTCATTCTCGATTTGTTTACGGTGAAGTTCCTTCTGCGGTTCACGGGCGGCCCCATGCAATTGTTCGGCAAGATTGCCTTCCTCTTCGGCGGCGCGGGAGCCCTGATGTGGCTGGTGGTGTTTCTCGACCGGCTGTTGGGCGGCTTCGGGTCTGATTTGTACCTGATTAAACGCCCCTTCTGGGTGATCACGCCGTTGATGCTGCTGGCGTTTTGCATGCAATTCCTGTCGATGGGCCTTCTGGCGGAACTGCAAACCCGCACCTATCACGAGTCGCAGAACAAGCGGATCTATGCGGTCCGCGAGACGTTCGACTCCCCCGGATCCTGATGCCTGGCGCGGGGATGCCGTCCTGGATCCTGGTCGCCGGCATCGGGCTGGCCGGGCTGCTTTTGGCGGGGCTCGCCGCCGGCATCCACTTGGCCACCCGGCGCAACCCGTCGGACGGCGATTGGTCCGGGTCGTTGCGGCAGATCGCCGCGGACAGCCCCTGGCGCGGAGTGGATGTGCTCTGGATTCTCCTGGCGCTGGCCCTGGCCCATCTCGTGCGCCCCCTGTTGCCCGACGCCGGCACGTGGGACCTGATCCTGTTCCAGGGGGGGCTGATCGCCGTCCTGTCGTGGCGCGCGGGAAGCAAGCCCCGTCCCTTTGGACGGCGGCGGCCCGGACAACAGGTGTGGGCCGAAGCCGTGATCCGGTGGCTGGCGATTCTGCCCGTTTTGTGGTTCATCGCCTTTGTCTGGCACATCCTGCTGAAAGGATTTGGATGGACGCCTGACATTCAACCCGCCATCCGGCTGTTCCTGGAATCCACCGGCCTATTCTCACGAATCCTGTTCTTGATTCTGGCCGTCGGCGTCGCGCCCATCGTGGAGGAGGCCCTCTTCCGGGGAATCCTGCTGCCCCTGTTCGCCCGTCGGATCGGGCCCGGACCCGCGATTGCGATTACGTCGGTTGGATTTGCCCTCCTCCATGGCGAGCCGGGAACCTTGGCGGCCCTCACGGTCTTCTCCGTGGCGCTGTCGCTGGCCTACGTTCGCACCCGCTCCCTGCGGACGCCGATACTCATGCACATGATTTTCAATGGCGTGAACCTCCTGCTGCTCGCCATCCTGGTTCGCGCCGGGCTGATTTAGCCCTGGTCAACGAACCGGAGACAAGTAGTGGTCGGTAGTCGGTGGTCGGTAGCCGGTCAGGTCGGAGGGGGCGCGGTCTGTAGCTGCGCTCGCTGAGCGCGGTTCTTCCCCAGTCGCGCCCAGCGGCCGCATCCACAGATATCCCGCGCCCAGCGGGCGCAGCTACAACCGATCCGACGAGGACCGGAGGTCCACGCTGCGAAAAGTGGGGCATATCCGTATAACTCTCCGACGGATCCTGTCACCTGTCATCTGATGGCCTTTCCCTGTACCACCCATTCGTATTGGCTGTTTCCTCCTTCCGAACCGTTCCCGGTCGGCACGGAGGCCGACCCTCCAACGAGGCCTTTCGATCAGATGATCATAATACAGTTGCGGGCCGAGCGGATAAGGTGTAACGTTTTACTCACTCATGAATGCAATCCCATTCAATCGAGCCTGGCGGCTACGGATCCTGGCGGTGGCGGTGGTGGTCGGGTTCTCGGCTTTTCGCCTCCCGCCTGGATCAACGCCCGGCTCGGCCGCATCCGATGACAACGCGGCGGGGGTGGATGCGGCCGTGGTTGCCTCGCGGCTGGTGGATGCGATCATCCAGATCGAGTCTGGCGGTGATCCCCGCCGGGTGGGACGACATGGCGAGCGCGGCCTCATGCAAATCCGGTCGGGCACATGGCGTGACATGACCGCGCGGCTCTATGGGGCGCCCTTGCCGTTCGATCAGGCCTTTGACCCGGAGATCAACCGGCGGGTCGGCATGGAATACCTGGCGACTCTCCAGGCGACCCTGCGCAAGAACCGGGATCAATGGAAGGCGGACGAGCGGACGCTTTTGCTGGCGGCCTACAATGCGGGGCCGGGCCGGCTGAGAACGTCCGGCTTCGATCCGGACTTCATGCCCCGCCAGACCCGCGACTATGTCGAACGGGCCAGCGCGCTGCACGATGCGCTCTTGCAGGATCTGGCCGAACCCGTGCGTCTACTCCTGCTGGCTTCCTTGTGATGGGTCGTTTTGGGATTGTTTTGCCTTTGGGCCTGCCCTAGACTGGAACCCAAGACAAGACGGAGTACCCTATGCGATCGGAATACGAAAAGGAATTTGGCGATACGTTGCATTTTGTGGTGGGCCATCTGATCAAGAACGCCATCCGCGTGCCCTCGCCCCTGTTGCAGGGCGCCCTGGCGTTTGAGAGCTTTACCTGGGCGGAGCTGCCCGATGCGGAAAAGACCGCGCTGGTGCGGGGCATCGCCGAACAGTCCGAACCGCCCTCGGCCATTCATCGCCATTTTGAATCGTATCCCCACCATTACAGCAAGGAACAGTTCACCCGCTTCCTGCGGGCCTTGAAGTTCTACAAGGGGGAGTTGGGGTTGTAGGATTCCGCTCGGCCGTCCGCCGACCCGCCCGCCATGGAAGCTCCCCTCCCGGATCCGATTACCAATTACAACCGTCAGGTCGCGCGCCAACGTTATTTGCGGCGGGAGGCGCATGTCCTGATCCACCATCCCGGTTTCAATTTGGTCTATTGGCGGCGGATCATCCGCGCCCCGGCGCGCATTGAACGGCTGGGGCGCCACCTGGGCTGGACGGCGGACCAGATCAACCTCACCAAGGCCCTGCTGATCAGCCGGATGGCGTGCGTCTTCATCGATCACATGATCTATCGCATGGAGCAGGCCCACCTGCTGGTCGCCACCCATGGCGCGCCGCACGCGGAGTGGGAAAACCAGTACCGACAGTTCCTGCGGCTGTTTCTGCGGCTGACGGAAATTCCCGACCGCCGGGCCATCGTCAAGCTGATGCAGCGCCTGCACCGCTATACCCGGCCGTCAACGACGCTCCTGTCTTTCCGCCAACGACATTGGGAATTCATCGAGGGGATCCTGGCGCCCCGCCTGAATCCGGAGGGAGCGGCCGCGCTCTTCGCTCGGCCGGCGTTTACGTCCGGCCAGAACCCGGCGCGTGCGGCGCAGCGCATCCGCTTTCACGCCGCGCTGTTTGCCGATATCCAGGAGCGCCTCCATCAGCAGCTGTGGATGTTTGCCTACAGTGACTTCATGCTGCGGCTCTACGACCAGATCCGCAAATACCCCGAGGTCCTGACCTCCCTCGTGGAGGCCAACTGACGAGTCGAGCCCCCCGGCGGCAAGCCCGCCCCGCAACCGGCGGGGGGGCAAGCGCTTACTGGCCGGCGACGTCGAAGGGATAGTCGCAGGGGCGTCCGCGGAAGCAGAAGCCCAGTTGGTCGCCCTTGACGGCGTCATAGTCGATCCCGCGCAGCGCCAGCGCTATTTTTTCCGCGGTGAGCGGCATGGTGTTGAGGCGAATGCCCACGGCGTCTTCGATGGCGTCGGCCACCATGGGCGCGCAGGCGACCATGGTATGCTCCCCCACCCCGCGCGCACCAAACGGACCGTCGGGCTGGGCGGTCTCCAGGATGATCGGCACGATTTCGGCGGGACAATCCAGCGCCGTCGGTATTTTGTAATCCGTAAAATTCGGATTCAGGAGGCGCCCCTCGGGGGAGTAGCGAATGTCTTCGTAGAGCGCGGTGGCCAGGCCCTGCACAATGCCACCGACAATCTGCCCCTTGACCAATTCGGGATTGATGGCCTTGCCGGCATCCACGGCCAGGACCGCCTTTCGAACCCGCAGCTTGCCCGTCTCGAGATCCACTTCGATCTCCACCCCGGCGCACCCGACCGTATAGTGGACATTGGGATGCCCGCCCTGGCTGGTTTCGGGATCGCCCAGCGCCGAGGTGAATTCGGGCATGTACAGGCCGGTCCCATGGATGGGGCCGCCGATGAAGTTGCCATTGGGCCGCATGATGCCATCGATGACGAAATCCCGGAACGGCAGGGACAGCTTGGGATCCTTGCGGCTCTTGACGCATTCGGCGTCCAGATACAGGTCGGCGGCCTTCAGGCGCTTGGCGCGAGCCACCGTGGCCAGGAGCTTGGCCTTGACCTCTTCGGCGGCGGACCGAACCGCATTGCCGCAGCCCCAGGTCACGTGGGAACCCACGGTTTGCCATTCGTAGGGGTTGCGGTCGGTGTCCGGCGTCTCCACGCGGATTTTTTCAACCGGGACGGTGAGGACCTCGGCGGCGACCTGGGCCATCACGGTCATGAATCCCTGCCCGATTTCCATTCCCGAAACGGACAGATTCAGCGAGCCGTCTTCGTTGAACTTGAGATAGGCGGCGCTGGAGGCGTTCGGCGGCATGGCCGGCGCTTTCCAGAAGCAGGCGATGCCCTTGCCGACGGCCTTGCCGGCCGTGCGCGCCTTTCCCTTGCGGCCCCAGCGAATTTCCGTGGATACGCGATCGATGGCCCCGCGCAAATCGCCGGGATTCATGTGTGCGCCGTACGCCAGGGTGTCGCCCTCCCGGATGGCGTTGATCCGCCGGAACTCCACCGGATCCAAGCCGATGGCCCGGGCGATGCGGGTCATGTGGGATTCGAGTCCGAAATGGAACTCGGAATAGCCAAAGCCCCGGTAGGCGCCGCACGGCGGCATGTTGGTATACACGCAGACGGAGTCGATCTTGACGTTGGGGACGCGGTAGGGACCCGTCGCCGACAGGCCCACCGCATTGACCACGTTCGCCCCGTACTCGGCGGAAGCGCCCGCATCCCAGTGCAGGGTGTGCTCGAGGGCCGTGATTTGGCCGCTGTTCTTCACCCCCATCTTGACCCGGGCAATCACGCCCTGCCGCTGGGAGGTGTTCATGAATTCCTGTTCACGGGTCCAGTTGAGCTTGACCGGACGGCCCTTCATCGCGATGGCCAGGACCGCCGCGATGATTTCCATGGAGACGCCCGCCTTGCCGCCGAATCCGCCGCCGACAAAGGGCGTGAGGATGCGGATGTCGCGATGCGTCAGGCCGAAGGGCTTGAGCGCCGTCGCCATGACGTTGCGCTGGGCAAACGGGGACTGCGAAGAGGCCCACAGCGTCAACCGTCCCGACAGGTCGAACAGGCCCGTGACCGCATGCGGTTCGATGGGGCAATGGGCATAGCGCGGGACCGTGTAGGTGTCTTCGAGAATGAAATCGGCCTCGCGAAACCCCTGCTCCACATCGCCCTTGCGGGTTTTGCGCCAGTGGGCGATGTTCGTGCCGGCCCGGGGGAAGAACCATGGCACTTTTTGGTAGGAGCCCAGATCGGGATGCAAGACCACCGCGTCTTTCTTGAGGGCATCGCCGAGGTTCAGCACGGCCGGCAGGGGTTCGTAGTCCACCCGGATGAGTTGCGCCGCGCGCAGGGCCGCCTCGGGTGTCTCCGCGATCACCGCCGCCACCTGCTCGCCGACGAAGCGCACCCGATCCTGAGCAAAGATATACCGGTCCTGCATGTAGAGCCCGAACGTGTAGGGGAAGTCCTTGCCCGTCACCACGCGAACGACGCCGGGAGATTTTTCGGCGCCCGATGTGCGAATTTTCTTGATGCGGGCGTGGGCGTGCGGGCTCGCAACCACGACGGCATGCAGCAGCGCCGGGCCGAAATCGATGTCGTCCACATACTGGGCGGCGCCCGTGACCTTGGCGAGGCCGTCCACCCGAACGACCGATGTTCCGACGATTCTGGTCGCGCTCATGACCGGCTCCTCCGGGGGACGGATTTCCTGGGGGCGGCGGGTTTCCTGGCCGCCTTCTGTTTGGAAACCGCCAAGACGGTCGCCACGATCGACTCATAGCCCGTGCAGCGGCACAGATTGCCGGCGAGGGCCTCGCGGACTTCGTGCTCCGTCGGCCGGGGCTTGTCCTTCAGCAAGGCCGCGGCGGACAGGATCACGCCGGGTGCACAAAACCCGCACTGGAACGAGTTGTTGGCCAGGAAAGCCTTCTGGAGGGCGGTTGGTGAATCTTGGCCGACGCCTTCCAGGGTGGTCACGGATTGTCCATCCACTTCGATCGCCAGAATGAGACAACTGCGGACCACCTGGCCATCGAGCAGGACCGTGCAAGCGCCGCAATCGCCCCGGCCACAACCCTCCTTAGGCGTCTTGATTCCTAACCGTCCGCGCAATACGTCCAGCAGGGTCTCGTTGGGTGCCACCGCCACGCGGCGACTCTCTCCGTTCACGTGAATCACAATCTCTTTCATGGCAAATCCTCCTCCAGGATGTTGAGGCCATAGTCCGGGCCGCGCCCCGCCGCGCGCCGGGCCGCCAGGCGGATGGCGCGTTTGAGCATCACGCCGACCATCAGGCGCCGATAGGCCGCCGACCCGCGGATGTCGGTGATCGGGGCGACTTCCTGTTCGGCCACCGCCGCCGCCTTCTCCAGCAGCGCTGCATCCGGAGATTTCACACCTTTCAGCAGCCGTTCGACCCGGGGGCCGCGAATGGGCGTGGGGGCCACCGATCCATAGGCGACCTGCCAATGGTGGCGGGCGTCCACCCGCACGGCCACGCTGGCCTGCGCCAGATCCTCGCCGCGATAGCGCTTCAACTTGGCGAACGCTCCCGCGTGCCGGGCCATCGGGATGGAAATGCCGGCCAAAATCCCCCCCTTGCCCAAGGCCGTCTTGCGGGGACCCAGAAACCAGCGGCCCGCCGCAATGGATTTCGTTCCGCGCGCCGTGGCCATGTGGAGGGTTGCTCCATAGGTCAACAGCGCCGGGCCGCTGTCGCAGCAGGGAACAGCCGAACAGAGATTGCCGCCGATGGTCGCCCGGTTGCGGACACCGACGGAAGCGACCATGCCAGCGGCTTCGACCAGAATGGGGGCCGCTCGCCGGACCAACGGCGACTCCATGATCTCAGCAAAAGGGGTGCAAGCGCCGATCCATAGCCGGTTGCCCTTCTTTCGGATGCCGCGCAGGTCGTCAATCCCCTTGAGATCGATGAGGGCGCCGGGGGCCACGACGCCGTCGCGCAACCAGGCCACCAGATCCGTCCCGCCGGCCAGGGGCACGGCGCCGCCCGGCACACGTCGTCCCAGCGCTCGCAGGGCTTCGGCCAGGCGGGATGGCTTGGCATATTCAAACTCACAGGCAATGCTCATGGCACCTCTCCGTTGGGTTGCGCCGGCGTCGGGTGGACATCGCCGACCGCCAACAACTCCTCGAATGAATTATCGATCTCCAGAAATTCCTCTTCGTGCCGCAACCCGACCAGAATGGTTTTGAACGTCCGGAGCAAGATGGCCACATCCATCAAAAAGCTCATGTTCTTGATGTAATAGAGATCATATTGCAGCTTGCGGGCGGCCGACTCGATGCTGGCCGCATAGGGGTAGCACACTTGCGCCCAGCCGGTCAGTCCCGGCTGGACCAGATGGCGCTCGTTGTAGAACGGGATATAGGCCGCCAGTCTGTCGGTGAACTCGGGCCGCTCGGGCCGCGGCCCCACCAGGCTCATCTCCCCCCGGAGGATGTTGAAGAGCTGGGGTATTTCGTCGAGGCGCCACTTCCGCAGGTAATAGCCAACACGGGTAATCCGGGTGTCATGCTTGGTCGACCAAACCGCGCCTTGGGATTCCGCATCCTTGCGCATGGTCCGAAGCTTGTAGAGCGTGTAGGGAACGCCGCCCAGCCCCACCCGCTGTTGCCTGAAAATGGCCGGCCCGGGCGAGGTCAGCTTGATCAGAAGCGCGGACAGCAGCATCAGGGGAATCCCCGGCACCAGGCCCAGTAGCGACACGGCGATATCCATCGCCCGTTTCACCTTGCGAATCTGGACGACCGAACTATTCAGGGCCGCCGTCATCAGCCATTCATCGCTGATGTGGGCCAGGGGGATTTCCTGGGCCAGTTCCTCGGCCAACGAAACGTAGTCCATGATTTCCACACCGAGGTAGCGAAGCGGCCGGAGTTGCGGCAGGAGTTCATGGCTGCGCATGGGTGACACGGACAGAAGCAAGACCGCGATTTCCTTCTGGGGGACCAGGCTCTGCAACTCGCGGGCACCACCCAGGATCGGGAGGTTGCGGGGATAGGCGGAGGCCGGGATGGCCCCGCAGACCACGGCGCCAGCCACCCAATACGGCGACCCCTGGCTTTTGTCCAGCAGTTTCAACAGATCGGCGGCCCGATCCGGATGATCACAAATCAGGGCGGCCTTGCGCAGGAAATAACCTTGTCGGATCATGCGGGAATATACATGGCGCAATCCATACGTCATCAGCATGATCAAGACCGAGGAAATGCCCCAGATGCCCCGCCCCAGCACCATCACCGGGCGCGTATAGAGAACCAGGCCGGTGATGCCGGCCGCAATGGACGTGATGGTCAGCGGCAGGAAGTCGAAATCCAGCCGTCGTTGCCGGGTCGGCGGTTCGTACATGCCCCCGGCATAAAAGACCAGCATGTAGATGGCGACCGCGAGCAGAAAGGTGGGCCAGTGCCGGCTCAGGTAGGCCGTGCCATCCGCTCCGCCCAGGCGCAAGTAGACCGCCGCCAATTGCGCACCCCCGATAATGCACCAGTCGCCCAAGGTGAGGAACAGGTGTCGCTTGCCGACCTTGGATCCTCGATGAAAGATAACGACCATGGTGCAATGCCCAACTGCCGTTCCGTTCGCCTACGAAACCGGTGCGCCGGCACCGGGTGTAGCGGGTGGACGATCCTCCTCGTAGCGATAGTCGTAGCCGTAATAGTGGTAGTAGCTGTAGGCCCCATAGGTGCCCATGCGGGTCAAATCGAGGTTGTTCAACACACACCCGACCAGGTGGGCGCCGCGGGATTGCAGTTGACGGATGCCCACCTGCACCAGTTTGCGCGACGTCCGTCCGCTCCAGATCGCCAGCAGGGCGCAATCCGTCAGCGAGGCAATCACCGACGACTCGGAAACCGCCAGGATCGGCGGCGCATCCAGAATCACCAGGTCGTATTCGGCGGAGGCCGTCGACAGGAATTCCTTCATGCTCTTGCGCAGAACCAATTCCGCCGGATTGTCGGGGAATGCCCCGGTCCCGATGAAATCCAACCCCTCGATCGCGGTGGGCTGCGCGACCTGCGGCATGGACATGCGACCGTTCAGGATGTCGGTCAACCCGCGACCGGCCTGCAAACCGAACACGCGATGAACGCCGCCGCGATGCAGGTCGGCATCGACCAGCAACACCTTCTGCCCCGCCTGCGCGAAGCTGGTGGCCAGATTGACGCTGGTCGTGGTTTTGCCTTCCTTCGGCACCGACGAGGTAATCGTAAGCGTTTTGAACGAACGCCCCGTCGGGTTCATCAGGAGGGCCGATCGAATGTTCCGATAGGCCTCCGCAAAGCCGCTGGACGAATCCACCTTGGCGATCCAGTACGAGGAGTCGTCATCCTGTTTCCA
The DNA here is from genome assembly GCA_964399775.1 of uncultured Verrucomicrobiota bacterium. Taxonomy (GTDB): domain Bacteria; phylum Verrucomicrobiota; class Kiritimatiellia; order CAIQIC01; family Lenti-01; genus Lenti-01. The sequence goes on from CAYNSH010000018.1 coordinate 18,330, forward strand.
GTGCGCCGTGGGAACCAGCCCCAGGCACGGGATGCCCATGGTTCGCGGAATCTCCTCCGGATAGCGGATCGAATCATCCATGAATTCCAACGCGAAAATCAGGCCCACCCCCACCCCCAGGCCGATCAACGCCGCCATGAAAAGGCTTTGGAGGTTGCGGGGTTTGATTGGCGCGCCCGGCGTCAAGGCCCGCTCCAGAATGCGAACGGATTCCATCTGGATGCCCGCGGCGATGTCGACCTCCTGCAAGCGGTTGATCAGCAGGTCATACAGCCGCTGCATCCGGCCCAGGCTGCGCTGCAGGCCTTCGTATTCCTTTTGCTTGCGGTCGATGTCCAGCGCCTGCTCTTCCCACTGCTGTTCCACCCGACCGGCCGCCTGCTCGCGAATGCCCAGCGCCTCGAGCTGCGAGTAGTACTGTTTGAGCGCAAACTGGATTTCCACCCGGATCGCCTCTTCGTTCTGCTCCAGGCGTTGCAAGGTCTGCTGAATCAACGGGTGGGCATCGCGGTATTTTCTTCGGTAGGCCAACAGCCTGGCTTCCAGCGTCGCATTTTCACGCTTGAGCGTGCCCCATTGTGGCATGCTCACCAGCCCGCGCTCGAGAATGGTTTCCGCCCCTTCCGGCGCCTCGCCCTCGGCGACCGGGCCGAAGGCGGGCGAAGGAAGACCGTATTCCAGCGTGGCCAGCACGACTTCATCCGGTGCCTGGGCCAGCAGGGGCTGTTGCGCCTCCAACAGCATGCGCTGGGTCCGGTACTCGGCCGATTGACGCGACAACTGGGCCAGGAGGTTGGCCGCCACATTCCCGCGCTGCTGGATGCCCACCACGCTGTTTTCACGGACAAACGCCAGCAATTCGGCTTCCTTGCGCGCGATGTCTTCGGCCAGGCGATCGGCCTGCTGGGATAAAACTACCGCCGTGTTCTCGGAGCTGTCCGCCCGCTCGAGTTCCTTGAATTCCAGGAACGCATCCGCCACCGCATTGGCGTAATCGGCGCAAAAGGCCGGCTCCAAGCCTGTCACGCGGATATTCATGATCGCGGTTTGCCAGACCGGCGAAACCGTAATGCCCACATACCGCGCGGCGAACTCGGCTCCCGTCAGCCCCAGGATGTCACGGGCGCGTTGGATCACCTCGCGGCTCAGGATGATGTTGCGCTGCGTTTGGGCATAGTCACCCAGGATGGAGGCCATGTCCTGCTGCTGCAGGCTGGCGGGCAGCCCCACGCTCCGGCGCAATTGGATCTTGGCGGTCGCCTGATATTCCGGCACCTGCCGCGCCATCATCACCAACATGATCACGATCGCCGTCATGAAGCACAGCAGCAGCAGCCACAACCGCTTGGCGATCACGTAGAAATATTTCCGGATATCGATCCCCTTCTGCAAAGGCGACGCCCCCTCCATGTCGGCTGGAGGCGGCGCCGGGGTTGTATCCGGGCGTTGGATCATGTCGCGCATATCAGAACCCCAGCAATCCCAACCCCTTTTCGGGGACAATGACCACGTCGCCATCTTGTAGGGGCACATCCTCTTCAAACGCCCCTTGCTTCAAAATGCGCCCGACATCTACCACCATGGTCCGCTTGCTTCCATCCGGCGCCGTACGCTGAATCTGCACGCGGCCCGGATTGGCGAACTGGGTGGTCCCGCCCTGCTCCAAAATCAAGCGGGCGACCGTGGCATGCGGCCCGGACCGCAGGGCGATGGCGCCCGGGCGGTTGACCTCGCCCAGCAGATAGATGATTTCCCGGACTTGGCTGCGGGTCGAAGGAACAAAAAAAATGTCCCCGGCTTGAACCGGCACATTCATGCTCATGTCGGCTGCACCGAACAATCGCCCCAAGTCCAGCGGAACCACGCCATAATCCCCGCTTGGGCGCGGACGCAGGATGCGCGACCCGCTCCAGTCGGCGTTTTCTCCCAGCCCCCCCATCCGAGTGACCGCCTTGATTACATCCAACCCCTCGCTATACGGATGAAACCCCGGCTTGGAAACTTCGCCCAGCGCCAGAAATTCACTGCGCTGGTCTTCTCCTCCGCGGGTCGGCACGACCACCATGTCGCGCGGGCGCAGATACTGGTCCTTCGAGAAATCCTGATTCTCCAGAATGGCAAGCACATCCACCTCGATGATATCTCGCTCCATGCTGCCGCCGGGGATCCAGCGCAAGATCCGGACCCGATCCCCGGCCGCGTTGTCAGCTAATCCGCCGCTGCGGACAATCGCCTCCAGCAGGGTCAGGATCGAATCGCCACGGAAGGGCAAGGTTCCCGGGCTGCGCAGCGCCCCGGTCATGAGAACATCCCCCTCCACGAAGTTGGCAATGGAGATGGTGACGTTGGCTTCCTTGAAATAGCTCTGCTCCAGAACGGACTCCAGCTTGCGGGCAGCCTCGTCGGAAGTCAGCTCGGCAATCAGGACCCGGCCCGCGAAAGAAAAGTCGATCGTTCCATCCCCGGCCACCGCGTACACCCGCGACATGTCGGGCTGTTCGCGAACCGTGATATTCAGACGGTCGCCAGCCATGATCCGGCGACTCGAAACATCCACCGTTCGAACCTGGGCGCAAACGTCAATAGCCCCGATCCACACCGTCAGGACAACGACGAACCACATTCGGCCGGCAATGGAATGGCGAGTGCCCGAAATCATGCTGCACACTCTACACCCTAACCCTTGCGGCGACAATCGCAGATTGCACCACCAAAGGGCTAGAAAACATACGAAAGCCCGTACACCACCAGGTGTTTTTCCATTGGATCGCCGCTCTGGAAGTTGGAGTCCTCCCAGGTATACTGATAAGAGAGCGTGCGGCTGAGTTTGCGCGAAAACTGCCGGGAATGAGAAAGACCGGTGTTGTGCGACAGGGTTTTTTCGGTGAGGGATCCCCTGGTGAGGGGGGTGCTTTCGTCGTAGGTCACTCCATAGGAAAAGGTCAGGCCATAGACAAACACGTCGCGAATGCCCAAGCTGTAGCCATACGTGCGCGTTTCCGTATCGACGGTCGATCCAAAGGTCGGGCGCGGCTCGTGGGTAAACGTCAGGGCATGCTGGGCCCGCGGGCCAAGTTGCTGGCTCAAGTTGAGGTTGTACTGAAAGGTGATCTGATCTTCGTCATCCGGTGTGACATCGTTGACCCAGGATGCCGTGCCGGTCAGTCGCGTGGTTTTACTGAACTCAATTTGGTCGGAGACCGTGACGGTGTGGGTCATCTCCCAGCCGGTGTCATCGGTGCTATCTTCCGTCACTTTCTGCTCGCGCGAATAGCCAAAGGAGTACGTGACTTGCGGGCGACGGAGCAATTCGAGTGGAATGGCCCCGGAAACGCCAAAGGACTCCGAGGTGTCATCCGTCTCCTCACCGGTCATGATCATGGTGGTCATGGTCCGCTCCCAGGTGTAGAATAGACTGCCCCAGGAAAAGGCGGCGAACCTCGCGCCCGCTTGATAGCTGGTCTCATCCTTATCCGCGATCTGGTATTCCTCGAAGTCATGCCGTTCCCGAGTGAAATTGGCTCCCGCATTCAGCGATAGTCGGCGGTAGTTCCACACCGCGGCACCGTTCGCTGTTTGGGTCAAGGTTGGGTCGCGCGTGATGCCGCCCGGCCGGTACTGGTCCTCCATGCTGTCCACCGAATAGTCGATCCGCCCAACACCGCTGAGGGTCAACCGCGGATGACTGCGCTGAATATTGACGCCTGCAAAATACAGCATCGTATCCAATTCGTTGCGACGCAGATAATCCTGATAGGCGATTCCGGAGGACAGACTCATCGTGGTGCTGGGTTGCATCGCCACCGAGCTCGATTGCAACGTCAGCGACGGCATCCAGTAAAAGTCATCCTGTACAACATCGTCACGCGCCTCTGCGGGATAGGAGCCGTCCACATTGCTGTCGTAGGCAAAGTCGACCCGGCCGGCCAGCGTCATGTCAAACGGCCCCAGGCGCAACGTCTGCGCGCCGGCCAGGCCGGCCCATGAACAGGCAAGCCCGGCCCCCAAAAGCGCCCAACCGCGGTTCCGAAAACGCCGCGGCATCCGAGGTGCCGGGCGTTGCAGGGCCGACGCGTTGATCTGAAAACGGTTGCGCATGGGGACCGGCCGGTGCCCATGGCAGTTCGGGAAAACTGCGAGGGCCCGGCCTGGACAGGGTGTTCCCTATCGACCGCTCTTGCTCGGATTGTATTCGCGCACGGTCGAGGAGGATCCGGTGAAGTCGCCCGGCTCGCCCCACTGCACCACGCGCCCATTCTCGAAATAGACCCAGTAGGTCTTGGGGGTCCACGTAAACCAGGGAGGCAGATACTCCCACACCTCTGTCCATTCATCCGAGGCATACACCTTCGCGGCGCGAATGGAGAAAGGATCCCCAATGGCATCTCTCACCGCCTCCGGCTCCATGCCCAGTTGCAGTTTGCTCACATTGATGTTCCAAGACGCGCATGCGCTGAACAAGCACATCAATAGCCCACCGACCAGTATGCCTAATGCTCTCTGCCTCATCGATACTCTCCCTGGTTGTCTGATGCTGTCCGCAATCCAATGCTGCGATCGGGGACTCTCCCATGAATTCCCGGGTGGGTGCAAGCAAAAGGTGGACAAAAGGTCCCCTTCGCAGACGACCAAACGTGACGCAACAGGCTGCCGGTTCCCGCACTTCCCGTCGCGGTTTAGCGCCGCAAGGCCTTGATCAACTCCGGCACGACCTCGAACAAGTCGCCCACGATCCCAATATCCGCCACCCCGAATATGGGGGCGTCGGGATCCTTGTTGATCGCAATGATGGTATCGCTGCTGCTCATGCCCACCAGATGCTGGATCTGGCCGGACACCCCGCAGGCGATGTAGATCTTGGGCCGGACCGTTTTGCCGGTCTGTCCGACCTGGTGGAAGCTGGAAATCCATCCCGCATCCACGGCGGCGCGGCTGGCGCCGACCGCCGCCCCGCCAAGGGCCTCCGCCAATTCAGCCATCAGCTTGAAATTCTCGGGCGCCCCCAGGCCGCGACCTCCGGTCACAATGAATTCCGCGCCGGCCACGTTCACTTCGTTTTTCATGGCGTTGACCTGTTCCAGCACCCGCACCACGGGATCCTTCAGGTCGAGGGACTCGACGATCCAATCGCCCGTACGTCCGGATTCGGGATTCGGATGCTTGAAGACCTTGGGCCGAACGGTCGCCATCTGCGGCCGGTGATCCGGGCAGATGATGGTCGCCATGATGTTGCCTCCGAATGCCGGGCGCGTCTGCAGCAGCAGGCGCTTTTCCAGATCCACATCCAATTCGGTGCAGTCGGCCGTCAAGCCGGCATCCACCTGGATCGCCACGCGGGCGATGAAGCCGCGCCCGATGCTGGTGGCGCCCGCCAGGACGATTTCGGGCTGGTAGGTACGAATCAGCGCGCTCATCGCCTCCGAGTACGGTTCGGCGGTGTAGGTTCCCAGCGCCGGATGGTCCACGACATAGACCTTGTCCGCACCGTGTTCGAACAACGTTCCGGCCAACTCCCGCACCTGGTGACCAAGCAGAACCGCGCCCAGTTCCACGCCCAGGCGATCGGCCAGCAGGCGTCCTTCGCCCAGCAGTTCAAAGGCCACTTCCTGGATCTGTCCCTCGCGCTGTTCGGCGAACACCCACAGGCCGCGATAGGCATCCAAGTCCGCGGCGGCGACCTTCTTCTCCTCCACGCTCAGGCTCAGGGCCCCGACCGGGCAGATCTCCACGCACGCGCCGCAGGCCGTGCAGGCTTCGTTGACCTCCACCTTGCCGTCTTCCGCGCGCTGCACCAGCGCGCAAAAGGGGCAAACCGATACGCACGCGCCGCAGCCGGTGCACAAATCCAAATCAATCTTCAATCCCATGACCCGCCTCCTCCTAGATCAGTTTGCGCTCGGCCATCAAATCCACCAGTTTCCGCGCCACCACGGCCGGCTCTTCGCCCTGCCATTTCACTCCGCCCGTCTTCGGCGGTGGCGAAAAGATTTTCACCACGCGGGTTGGCGAGGCCGACAGCCCCAGTTTGGCCGGATCGGCGCCAATGGACTCCGCGGTCATCGGCTCGATCACCAGCCTCTTGGCCGCCATTTTTCCGCGCAGCGAAGCCATGCGGGGCACGTTGGCCTCCTTCAACACTGTCAAGGCGCAGGGCAGCGGCACCTCCAGCTTTTCGTAGCCGTCCTCATACGCGCGTTCCACGATCGCCTTGCCATCCGCGATTTCGATCCGGCGCGAATAGGCCACGCAGGGCAGCCCCAGCCAGTCGGCCACGCCCGGCCCGACTTGCGCAGTATCGCCGTCGATCGCCTGCTTGCCGAACAGCACCAGGTCCGGCGCGGGATCCATCTTCCGGATCGCCATGCTCAGTGCATAACTGGTCGCCCAGGTATCCGATCCGGCAAAGGCCATGTCGCACAGCAGCATCACGGAATCGGCTCCACGTCCCACCGCCTCCTTGAGAACCTCGGCCGCCTGCGGCGGCCCCATCGTCAGGGCGGTCACCTTCGTGCCCGGGTGCGCTTCCTTGAGTTGCAGCGCCATCTCCAGCGCGTTTTCGTCGAAGGGATTCACGATCGATTCGACGCCTTCGCGCACCAGCGTATTGGTCTCGGGGTTGATCCGGACCTGCGTGGTATTGGGAACCTGCTTGAGGCAAACGACAATATGCATGGCGAATTCTCCTGCGCATCGGCACGCCCCGCCGCCGGCCTCGGCCGCGGGTGCGCCCATTTCTACTTCTTGGCGCTTGCGGCGTATTCCTTGTTCAGCGCCAATCCGATGATGTCGCGCTGGATCTGGTTCGTCCCCTCGTAGATCTGCAGGATCTTGGCGTCGCGCATCATCTTTTCGACCGGATATTCCTTCATGTAGCCGTAGCCGCCGAACACCTGAACGGCGTCGGTCGTCACCTGCATCGCCACATCCGAGGCGTAGACCTTGCACATCGCCGAGAACTTGGAGTAGTCCTTGGCGCCCAGGTCGATCGCCCGCACCACCGCATAGGTCAGCGCCCGGGCCGTCTCGACTTTCGTCGCCATGTCGGCCAGCATCCAGCTCAGCCCCTGGTTGGCGATGATCGGGCGGCCAAACTGCTCGCGCACCTTCGCATACACCACCGCTTCATCCAGGGCCCCCTGCGCCAGGCCCACCGCTTGCGCGGCGATCCCCGGGCGGGACACATCAAAGGTCTTCATCGCCCAGATGAAACCCGTGCCCTCGCGGCCGATCAGGTTCGCCGCCGGCACTTCGCAGTCTTCGAAAATCAGCTCGCGCGTCGCGCTGCATCGGATGCCCAGCTTGTTCTCTTTCTTGCCGAACTTGAATCCCGGCATGCCTTTTTCCACAATGAAACAGCTCACGCCGCGCGCCCCGCGGTTTTTGTCCGTGACGGCAAAGACCGTGTAGATGTCCGCTTCCCCGCCATTGGTAATCCACTGTTTGGTGCCGTTCAGCACGTACGTGTCCCCCTTCTTGACGGCCGTGGTGCGGATCGAGCCCGCGTCGGATCCGGCATTGGGCTCCGTCAACGCATACGCCGCCCACTTCTCGCCGCTGGCCAGCGGGGGCAGGAATTTCTTCTTCTGCTCCTCGCTGCCGCCCAGCAGAATCGGGTCGGCACCCAGGCCGGTCGCCGCATACGAGACCGACACCCCGCAGCAAATGCGGCTCAACTCTTCCACCGCAATCAGGTTGGGCAGGCTGTCCCCCTCAAACGTCCCGCCGTACTCCACCGGAATATACAGGCCCATCAAATCCATCTTGCCCAGTTCGCGCAGCAACGCCGTTGGAAACTCCCCGGTTTCATCCAACTCCGCACGCACCGGCTTGACGCGCGATTCCGCGAACTCGCGCACCATGCCACGGATCTCCTGCGCCAGTTCCGACATTCCGTAATTCAATTCCGCCATTGGTTGACTCCTTCAATGAAGCTCTGGGTTACATCACAACAGGCTGCGCACTATGCCAGACTGCCCCCCCGCGATGCAACCCCCGGAAACCCCCTTGTTGCAAAAACCCGTTGACATCCCGCCCCCCCCCGCTAGACTGACCGCACTTTTTTGAATTGAACCAACAAAGGGAACCGTCATGCCCAATATCAAAAGCGCAGAAAAACGCGTCCGCACATCCGAGAAGGCGCGCCGCCGCAACGTTAAGAAGAAGTCGCAGATCAAAACCCTGCGCAAAGGACTGGTCTCCAGCCTGAATGCCGGCGCCGCCGACCCATCCGCGGCCGCCTACCGCTCCTTCTGCTCCGCCCTCGACAAGGCGGCCAAACAGGGCATCATCCCCAAGAACACCGCCATCCGCAAAAAGGCTCGTGCCGGTGCCGCGCTGCGCAAGGTGGCAACCGCCACCTCAACCTGAACCTTGACACGGCTCGCCGATCCGCAACCGGCCGGCCCCCGCCCCCCCTTCCTGGACCAGGTCACGCCTGCGCCGGACTTCAGGCGTTGGCGCGGATCTCCATGACGTCGCCATCCTGAACGATGTAGCCCTTGCCTTCGAGCCGCAGCACGCCGGCCTCGCGGCAGGCGGCTAGAGTCTTTTTCTCGATCAGGGTCGCCGAGTCCACCGTCTCCGCCCGGATGAATCCCCGCGCCAGGTCGGTGTGGATTTTTCCCGCCGCGACCACCGCCGAATCCCCCCGGCGCAGCGTCCAGGCCCGGACTTCGTCCGGCCCCACCGTAAAGAAACTGATCAGGTCCAGCGTGGCATAGGCGGCTGGAATCAGCCGCGCCCGCGCCGGCTCCGTCAGGCCATAGTCCGACAAAAATCCCGTCTGATCTTCCGGCGGCAATGCGGCGATTTCCGCCTCCAGCGGCGCGCAGAACGCCAGCAGCGGAAGCCCCTTGGCGTTGCAGGCTTCCCGCAGCGCACCGCACTGTGCCCCACCCGGATCCTCCTCGCCCGTATTCGCCACCACCAGCAAGCGCTTCTGCGACAGGAAACAAAAACTGCTCACCCGTTTCTGCTCATCCGCCGACAACGCCAGATCCCGCAGCGCCTGCCCTTCGTCCAGGGCCGACCTGCACTTCTCCAGCACCGCCAGTTCGGGTAGGCTCTGCTTCAACCCCCGCTTGACTTCCTGGTCGATCTTCTCCATTCGGCGCTCGATCTTCTCCAGGTCGGCCATGGCCAGGTCCAGCAGCACCGAATCCAGTTGACCGGCCGGATCCAGCGGATTGCCGGCGCCATCCGTATCCCCGAACGACTGCACCACCAGGGCAAACGCATCCGCTTCGCCCAGGAATGCATTCAGGGTCCCGAATCCACTGCCGGTGGCATTGGCCGGAAGCGCCACATCCACAAACGTGATCTCCGCCGGGATATATTTCTTGGGCTGGAACAGGTCCCGCAGTACGGCCAGCCGGTCGTCCGGGACTTTGACCGTTCCCAGCCGGTGCGCCCCTTTCGTCGCGAAATGCGGACCCTCCGGCGTCTGGATCAGCGCATCAAAGACCGCGGTTTTTCCCGCCGAACGCGCCCCCACCAAATAGAGTAACAGTGCCATTGTCTTCCTTTTGTCCTATCCGGCCCAGACCGCCGGCGGCTTTTGCATCTGGTGGGGCTTTGCCGGCATCGCCTCCCCAGCCGAACTCCGGAATTCCTCCGAAGAACCACGAACGTTACGCACCATCGCATCTGGTGTCAACCGACCCCTTTCCAGGCTCTTTCGCGCAGATGGGACATTGACTCTTCCTTAACAGTAGCTACGATGCAGGCAACTCCGGCATGCACACGCGCCCTAAAACGTATCACCCCCTTGCGGCCCTGGTCCTGCTCCTGGCGAGTATCCACTCTCCAGCTCTCGCCGCGGAGTATCAGGTGATCGACCTGGGAACCCTGGGCGGCGGCGCCAGCGCCGCCAACGCCCTGAACGACCATGCCCAGGTCGTCGGCTGGGCGCTGGATGCCGATGGCCGGACCAACGCCTTCTTCTGGGAACATGGCGTCATGGTTTCCCTTGGCTTCCTGCCGGTGGGCTCCCACGCCATCGCCATGGACATCAACCTCCACGGGGAGATCACCGGCCGCGCCAGCGTCTCGCCCACCAACTTTCACGCCTTTCAGTACTCGAATGGAATCATGACCTCCATCGGCACCCTGGGCGGGCCCAACAGCATTGGACGCGGCATCAACTCTGCCGGAGATATCACGGGATCCTCCCGGCAAACCAACAACACCCACAATCACACCTTTGTCTGGCGCGATGGGCAATTGATCCACGTCACGCCCTATCAAAACGTCTTTTCCTGTGACGCCTATGACATCAACGCTGACGGCATCGTCTGCGGCATCACCTTCCTCTGGGCCACGAACGACCGCTGGTGGGGCTATGTATGGAACGATGACAATGAAAACGGCATCCACGATTCCGGCGAAATGCGTGTGCTGGGCGCGCTCGGAACATACTTGAGTTGGGGCTCCATGAGTGGCGCCCACGCCATCAATGATTCCGGCCAGGTCGTGGGTTGGACTGGCATCACCAATACGGTCTATCCACGCCACGCCTTCCTGGTCACCCCCTCCAACGGCGTCTGGAAAATCCCGGCCGGCAGCCCCAACCCCACCAATCATCTCATGCAAGGCCTCGGCGTGCTGGGCGGGCCCACCAACAACTCCTGGGCCTACGGCATCAACAATCGGACATGGATCGTCGGCACCGCCGACATGCCGGGCGGCCCCAACCAGGCCTTCCTGTGGCGAAACGGCGACATGCTCAACCTGAACGACTTGATTGACCCGGACTCCGACTGGGTGCTGACCCATGCCCTCGACATCAATGACTCCAACGAAATCGCCGGCCATGGCCTCTACAACGGCCAGCCTCGTGGATTTGTGCTGCGCGCATCCACGGGCCTCTCCTTGGTGGGAACCAACGGCGCGCCCGTCGTGGATTCCGAACCTCCCTCCCTCGCCAAGGGCACCGACTTCGGCCCGGTGCTCATCAGCCAGTCCCGGACCAACACCTTCACCCTGCGCAATCTCGGGTCCTCCAACCTGCACGTCCATGGCTGGACCACCAACGGCGCCAACGACGGATGCTTTGCATTCGCTGGCATTCCCGACACCGTGGAATCCGGTGGCTCGTCCAATTTCACCGTGGTGTTTTCGCCTCCAACGGCCGGCCTCTACCAGGCCACCCTCTCGCTGGACTCCGACTCGCCCACCCCCCTGACCAATCTGCTGTTCGCCGGCACCGGCGCCCGCCATGCCCAAGCCATCGATTTCCCGCCCATCGCGGATCCCTTCATCACCAATGTCGTCACACTGTCGGCCACGGCCGACTCCGGGTTGGCCGTGGGTTTCGAGGTCGTCCTGGGCCCCGCCCAGTTGACCAACGAGAACCAACTGGTGTTTTCCAGCACCGGCCGGGTCGCTATCGCGGCCTCGCAGCCGGGCGATGCCAACTGGGAACCCGCCCCCGTCGTGACCCATCTCTTAGAAGTCTGGGGCCTCTACGATCTGGCCATCGTAAGCGCCCACGGCGATGCCACCCCTCCTGCCGGCGTCCATACGTTCCTGCTCGACACCGTCGTGTCCAACTCCATTGCCGTCCCCGACCCCGCCGGCGGCACCCAACTGGTTTGCCTGGGCTGGGCCCTGACCGGGCACGATCCCGACGAGGGAATCGCCACCGAATTCACCATGACCGTCACCAACCACGCCGTGCTGACCTGGCGTTGGTCCACCAACTTCTGGCTCGAAACCGCTGCCGGCCCGCACGGGTCCGTCCTGCCCGACAGTTCCTGGCAGCCCGCCCACCAACCCACCGTTCTGACCGCCATCCCGGACCTCTACTATCACTTCCGCCGCTGGACCAACAGCGCTTCCGGCACCAACAACTTCCTCGCCCTCATCATGGATGTTCCCAAATCCGCCCGCGCCATTTTTGCTGAAAACCTCGCCATCCACGACACGCCCGAATGGTGGCTGGCGGAACACGGCTGGACCAACGATTTCGATGCTGCCGCCCTGGCCGACGTTGACGAAGACCGCTACCCGGCGTGGCAGGAATACGTCGCCGATACGGATCCCAACGATTCCAATTCCTACCCGCGTATCACCTCCATTCACGTCGAGGACGACCAGCCGCCCGTCGTCGCCTGGCCGGCCTCCCCCAACCGGGTGTACCAGATTCATTGGGCCAACGGCGAACCGACGGAAGCGTGGATCACCCAGCAACTGTTCCGCGGCGCTGCGATATGGACTGACACCAACGAGCCGCCCGCCATGCGCATCTACCGCATCGCCCCCCTACGCCCCATCCCCGATACCTGAGCCTCCTCTCCCCCCCCACTTCCTCCTCTGCTCTTCCCCTCTACACTTTCTCGCCAACTCTTCCCTTCCACACTTCCTCGTCCACCCTTACCCGGCTTTTTCCCGAGAACACCCGTGAATTCCCCGCCATCCCGGATGGCCGGCTTTGAATATCCCGGCATTGAATGTTGATGCCGGCGGGGTTTCTCTCTAGAATCGCCCCGATGTTGAAGACTCCGAGGAAACCCATTCTCCCCAAAAGCCGTGCCCGTCGTGTGCGAGGCGGCGAGCCATCCCTTTGGAAGCGCTTCCGCCTGAAGGGGTGGATCAAGAAAGCCCGCGCCTCCCGGCCCGATCTCCAGCCGCCCTCCCAGGAGGAGATGTCCATCCGCGCCGAGCTCTTCGGCGTCAACCAGCTCGAAAACTACGCCAAGATTCTCGCCAAGAACCACCAGGTCGAGGTAGTGCGCAAACCGGAAAAGCTGCTCCATCAGCTCGCCAAAAGCGCCGATGAAATCCACCGCTGCCACGAGATCATCGCCGAGAGCGTGCGCCGCGGATCCCGCATCGCCCCCGCCGCCGAGTGGCTGCTGGACAACTATCACCTGATCCAGGAGCAGATCGAGCTGGCCCGCGCCCACCTGCCACCGGGCTACAGCCGCGAACTGCCCCGCCTGACCGCCGGGCCCCGCAAGGGCTTTCCCCGCATCTATGATGTCGTCTTGGAACTCGTCCGCCACAGCGACGGCCAGGTGGACCCCGACAACCTCTCGCATTTCATCCGCGCCTATCAGACGGTCCATCCCCTCTCGCTCGGAGAACTTTGGGCCGTCCCCATCATGCTGCGGCTGTCGCTCATTGAAAACCTCCACCTGGTCGCCCAGCGCATCGCCTGGCGCCGCAGCCAGCGCGACGCCGCTCTCGTCTGGGCCAATCTCTTCCTCCAGGTTGTCGAATCCAATCCGCGCCAGTTCGTCACCACCCTCGGCGATTTCGTCCGCGCCGCCCCCGCCCTGACCCCGCCCTTTGTCTCCGAGCTGGTCGCCAACATCGACGGCGTCAATCCCGCCCTCGGCCTGGCCCTGAACTGGATCGAGCAGGAACTCGCCGAGCACGGCCAGTCCATCGAGCGCATCCAGCAAAGCGAAAACCAGGCCCAGGCCGCCAACCACGTCACCACCGGCAACTCCATCACCAGCATGCGCGCGCTGGCCGCCGTGGATTGGAAGGAGTTCGTCGAATCGCTCAGCGCCACGGAGTCCATCCTGCGGCGCGATCCCACGGGCGTCCATCCGCAGATGGATTTCCGCACCCGCAACCGCTACCGCACCCAGGTCGAAAAGCTGGCCCGCCATGCCCGCAAGGCAGAGGTGGATGTCGCCGAAACCGTCGTCGCCATGGCCGCCGAGCGCCGCCAGGCCGGCGCCGACCGGCGCGAGTGCCACGTGGGCTACTTCCTCGTGGACGCCGGCCGCCGCGACCTCGAGCGCCGCCTCCGCTGTCCGATCCCGGTCTTCCGACACCTCGGCCGCTTTCTCAAACGCCGCCCCCTCGCACTCTATTTGCTGGCGTTTCTGTCCCTCACCGCGCTGCTGACGCTGCCATTCGCCGCATTCCTCGCCGGCTCCCTCCCGTCCTGGGGCGGCGCCCTCCTGCTGACCGTCACCGCTTTTGCCCTCACCCGGCCCGCGCTCTCCATCGTCAACTGGCTGCTGACCATCTGCGTGCCGCCCGACTCTCTCCCCAGCCTCGATTTCGACAAGGGACTCCCGGACGACCAGCGCACCATCGTCGTGGTGCCCACCTTCCTCGGCCCGCCCGCTGCCTCCGCCCGCCTTATCGAAGACCTCGAAATCCGCTTTCTCGCCAACCACATCCCCAACCTCTATTTCGCGCTGCTGACGGATTTCCCCGACGCCGACACCGAAACCCTGCCCGCCGACCGCGCCTGGATCGATGCCGCCGTCCAGGGTATCCGCCGCCTCAACCGCCGCCACGCCCCCGGTGGCGATCCCCGCTTCTTCCTGCTCCACCGCCCGCGTACCTGGAACCCCGCCGAAGGCAAATGGATGGGTCGCGAACGCAAGCGCGGCAAGCTCGACGATTTCAACCGCCTGGTCGTGGAAGGCCGCATGGACGCCTTTGCCGTCATCGAAGGCGATTCGGCGCGCCTGCGCGAGATGCGCTTTGCCATCACCCTCGACACTGATACGCAGCTCCCGCCCGGCTCCGCCGCGCGCCTCGCCGGCGCCATGGCCCATCTGCTCAACCGCCCAGGCCTCGATCCCGCCTCCCGCCTCGTCACCTCCGGCTATGCCATTCTCCAGCCCCGCCTCGCCGTCAGCCTCACCTCCGCCCGCCAGTCGATCTTCTCCCGCCTGCTCGCCGGCGAAGTCGGCATCGACCCCTATACCCGCGAAGTCGCCAACGTCTATCAGGACTTCTTCGGCCGCGGCCAGTTCGTCGGCAAGGGCATCTACGACATCCACGCCTTCCACGCCGCCACCCGCGACCGCTTTCCCGACAACCGCATCCTCAGCCACGACCTGATCGAAGGCTGCCACGCCCGCTGCGGATTCATCAGCGATGTCGAACTCGTCGAGAACGAGCCCTCCCGCTATCTGGTGGACGTCAACCGCCGCCACCGCTGGACGCGCGGCGACTGGCAGATCGCCAGTTGGCTGCTGCCGCGCGTGCCCGCCCCGGACGGTCGCCGCGTCCCCAATCCCCTCGGACGCCTCGCCCGCTGGATGATCTTCGACAACTTGCGCCGCAGCCTCATCCCCCTGGCCTGGCTCCTTGCCCTCGGCGGCGCCGCCCTCGCCGTGCCCGCTGCCGCCCCCTTCTGGATCGGCGGCCTGCTGGTCGCCTTTGTCCTGCCCGCCGTCCTGCGCTCCGCCCGCGCCCTCCTGCTCAAAGGCCGCCAGGTGCCCCTGACCGTTCATCTGCGCACGGCCGTCGCCGCCGAAGCCCGAGGCTGGATCCTCGACCTCCTGGAACTGCTCTTCACCCCGCACCACGCCATCGTTTATCTCGATGCCATTGTCCGTGTCTTCGTGCGCCTGCGCAACGGCCGCCACCTGCTCGAGTGGCAGACCGCCAGCCATACCGCAAAAACCGCCCGCACCTCCCTGCCCCACGTCCTGTTCAAAATGGCCGGCGAACCGGCTCTCGCCGCCGCCTTCGCCGCCGCCCCCGCCCTCCTGCCGGGCACTCCTCCGCCCGTGATTCTTCTCGTCCTCTGCGGCGCGTGGTTTTTCTCTCCCGTCGCCGCCTGGGTCATCAGCGTCACCCGCCCGCCCCGGGGCCATCCGCTCCACGCCGCCCAGCGCCGCTTCCTGCGGCGCATCGCCCGCCGCACCTGGGCCTATTTCGAACACTTTGTGGGGCCCGACACCCACTGGCTGCCGCCCGACAACTTCCAGGAATCCCCTGAATCCCTGGCCAACCGCACCTCGCCCACCAATATCGGCATGGCCCTCGCCGGCACCCTCGCCGCCGCCGACTTCGGCTATCTTTCCCCCGGACGCCTCGTCGCCCGCATCCAGCACACCTTCGAGACCCTCGAACGCCTCGAACGCTACCGCGGACACTTCTACAACTGGTACGACACCCGCTCCCTCAAGCCCCTCCACCCGCTCTATGTCTCCACCGTCGACAGCGGCAACCTGACCGGCATGCTCATCGTCCTGCGCGCCGGCCTCGCCGAACAGCTCGACGCCCCCGTCCTGCCCCGCGCCTGGCGCGACGGCCTCGCCGATACCGCCGATGTCCTCCTCGAAGAAATCCACGCCGCCGCCCGCCGCCAATCCCTCGATGCCGACGCGATCCAGCGCGCCCTCCGCGCCGTGCGCGGCTGGCGCGACGCCCTCACCGGCGCCCCAGCCGCCCCGAGCGATATCCTCCGCCTGCTCGACACCTTGACCGCCGACGCCGCGGCGCTGGCCGACACCCTCGCCCCCGATCCCGAACCCGCCTTCTGGCGCGACGCCCTCCAGTCCCAGCTCGACGACTTCGCCGGCGAACTGCGCCTCTTTGCCCCCTGGGCCGGCGACGATCTCTCCGATCTCCCCGAGGCCGCCCGCCGCGAACTCGAAGCCCTCCCCGTTCTGCGCACCCTCGCCACCCTCCACCAGCGGCGCGAATCCCTCCTGCCGCCGGGCACCCCCGGCGAACGCCACTGGACCGAACATTTCCGCCTCGCCAGCGAACGCGCCGCCGAACGCATCGCCGCGCTTAACGCCCTCCGCGACCCGTGCGCCGAACTCGCCAACAGCGACCTCGATTTTCTCTACGACGCCAAACGCCACCTCCTCTCCATCGGCTACAACCTCGAATCCCACGCCCGCGATCCCGGCTACTACGACCTGCTCGCCTCCGAATGCCGCCTCGCCAGTTTCGTCGGTGTCGCCCGCGGACAGCTCCCCCTCGAACACTGGTTCCATCTCGGCCGCCGCCTTGCTCCCGGCGGCGGCGCCCCCGTCCTCGCCTCCTGGAGCGGCTCCATGTTCGAGTACCTCATGCCCATGCTCGTCATGCCCTCCTACGACGGCACCCTCCTGCACGAAACCTGCCGTGAATCCGTCCGCCGCCAGATCCGCTACGCCCGCCGCGCCGGCATCCCCTGGGGCATTTCCGAATCCGGCTACAACCAGGTGGATGCCCATCGCATCTACCAGTACCGCCCCTTCGGCGTCCCCACTCTCGGCATGAAGCGCGGACTCGCCGACGACCTCGTCATGGCCCCCTACGCCGCCGCCATGGCCCTCATGGTCGCCCCCCGTCCCGCCGCCCGCAACCTCCGACACCTCGCCGACGCCGGCGCCGTCGGGCGCTTCGGCCTCTACGAAGCCATCGACCACACCCCCGCCCGCATCCCCGCCGGCGAACCGTTCGCCATTGTCCGCTCCTGGATGGCCCACCACAGCGGCATGAGCCTGCTCGCCATGGACCACCTGCTCCACGGCCAGCCCATGCAGCGCCGTTTCATGGCCGACCCTCACCTCCAATCCTGCCTCCTGCTTCTACAAGAACGCATCCCCCTCGCCCGCCCCCGCGTCCGCGCCACCGCCGCCGTCGCCGAAACCGCCGGCGGCCGCGCCGACGACTCCTTCCAGGCCATGTACCGCGTCTTCGACACCCCGGATACCCCCGTCCCCGAAGTCCATCTGCTCACCAACGGCGCCTACCACGTCATGGTCACCAACGCCGGCGGCGGCTACTCCCGCTGGAACAACCTTGACCTCACCCGTTGGCGCGAAGACGCCGTCCAGGACGCCCACGGCTTCTTCTTCTTCCTGCGCGAAGTGGACACCCACCGCACCTGGTCCCCCGCCTTCCAGCCCCTCGCCCCCGACTTCGACCGCTACGAAGCCGTCTTCTCCCAGGGCTCCGCCGAATTCAATACCGCCATCCACCAGTTCCAAAACCGCCTCCAGATCGCCGTCTGCCCCGAAGACGACATGGAACTGCGCCAGCTCTCCCTCACCAATCTCGCCCGCCGCGCCCGCACTGTCGAGATTACCAGCTACGCCGAAGTCGTCCTCCTCAACGGCCGCGGCGAAGCCGCGCATCCCGCCTTCCACAAGCTCTTCGTCCAGGCCTTCACCGCCCGCGACAAGGCCTCCCTCGTCTTCTCCCGCCGCCCCCGTTCCGCCGGCGAAACCCATCCCTGGCTCTTCCACACCCTCTTCGTGTCTGGCGGCACCGTCCTGCGCGGACCCACCTTCGAAACCGACCGCGCCGCCTTCATCGGCCGCGGGCGCACCCTGCGCAACCCCACCGCCCTCGACGCCCCCGGGCCCCTCCCCGACCGCGCCGGCCTTGTCCTCGATCCCGCCGCCGCCATCCGCTACCGCGTCCGCATCGAGCCCGGCGAAACCATCCGCGTCAACGCCTTCCTCGGCCTCGCCCCCGACCGTGCCGCCGTGGACGTCTACGTCGACCGTTGCCACGACCCCCGTATGCCCGAACGCATTTTCTCGCTCGCCTGGACCCGCAGCCAGGTCCTCCTGCACCAGCTCCGCGTCAGCGAGGCCGACGTCCAGAACTACGCCCGACTTGCCGGCTCCCTCCTCTACGCCAGCGCCCACCGCCGCGGACGCGCCAACGTCATCGCCGCCAACCGCCGCAACCAGTCCGCCCTCTGGAGCTACGGCATCTCCGGCGACCGCCCCATCGTCCTGCTTTCCATCACCGACCAGGCCAACCTCGACCTTGTCCGCAGCCTCGTCCAGGCCCACACCTACTGGCGACAGAAAGGCCTCGAAGCCGACCTCGTCATCTGGTCCGAAGCCTACGCCGGCTACCGCCAGAATCTCCTCGACGCCATCATCGGCCTCGTCCAGGCCGGCACCGAAGGCAAGCTCCTCGACCAGCCCGGCGGCATCTTCGTCCGCAACATCGACCAGGTTCCCGAAGAAGACCGCCTCCTCTTCCGCGCCGTCTCCCGCCTCGTCTTCAGCGACCGCTACGGCACCCTCGCCGACCAGATTGACCGCCGCGTCGTCCCCGAACCCGACATCCCCGACCTCGACGTCCCGCCCCCCGCCGCCAAGCCCAAGCCCCCCGCACCCCTCCCCTTCCGTCCGCTCGAATGCTTCAACGGCATCGGTGGCTTCACCCCCGACGGACGCGAATACATCCTCCAACTCCCCCCCGGCACCGTTCCCCCCGCCCCCTGGGTCAACGTCATCGCCAACCCCGCCTTCGGCACCGTCGTCAGCGAATCCGGCTCCGCCTACACCTGGCGCGAAAACGCCCACCAGTTCCGCCTCACCCCCTGGCACAACGACCCCGTCTCCGACCTCACCGGCGAAGCCCTCTACATCCGCGACGACGAAACCGGCCACATCTGGTCCCCCTCCCCGCGCCCCGCCCCCGGCCGCTCCCCCGTCGTCTGCCGCCACGGCCACGGCTATACCGTCTTCGAACGCACCGAAGACGGCCTCGCCTGCGAAGCCACCGTCCACGTCGCCCTCTCCGCCCCCGTCAAATTCACCTCCCTCATCCTGCGCAACACCACCGACCGCCCCCGACGCATCTCCGTCGCCGCCTATGTCGAATGGGTCCTCGGCGAACGCCGCGAACAAAACGCCATGCACGTCGTCACCCGCCTCGACCCCCAAAGCGGCGCCCTCTTCGCCCAGAACCCCTTCCACCTCGACTTCGCCGACCGCATCGCCTTCTTCCACTGCAGCGCCGCCGACCGCACCCTCACCGCCGACCGCCTCGAATTCATCGGCCGCAACGGCACCCTCGCCGATCCCGCCGCCCTCCACCGCGAACGCCTCTCCAACCGCGTCGGCGCCGCCCTCGACCCCTGCGCCGCCTTCCTCGCCCCCTTTGAAATCCCCCCCAGCGACGAGATCCGCATCACCTTCTCCCTCGGCGCCGCCGCCTCCGAAGACGAAGCCCGCGACATCCTCCGCCGCCAGGGCGGCGTCAACGGCGCCCGCCAGGCCCTCGAGGAAGTCTGGCAGTTCTGGCAGCGCCAGCTTGGCGGCATCTACGTCGAAACCCCCGACCCCTCCCTCAACTTCCTCGTCAACCACTGGCTCCTCTACCAGGTCCTCTCCGCCCGCTTTTGGGGACGCACCGGCTTCTACCAGTCCGGCGGCGCCTTCGGCTTCCGCGACCAGCTCCAGGACTCCCTCGCCTTCCTCCACGAATGCCCTTGGCTCACCCGCGACCACCTTCTCGTCTCCGCCGCCCGACAGTTCCGCGAAGGCGACGTCCAGCACTGGTGGCATCCCCCCGTCGGACGCGGCGTCCGCACCAAAATCACCGACGACCTCCTCTGGCTCCCCTACGTCGCCGCCCGCTACGTCACCGCCACCGGCGACACCGGCGTCCTCGACGAGCCCGCCCCCTTCCTCGACGCCCGCCCCCTCAACCCCGACGAAGAATCCGTCTACGACCTGCCCCGCACCACCGACGAAACCGCCCCCCTCTACGACCACTGCGTCCGCGCCATCCGCCGCGCGTCCACCTCCGGTCCCCACGGACTCCCCCTCATCGGCGCCGGCGACTGGAACGACGGCATGAACCGCGTCGGCCACGAAGGAAAAGGCGAAAGCGTCTGGCTCGCCTTCTTCCTCCGACGCGTCCTCCTCGACTTCGCCCCCCTCGCCGCCGCCCGCGGCGACACCCCCTTCGCCGACGAATGCACCGCCGCCGCAAAACAACTTGCCGACGCCCTCGATACCCACGCCTGGGACGGCGACTGGTACCTGCGCGCCTTCTTCGACGACGGCACCCCGCTGGGCTCCGCCCAATCCCCCGAATGCCAGATCGACTCCCTCCCCCAAAGCTGGGCCGTCCTCGCCGGCGCCAATCCCCAGCGCGCCCAAACCGCCCTCCAATCCGCCCTCGACCGACTCGTGGATCGAGAAAACGGCCTCATCCGCCTCTTCACTCCCCCCTTCGACTCCGCCCCCTGGGACCCCGGCTATATCAAGGGATACGTCCCCGGCGTCCGCGAAAACGGCGGACAGTACACTCACGCCGCCGTCTGGGTCGCCATGGCCTGCGCCGCCCTCAAGCAGACCGACCGCGCCTGGGAACTCGCCCGCCTCCTCAACCCCGTCCGCCACGCCGACACCCCGGCGGCCGCCGCCCGCTACAAACTCGAGCCCTATGTCCTCGCCGCCGATCTCTACACCGCCGAGGGCCACGAAGGCGAAGGCGGCTGGAGCTGGTACACCGGCTCCGCCGCCTGGCTCTACCAGTTCTACGTCGAACACCTCCTCGGCATCCGCATCCAGGCCGACACCCTCTCCTTCGCTCCCCTCCTCCCCCCCGACTGGACCCAGTTCAAGCTCACCTACCGCTATCGCAACACCTTCTACCACGTCGAACTCAAGAAAGTCGGCCCCGACACCACCCAGACCCGCCAGCTCTGGCTCGACGGCATCGAACAGCCCGACGGAAAAATCCATCTCATCGACGACGGCCGCGAACGCCACGCCACCGTCCACCTCGGTTCCCCATGAACGTATCCCCCGGTCAGGTCGCGCGGCGCGGGATTTTCCATGCCGTGGAAAACGTCCCGCGAAATTTTCCATGCTGTGGAAAAATGTTTTCCACGCCATGGAAAACGCAACCTCAGAGCTGGAGGCTCTCGGCGATGGAGTCGCAGACGTAGTCCAGGTTGGCCGACGTGAGGCCGGCGACGTTGATGCGTCCGCCCTTGACCATGTAGATGGCTTTTTGCTCGCGCAGGAATTCGACCTGGGCCTCGCCGAGTCCGCTGAACGAGAACATGCCGTTCTGTCGGACGATGAAGGAGAAGTCGATGCCGGTTTCGCGCGCGGCAAGCCCTTCCACCAGATCCTGCCGGACGCCCTGGATGCGCAGGCGCATGGCTTCGACTTCTTCCACCCACCGCTTGCGCAGTTCCGCGTCTTCGAGCACGATCCGGGCGAGGGCCGCGCCGTGTTTGGGCGGGTTAGAATAGAGCACGCGCACGAGGCGCTTGACCTGCGACAGCGATGCTTCGGCGGCCTTGGCGCTTTCGGCCACGAGCAACAGGGCGCCGACGCGCTCCCCGTAGAGCCCCATGTTCTTGGAGAAAGAAGACGCGACGAGGGCTTCTGGCACCTTCTGGAGAACGGCCAGGAGTCCGGTGCGATCCTCCTCGAGACCGACGCTGAATCCCTGGTAGGCGAAGTCGAAAAAGGGCAGCCAGCCGGCCTGGGCGGCGACATCCCCCACCCGCGTCCACTGGGCGGCATCGAGATCGGCCCCGGTGGGATTGTGGCAGCAGACGTGCAGCAAGACGACATCGCCGGCGGGCACCTTCTCGAGCGCGGCGCACATGGCGTCGATATCCACGCCCTTGGTGGCGGGATCGTAGTAGGGATAGCTCTTCGTGGCGAGGCCAGCGGCGGCGTACACCCCGCCGTGGTTGCCCCAGGTGGGATGGGGCATCCAGACGGTGCCGCCGGAACGAAACGCCTGGAGCAGCTCCGCGCCGACCCGCAGGGCGCCGGTGCCGCCAGGGGTCTGGGCCACGGCCACGCTGTGGGCGGCCAGGCCATGGAAATCGCTGCCGAATACGAGATGCGCGACCGCTTCGCCGAATTCGGCGGGACCGTTGATCGGGGTGTAGCCCTTGGTCTTTTCACTTTCCCACAACAGGCGCTCCGCGCGCTTGACGCACTCGAGAACCGGCGTCTGGCCTTGGTCGTCCACGAATACCCCGACCCCGAGATTGACCTTCGGGGAGCGCGGATCTTTTCGATAGGCTTCGGTCAGGCCGAGGATGGGATCGGCGGGAGCGGGTTCGATTGGGGTGAAGAACATGTCAGCCTCCGGGGGTTGGGGGTTGGCGGGGTTGCGGTTGGACGCGGGTTCAGGGGTAATAGGATTCGACCCAGGGGCGGATCGTGTCGGCGCCGACCTGAGTGATGCGCATTTCGCGCCGGGCGTTTTCAGTGGAATCGGAAGCGTGGGCGGCGTTGACCATGATGTCCTGGCCAAACTCGCGGCGAACGGATCCGGGAAGCGCCTTGCTGGGATCGGTGGGGCCCAGGATGTCGCGAATGCGCGCGATGGCGCCGACACCGGCATAGACCAGCAGCAGGCATTGGAGGGTGCCGGGCTTGGCCTTTTCTTCTTCCAGCAGGCCCGCGCCCCAGCGGCCAGTCATGAACTGGACGATCTGGTAGAATTGATGGTCGCCGTAGAGCGGCGCGAGGACCTCGCCCAGCCGGGCCTTGGCCTCGTCCGGGATTTCCATGCTCAGCTCGGCGGAAGCCGCCTTGGCGGCGCGTTCGATCACCATGCCCTTGAGCTTTTCCCGGAGAACATGGCGGACGGGGCCGTAGAACTCTTCGGCTTCGGCGACGGTCATGCGATGGAGCTTCGCGGCGACGATGCGCAGGCCGGAGCGGGAGAAGATGTCGATGATGAGCCCGGGACGGGCGCTGGCGAAGCGGAAGTTGTCGGGTTTGATGATGACCAGGGCCTCTTCGAGGGTTTCGCCCTGGGGCACGTCGCCGGCCGCGTCAACCACGCCGCCGCACTCGTCGGTATAGAGGGCCCAGAGCTTGAGAGCCTCGGCCGTGGAATTCGGGTTGGGCCCAATGAAGACGGCGGGCTCGAGGTAGTGGATCGCGCCGGCGGGATCGAGGATGTAGTCGCCGAAGGTGTCGCGTACGCCTTCCCCGCTGTTGGTGGGGCGAATCGGGCCGGTGACGTCCTTGACGCGCTGGATGGCGTCTTCCCCCTCGAACAGCAGCATCATGACGCGCTTGCGGCGGCCGGTGACCGGGTCGGGGCCGTATTCGCGCTCGATGTAATCCGCCAGCAACGGGCGAACAATCGGATCGACGTCGAGATCGTTGCGGATCAGTTCGGCATAGGCGTGGGCGAGTTCGGCGTTGGGCGCGAACATGCGCGTGGCCACAAAATCCAGCCCGGTGCGGCTGATGTAGCGGGCAATGACACCCCCGGTACGCGATTTGGCGACGGTGTAGGGGTTGATCAGGACAAATGCCAGTTCCTTGGCCATGGGGCGTTATCTCCTTACCGGTGCTTCCAGACCAGGTCTACGATGCGGTCATGGCATCGATCAACTTGGCGAGTTTGTTTCGCTTTTCCTGCAACTCGCGCTTGCGAACGCGAGCCTGCTCCACCACGTCGGCCGGTGCACGGCTGACGAAGTTGACGTTGTCCAGGCGCCGACCGGCCGCCTCGAGGTCCTGCTCGGTCTTGGTCAGTTGCTCGGACAGGCGGCGGCGCTCGGCCTCGATATCCACATGACCCTCCAGAGACATGAACAGAGTGCCAAGGGGCGTGATGACGCTGGGCATGGGACGCGCGGGAGTGAATTCGGCCTCCACTTCGAGCTTTTGGGCGCGGAGATAGGGCCGGTAGGCCGCGCGGTCGGCGCGAACCTGCTCGCCGATCGCGGCATCCGCTGGTCGCAGGACGAAGTCGGCGGCCTGGGAAGGCGCCAGGCCGTAATCCGCGCGCAGGTTGCGGGCCAGCCCAATCGCGGCGTGCTTGGCATCGACGTACGCCACGGCTTCGGGCTGCACGCCCCAGGAGGCCAGTTCCTCCTCATCAAGGGCTTCGGGCCAGGGGGCGATCATGATGGATTCGGCCATCGCCGCATAGCCCATCCCCTGCCAAAGCTCCTCGGTCAGGAAGGGCATGACCGGATGCAGCAGGCACAGCGCGCGCGACAGCACGTAGTGCATCACGCCAAGCACCTGGGACTTGCGGGCGGAATCGTCGCCGTTCAGGGGCAGCTTGGCATATTCCACATACCAGTCGCAGTACTCGTGCCAGAAGAAATCGTAGATGGACTTGGCGTAGTCGTTGAAACGGCAGCGATCCAGGTTCTCATCGCAGGTGGTGATGGTCTTGTGCAACAGCGCCAGAATGTGCTGGTCATCGGCCGTCAGCAGCCCCGGATCGAACTCCGGATGGGCCACATCGATGACCTGTTCGCCCGTATGTATCTGCAAAAAGCGCGCCGCATTCCAAATCTTGGTCCCAAAATTGCGCCCCAACTCGAATTTTTCCTTGGAGATATAGACATCCTGCCCGGTCGCCGTCAGGGCGATCAGACTGAAGCGCAGGGCGTCGGCGCTGAAATCCTGAATGATGTCGACCGGGTCGATCGAGTTGCCCAGGCTCTTGCTCATCTTGCGGCCCTGGTTGTCGCGCACCATGCCGTGAATATATACGCGATGAAAGGGCACCTCGCCCATGAACTCCAGGCCGGCCATGACCATCCGCGCCACCCAGAAGAATATGATGTCCGGGGCCGTGACAAGGTCGTCCGTGGGGTAGAAACGATCCAAATCCGCGGTTTTTTTGGGCCAGCCGAAGACGCTGAACGGCCACAACCAGGAACTAAACCACGTGTCGAGCACGTCGGGGTCCTGGCGGATCCGGTCCGATCCGCAGCGCGGGCAGGCTTGCGGCTGTCCCTTGACGGCCCACTGGTGTTGGCAATCGGGTTCCTCGCAGTAAAACACGGGGATGCGGTGCCCCCACCAGATCTGCCGGCTGATGCACCAATCGCGGATGTTCTCCATCCATTCGAGGTAGACCTTGTTCCAGCGCTCCGGCACGAACCGCACGCGCCCATCCTTGACGGCCTCGATGGCCGGGCGGGCCAGGGGCTTCATCTTCACGAACCACTGCGGGGACAGCCGCGGCTCCACCACCGTGTGGCATCGGTAGCAGTGGCCGATCGCGTGCGCGTGGGCGTCCGTTTTGACCAGCAATCCGGCCTCTTCCAGATCGGCCAGGATTTTCTTGCGGCATTCGAAGCGATCCAGCCCCTGGTAGGGGCCGGCATTCTCATTCATCATGCCGGTGTCGGTCATGACGTTGATCATGGGCAGGTCGTGGCGGCGGCCCATTTCGAAGTCGTTGGGATCATGCGCGGGGGTCACCTTGACCGCGCCGGTGCCGAACTGGGGATCCACAAAATCGTCTTCGATCAGGGGAATCTCCCGCCCCAGCACCGGCAGGACGAGCCGGCGGCCTTTGAGCTTGGCATAGCGGTCGTCGCGGGGGTTGACCGCCACCGCGGTGTCGCCCAACAGGGTTTCGGGGCGGGTCGTGGCCACGATCACGCCCTGGTTCTTGCGCCCGCCCTGGATCGGATAGCGGATGTGGTAGAGGTGACCAGCATGGTCTTCGTGCTCGCTTTCCTCGTCGGAAAGCGCCGTGCAGCAGCGCGGGCACCAGTTGATGATGTATTCGCCGCGATAGATCAGTTTCTTGTCGTACAACCGGACGAAGGTTTCGGCCACCGCATCGCTCAACCCCTCGTCCAGGGTGAAGCGGGTGCGGTCCCAGTCGCAGGCTCCCCCCAGCTTTTCAAGCTGGCTGAGAATCCTTTCCCCATGGCGCGTGGCCCAGGCCCAGACCTTTTCGAGAAATTCCTCGCGCGGCATGTCCCACCGGGACTTCCCCTGCTTTTTGAGGTCCTTTTCCACGGCGTTCTGCGTGGCGATGCCGGCGTGGTCGGTCCCCGGCACCCACACGGTGGTGAACCCCTGCATGCGCTTGCGGCGGATCATCACATCCTGGATCGTATTGTTCAGGGCGTGGCCCATGTGCAGGAAACCCGTCACGTTCGGGGGCGGGATCACAATCGTATAGGCCTTTCCCCCCTGCCCCGCCTCGGCGTGGAAATAGCCCTTTTCCTTCCACCACGCATACCATTTGGCCTCGATGGCCTTGGCATCCACATGTTTCGCTAATTCTGACATGGTTTCACACGATCAATTGTTTCGGTAAAATGCTGTGACTATCCGCCAGAATCGCGGACCGGGGCAAGAAGAATCTCCGTGGAAACCGTTCTTCAGCGCCGCTCCCGGGCGTGGTAGTGGGTGTGCAGCAGCTCGTGGGACTTGTGCCCAAGGGGAGCGCCCAGGAAATCCTTGTAGAGCTCGGCCACCGCCGGATTGTCGTGGGACTTGCGCAGCTTCTTGGACTCGTCCTCGGCGTAGATGGCGGAGATGCGCTTGAGACGGACGCTGTCGTCGGTGAAGCGCGGCTGCCCTCCCCCGCCGATGCAGCCGCCGGGGCAGGTCATCACCTCCACGAAGTGATACGTGGCTTCGCCGGACCGGATGCGCTCCAGCAGGCGTCGCGTGTTCGCCAGGCCATGCGAGACCGCCACTCTCAATTCCACGCCTTCCAGGAACGACCACGATGGCTGGGTGCCTTCGATCTTCAGCGCGGCCTCCTTGATGCCTTCGAGTCCTTCGATCGGCTTGACGTGGAGATTGTCGACCGGCAGCGGCCGGCCGGTCACGATTTCATAGGCCGTGCGCAGGGCGGCCTCCATCACGCCGCCCGTTTTGGCGAAGATGTCGGCGGCGCCGCTGGACAGGCCCAGCGGCGCGTCCATCTCGCCGTCCGGCAGCTCGCTGAACGCCAGGTTGGCCTGGCGGATCATCCGCGCCAGCTCGCGGGTGGTCAGCACGTAATCCACATCCTGCACGCCGCTGGCGTTCATTTCCGGACGCTGGGCTTCGAATTTCTTGGCCGTACAGGGCATCACCGACACCACGACCAGGTTCTCGGGCTGGACCCCGATCTTCTGGGCATAGAAGGTCTTGGCGACCGCGCCAAACATCTGCTGCGGCGACTTGCAGGTGGAGAGGTGATCGAGAAAGGCCGGATAATAAAATTCGGCGAACTGGATCCATCCCGGCGAGCAACTCGTAAACATCGGCAGCGCCGCCGACTTGTCTTTGTCCACGAGCGCTTTTTTCAGGCGGGTCAGCAGCTCCGTGCCCTCCTCCATGATCGTCAGGTCGGCCGTGAAGTTGGTGTCGAACACCGCGTCAAAGCCCATCTGGCGAAGGGCGGTCACCATTGGGCCGGTCACGCGCGTGCCGGGCGGATAGCCGAACTCCTCGCCCAGGGCCGCGCGGATGGCCGGGGCGGTCTGGACGATCACGGTCTTGCCCGGGTGGTCCAGCGCCGCCCAGACCTCGTCGATGGCGCTGCGCTCGGTGATGGCGCCGACCGGGCATACCGCCGCGCACTGCCCGCACTGTACGCAGGTCACGCCGTCGAGGTCGGCCGCGAACGCCGGTCCAATCACGGTGGAAAACCCGCGCCCCTGCGGGAACAGCGCGCCGACACCCTGCACCTGGGTGCAGACGGTCACGCACCGGCGGCATTTGACGCACTTGGCGTTGTCGCGCACCAGGCCGGGCGTCGAGCGGTCGATATGGGCCGCCGCGCGCTCGCCCCGATAGGCCACGTCACGGATGCCCATGTCGCTGGCCAGTTGCCGCAGCTCGCAATCTTCGTTGCGCTCGCAAAGCTGGCAATCGCCGTCATGTTCGGACAGAAGCAGTTCGACAACCTGTTTTCGCGCGGCGCGGGCCTTGGGGCTGTTGACGTGCACCACCATGCCATCGGTGCAGGGCGACGAACACGACGCCATCAGCGTGCGCGCGCCTTCCACTTCCACCAGGCACAATCCGCAGGCTCCGTAGATATCGACCAGAC
>CAYNSH010000019.1:0-21479 GCA_964399775.1 uncultured Verrucomicrobiota bacterium
TCCACCCCCTGAATTCTAACTTATCGGACTGTCTAAAAAACGGGGTGCACTATAGGATTGGAGACTGAAGGGGGCGAACTGGAATGATGGAATATTGGAATAATGAAATGATGGAATGATGGAATAGTGGGGGTGTGAAACTGGTAACTGAGTGAAGAACCCGACCCCGCGATTCCGCGACGTGGGTGAAGAGGGTCGCCTTTCTTTGTGATCTCTGTACGACTATCCGCCCACTTCGTTCTATTTGTGCACGTTGTTTGGTGCCGTTTTGTCCTGTTTTCCTGTGTTTCCTGCTCTCCTGCTTGGCGGTTTCCTTGAGTTCCGATTCTTTTGGTTGGGGCTCCGCCGCGCTGTGCGCTTTGTGGCCACATCCGGCTGATCTTTCCAGCGTTTCAGCGCTTCAGTTGTTCCTCCAACCGTCCCCGCCTATTTCCGGATGATCTGCACGAAGCGCTTGGACGCCGAGGCCGGTGCCCAGAAATAGCTGAACGTCGTGTTCACCAAGTAGTCGTCTTCCTCAACCGTCCAGTTTTCTCCGGGCCCGAGAACGGGACTGGTTTCAATGCGGTAGCGGCGGCCATGGATTCCTTTGAAGTACATGTTCCACGTGTTGTCGCCGGGATCGTGATCCATCCGGACGACCACGGGCCGCGCCGGCTGGAGGTGGTCATAGGGCTCCAGGGACCGGCTGGAAAAGCGGATTTCGTCCATGGCCGTCGTGGCGCGCGCTTGATTGGCGTTGTTCAAGGTTCGGCCGATGGCGGCATGGGTTCCGGCGCCGAACATATAGTTTCCGCGGGCAAAGGCGTTCAGCGGCGTGGCGGCCACCATCTGGTAATCCACATACGTCAGCAGATCGGTGCCGCTCTTGACCAACGCAACGTGATGCCAGCGTCCGTCTGCGGCATACGGAGTTGTCACCTGGGAAAAGTGCTCGCTCGTGGTTTGCTGGCCATCCCGGAGCAGGACCCGAAGGCCGCTGGTTGCCTCGTAGCGCAACTCGATCATGGCCTGCGTCGAGGTGTACCCCAGGTCCCGTCCCCAATGGAACAGGGTCTGGGTATGGTCTTCGGCGATGCGGACCACCGTCTCCAGCGTCCAGGTGGCGGTGGTCGGTGTGGCCACGGTATTGCTGGCAGAACCCGTGAGCACGTACTGGACGGCGCCCTCGTTGTGGAACTCGTTCCATCCGTCCCAAATCGGATCGGAAGCCGCTTCGGCCGGGCTGGAGAGCACGGTATTCCAGACCGGCGCAAACTGGCCAAGCTGTTCGGGCATCGGATTTTCTCCGTTGAACCGCCACCAGGCCCAGACGTCGTAGGGATAGGTCTCCACGCGGAGGTTGTCCACGTACATGTTGCCCTGGGATGCCAGCGTGTCATCCGCCCGCAGGAAGACGGCCGAGATGAACTGCGTTGCCGCCGTGGCCCGTTCCGCCGCGGCCCAGTCCACCACCCGCTCGCCAAAATATTCCAGCGCGTATTGATTGCGCCCGGCATGGTAGAGCATCGTGACCTCCACGAAGCCATTGGGAACCAGCGGGACCGGCGTGGCGTGGTACGGATCAAACCCGATCCGCCCCACCCCGCCCTGATGGATGAAATTCAGCGAATTGCCGCTCGAGGGGATCAGCGCCACCGCGAACGGCGTATTGGTGCTCGGGATAAAGAGCCGAAAGTCCACCCGCATCACGTTCCCCGTCAGGCCGCCCAGCCGCACCTTCAGGTTGGTATGGGTGGCCGCCGTCGCGTTCGGCGAGTTGGTGTTCCAGGGGAACCGCAGGCTGTTGGAGGGACTGTGGGCCTGCGCATTGGACACCTGCGCCGTCCGCGCCGCGAAAAATCCCGTCCAGTTGGTCTGACTGGCCACCGATCCCAGCGGCATCTGATCAAAGTTCTCCCAAACGTGCTCGGCAGCCAGAGCGGAACCCAGCCCCGCAAGCAGCAGCGTCATGATCAAGGTAATGGTCGTTTTCATCTTGTTCTCCTGTGTTGAATTGAAATGGGGGGGATTGGAATGGCGGTGGTTTGAAACTGGCAACTTGAAACTGGGTGGAGGAGTCGTTCAGCGTTTCAGTGTTTTTTCCGACCCCCGCGGCCTTGCGCCGTGGGTGAAGAAGGTCGGAATGGCAATGGATATCCGCCTCTGAACAGACCTCATTCACCCACACCGCAAGGGCGTGGGGGTCTTGAAACCCACGGCATTCTGTGGTTACCCGTCTCACAGGCTGTTCCATCTCCTCATTTCAGCCTTTCAGCGTTTCAGCATTTTCTTTCAAGGTTTCCGCAACTGGTAATAGCGCTTGGTGGCGGTCAGGGACACGGTCACCTGATACTGATCGCCCACCACGGCCGGCACATCCGGCACGTCGGCCCAATCCTCCAATTCCAGATCGGTGGCGACCCGCAACTGGAACCCGTCGGACCCGGCCATCGCCCACGACAGCGTTGCCGTGCCGTCCAGGTTGTTCGCGATGCGCAGCTCCGGCGCGCCGTCGGTCTGCATCACGCCGATCAGCGCCCAGAACCCGCCCTGCAGCGCGATGTCGCCGCCCTGGATGGTTGCGCCCGCGTCCGGCTGGCCGATCGTGCCGGTAATCTCATAGATCCCGCCCGTGCTCGTCCCACCCCCGCCATCCATCGTGTGCCAATCGATGGCGTATTGCGCCTGCGCTGTCAAAACCAGCAGCAACGCTGTCCCCAACCCAACCATCATCGACTTCTTCGTCCGGCAGATATTCATCTCATTTCTCCTTGCTCATTTAACCACGGATGGACACAGATGGACACGGATGGGGATCGGGAATGAAGCTTTTCCCAATTCGTGTTCATCCGTGTTCATCCGTGGTTGCTCCCGTCTTTCGGTTCCGTTTACTCCACCCCCGCGATCAGCGCTTCCAGCCGGTCGATCCGGGCCTTCAGCCCGGCCACCTCCGCTTCCAGCTTGCGGTTGCCCCCCTGGATCGCCGCCAGCGCCACGCCGTCGGTGTCGATGTCAGAGTTGGAGGTGTCCGTCTCGCCCACGCCGACCCGCGTATCACATTCTTGAATCATGTGGTCGAAATGCGAGAATAAGGTGCCCTGAGCCATACAAGTCAAGGAGATGCATGGCAAGGGTCCGATATTATTCAGCATACTACCCGGATCCAGTGGTTGGAAATCCAACGTCCGTGTTTTGGGGGGGATGGACATTTCACTTTGGCTGCCATCTTCAGCCAATATGGTAAAATTCAAATCGTCGTTAAGCGACTGTGTGATTCCATTGATCGTCACAGTTCGTGAGGCGGGCACATAGGCGGACAGCGCTGACGTTGTCACATAGTCGCCAATCGGCTGATACAACAGATCGGCATCCGTTTTCGTAAAATCCAACTTCACGCCCGCATCAGGGGCAATGTTCATCGAACCGTTGCCAAGACTGTTCGCCATTATGGTAACTCCCCGGACGGAGGGGGTGGCGACAACCAGATTGGTTGAATATGATCTGCCAAACGAATTGCCGACAACAACTGAATGGAAGGTATGGGGATCCCCCGGATTGAAGATAACTCCGCGGCTCGGCCCCCAAAATACGTCAAAGTTATTTCCCACGATCGTCGCTCCGCGCCCCCATGTCAATTCGATCGCGGCACCATTTGCGGTGTTAGCGATGTAAAAGAGGTTGTCAACGATACGGACATTATCAAACCCCCCGTCCACCAAGACACACTTGGACCCAGTGGCCGATGCTCCCGTATAAAAGTAGCATTCGGAGATCAGAAAATCCAGCGACGCGATGGTTTCTCTTGACCCCACAAGGTGAACCGTAGGGTGAGCCTCGCTTCCCCGCTGAGCAACAAACCATGTCCGATGAATAGCATTCCATGCGCCAAGCGCCGGCGTAACAGACGGTTCATAGCGAATGGCCGTTCCCCGGAATCGATCGAACTCGCAACCTGCAATTTGAATTTCGCATACATTTCTCACATCCAGAACGATATTCGTATTCTCGCTATTGCCTGCTACACCAGCCTGAAACCGGATGTTTTCGATGCGCAATATGCCCGTCAGATTGGTAAGCACAAACATCGGACCCGCGTAGCCATCGACGGGACCAATGGTGGTCCCGTAGTTTCCTCGGCCCCGAATCGTAAATCCACTGAACGGTTCACCGGAAGTGATGATCGGGGCGTCAATGCCAAAGATCGGATAGTGGCGGGTCGATATTTTCGACGGACCGATTTCAATGATGGCGCCTTTGTAATCCGCGATAAGGAGCCGGTTCATGATGGCCGAAAAGCTTTCGCTCTGAACGTTCAGTTCCCCATCCGCAGAACGTGCATGGTAGTTCGTGTTTTCATCAACCCAAACATGGACGCTCGCCATGACGGGCACATCAGACCAAGTCAGCTTTTCGTCATACAACATAGCGATTTCCGCTGCATTGGAGTTGACGCCGGTTCGGGCAACCATGTCCGCCACGTTTGTGCCGCCGAGCGGCTCATCGTTGATCGTTACGACACCACCCCTGATAAGAAATTCATTCGTGCCCTCTACATGCCGAAAGCCCCCCTCCGCGCTAAATGTCACTTGATTGTCAGCCGTGCTGATGGCCCCTTCTCCAGTTGAATCCGCCCAGACAAAAGCACCGATATTTGTGGCGGCGGCGCGATAACCGGCCACAAAGGAGTAATTGGCTGCGGCGGTGTTCTCCGCACCGCCCACGGCCGTAGAATAGTCCCCCATCGATATATTCTGGGAACCGCCGGCGACCATGCTGCCAGCACCATCGGCATGAGCCCCGTAACCTATGGCTGTGGCATTGTCACCCGTTGCGACCGGTGCAATCTCATAAGCACCGTTCTCCGCATAGCTCTTGAGACGCGTGTCCGGCATCGTGCTCCAGTCGATTTTATTGCTGGTGATGGTGCTGTTGACGATCTTGTCCGCGCTGACGCTGTTGATGGAGAGCTTGTCCACGGTCACGGCGCCGGCGGCCAGTTGATTCGCGCCGATCGCGTTGTTGGCCACCTGCGCCGACATCATGGCGTAGCCCACCGATCCGACCGGCTGATCGGGCGCAAGCTGTTCGAAGGGTGTTGCACCCTCGCGGAACCAGATGCGCAGGTGGACGTTGTTGTTCTGGAACGCCGCGACATCCACGGCGGTCATGTTCGGCAACGCGGTGTCGCCGAGGAACACGGTGAACAACCCGTCTTCCGCGTCGACCTCCACCGCCGCCGTCGGTTCGCTTCCGGCGGCGCTCGTGCCGTCGTTGCTCCAGTAGGTGGCGTTGCCCGCGGCATTCACCAGCGCGAATTTGAATTCGCCGGGGCCGGTATAGTTGATGCCGC
The DNA here is from genome assembly GCA_964399775.1 of uncultured Verrucomicrobiota bacterium. GTDB lineage: Bacteria > Verrucomicrobiota > Kiritimatiellia > CAIQIC01 > Lenti-01 > Lenti-01. The sequence continues at coordinate 5,333 of CAYNSH010000019.1, forward strand.
CCACGGTTACGCGCCCCTGATAGCTCATGATCGTCGGCACCTGCGCCGATGCCGCCAGCGCCAGCAGCAGCATCGCTCCCACGGCAACGGCAGCCGCTCTCATCGTCCGGTTTGTTTTCATGCCAGTCTTCATTGTGCGTTTTCTACATCCTGCGTGAACAGCCGCGCCCGCCGGGCGCAGCTATAATGAATCCATGAATCTGCAATCGTTTCAACCACGGATGGTCACAAATAGACACGGATGGGATCCAGATAATCCGCGTGCTTCTCCTTGGATTTGTATCCGTGTTCATCCGTGTTCATCCGTGGTTGCTCCCGTCTTTCGGTTCCGGCTACTGCACCCCCTCGATCAAGGCTTCCAGCCGCTCGATTCGCGCCTTCAGTTCAGCGTTTTCATCCGTCAACCGGCCAATCTCCGCCTTTTGCTCGCTGACCTCTGCACTCTGTTCTCTGACCTCCGCCACCAACCCCTGGATCGCCGCCAGCGCGACGCCGTCGAGATGCAGGCTGTTGAGGACGACGTCGGAGGAACCCGTCAGGGGAAACGCCGCGTGGAAGTCCTGGGCCATGGGGCCGATATGGCGTTGCTCGTAGCCCTTGTAGTTCCACTCGCTGATCGGCAGGGCCGCCACCTTGTCCAGCACGTCCTGCGGATCGACGGGCACGAAGCCTTCCTTGAGGTTCCGGTCGCTGACAATGGTCCACGACGCCTCGCCCGGAGACCAGCGGGCATATTGCGCGCCCGAGGTGTTCTGGAAGCGAACGCCCCCGTTGCAGCGGAACGTGACGGAGTTGTTGTTGGTGGAAGCAATGTCTGCATCCGTGGAATCCCCCCAAACGAACGCGCCCTGGTGGTTGGCCTTGGCACGCCGCCCGGCGGCAAAGGCGTAATTGGCGGCGAGGTTGTTGCGCCCTCCGGGGATCGTGGCGTACAACCCGCTGGCCGTGTTAGTGAAACCGCCGCCAACTGTGGCGCTGTCGCCACTGGCGGTGTTGGCGTTGCCGCCCCCGACTGTGGCGTGGAAGTATCCGGCGGCGTTTCCGGAGCCTCCGCCCACCGTGGCGGCGTTGTGGCCGGCCGTGTTATCTATGCCTCCGGCGGCAGTGGAGTTGTGCCCACTGGCGGTGTTGCGCCTGCCTCCGCCAACCGTGGAGAATTCACCGCTGGCGGTGTTGGTTTCGCCGCCACCGACCGTGCCTCCCACTCGGGTGGCGGTGTTGTTCGTGCCTCCCCCGATGGTCGAAGCGGAACCCTCCGCGAGATTTAGAGTACCGCCCGCCACTGTAGAGGCGAAGCCGCTGGCGCGGTTGGTCCAGCCCCCGCTGATCGTGGCGTAGTTGGTGCTGGCCGTGTTCTGGGCGCCGCCGCCGACCGTGGTGGCGATCCCTCTGGCGGTGTTGACTCTGCCACCGCCCACCGTAGCGCCGTTGTTGGTGGCGGTGTTGTAAGCTCCGCCGCCCACCGTAGAATCCTCGCCGCTGGCGGTGTTATCATATCCGCCGCCGACCGTTGCATCCATCCCGCTGCTCTCGTGATAACGGCCGCCCGCGATCGTGGAGCTTCTGCCGCTTGCGACGTTGGCATACCCCCCGCCCACGACGGCATGGTCTTCGCTGGCCACCGCCCCATGCCCCATGGCAATGGCATTGTCGCCGCTCGCCACCGGCGCTGTCGCAAAGGAGCCATTCTCCGCATAGCCCTTCAGGCTCGTGTCCGGCATCGTGCTCCAGTCAATTTTGTTGCTGGTGATGGTGCCGTTGACGACCTTGTCGCCCGTGACGCTCGCCGCCGCCAGCTTGGTGCCCGTCACCGCGCCATTGGCGATTTTGAACACGGTCACCGCGCCGGTCGCCAGTTGATCTTCGAAAATGGCGCCGTTGGAAACCTGGGCCGCCATCGCGGCATATCCCACCGATCCGAGCGGCTGGTCCGGGGTGAGTTGGGTGAAGGTGACATCGTCTACGCTGAACCAGACGCGCAGGCATGCGTCGTTGTTCAAGAAGACCGAATTATGGATCGGGTCCATGGCATCCCCGCCCAGCATGACGGTAAAGAGACCGTCGGCCACGGCAAGCGGGACCGACGTGTCCGGCTCGAAGGGCGGAGGGAAGACCGCGGTGCCGTCATGGCTCCAGTACAGCACGAAGCCGCTGGAATCCACCAACGCGAACTTGAACCAGCCAGTGCCGTTCAGGTTGGTGCCCCCGGCGGTCACCCGCCCCTGGTAGCTCATCATCTGGGGCACCTGCGCCTGCGCCGCCAGCGCCAACAGCAGGATCAGGCCGAGGGCCATGAATACGATCTGGATGGTTCGGTTGGTCTTCATGTCGGGCTTCCTGTTTGTTCCTTTTTAAAATCCCATCTCAAGCCCGCGCCCAGAGGTCGCGGCCGCAATGGATCCCAGAATCCGGAATCAATTTGAACCACGGATGGACACGGATGGACACGGATGGGAAAAGATCCGGTCTCGATCCATATCCGTGTTCATCTGTGTTCATCCGTGGTTTATCATGGTTTTGGTTTACGGCATTCCGGCGATCAGGGCTTCCAGGCGCTCGATCCGGGCCTTCAACTCGGCCACTTCCTCTTCCAACTTGCGGTTCACCCCCTGAATCGCCGCCAGCGCCACGCCATCGGCATCAATGGTGGCGATGCCGGTATCCGTCTCGCCCACGCCGAAGGCGGCATAAAAATCCTGGGCCATGGGGCCGATGTGGCGGATGGAGGCATCCTGCGTCTTGTAGTTCCAGGTCGTGATCGGCAAGGAAGCCACTTTTTCGAGGATTTCCAGCGGATCCACCGGCTGGAATGCCTCCTTCATGTTGCGGTCGCTGATGGAGGTCCAACTACCGCCGCCGGCGGCGACCTGGACGCCGGAGGTTTGGGCGACGCTGCTGAACACCCTGGTGCCACCCGGGGCCCAGAGGTTCAGTTGTTCGATACCGCCCGCCGGGCGCATCCAGACGGCGCCCGCTCCGCCGCCGGCCTGGGCCACACCGATCTTGAGCCGATGCGTATCGGTGCCGATGCGGAAATCCCCCTCGGTGGCGCCCAGATCCCAGTTGCCTTCCACGGTCACGAACTGCGCGCCGCCGCCTGCACGCACCCGGAACTGGTTGCTTCGCGTGGACGAAAAATCGGCATACCTCATATCGGACCAGACAAAGCACCCGGTATGGATCGCCTTGGCCCGGTATCCGGCCGCAAAAGAATAGGTCGTGGCGCTGTTGGTGTAACCGCCGGGAATCGTGGCGTATCGTCCCAGGGCGGTATTGCCCAATCCGCCGCCAACGAAGGCCCCATCGCCGTTGGCCACGTTCTTCTCGCCGCCGGCCACCGTGGCATAATTGCCCGTTGCCGTATTGAGAGATCCTCCGCCGACCGTGGAATACAGCCCCTCGGCGATGTTGCGATACCCGCCGCCCACGGTGGAACGGATTCCGCTGGCGGTGTTGGTCCAGCCGCCGCCGACGGTGGCTTCCCAGGCCATGGCCCGATTGCCCACTCCGCCACCCACCGTGGCATTGTCGTCCCCGGCGGTATTGCGCTGGCCGCCGCCGACCGTTGCCCCGAGTCCGCTGGCCTGATTGTTCGTGCCGCCGCCCACCACGGAGTAATTCCCGATGGCCCGGGCGCCAAAGCCCAGTGCAATGGAATTGAAGCCGCTGGCAATGGGCCCGGTCAAAAATGAGCCGTTTTCCGTGTACCCTTTCCGGGGGGGCATCGTGTTCCAGTCGATCTTGTTGCTGGTGATTGTGCCGGAGGCGATCTTGTCCGCCGTGACGGAATTCACTGCCAACTGGCTGGCGCCCACGGCGCCCGGGGCCACCCGCGCCGCCATCATCGCATAGGCCGTCGACCCCAACGGCTGGTCCGGTGAGAGGCGATCAAACACCATGCCATTCAGGCTGAACCAGACGCGCAAGTGGGCATTCGAGAACCCCTCAAAGGTAAAGGGCGAGATAAACGCCAGCATGTTCGGGAGGGACGTGTCGCCCAGCATCACGGTGAACAGCCCATCCGCCACCGGCAGCATGACGGGGGACGCGGGCTCGTTCCCGCTGGCGCTGGTGCCGTCGTTGCTCCAATAGGTCATGTTGCCGAGGGCGTTCACCAGCGCAAACTTGAAGTAGCCCGGGCCGTGGACGTTGATGCCCCCGGAGGTCACGCGCCCCTGGTAGCTGATCGTGTGGGGCACTTGCGCCTGCACCGCCAGCGAAAGCAGCAGGATCAACCCAATGGCAACGAATACGGGTCGAGTGGTGGTGGTTTTCATGGCGGGGTCCCTGTTCGTTCCTTTAGAAACTCATTTCAGGCCCGCGCCCAGCGGGCGAGGCTACAACCAAAATCCGGAATCGATTTGAACCACGGATGAACACGGATAGGGAACCATCACGGTCCCGGATCGGGATCGATATCCGTGTGGATCTGTGTTCATCCGTGGTTCATCCCGTTTGTCGAACAGATCGGCTGTCGCCGGTTTCGTGGATGATAGATGTGTCGGCAACCAAACCTCCTTGGGCCTACTTACTGTGGCGGAGTTGAACGGCAAAGGCAACCCCCTTTTGACGGGTGGAGAGTTTTTTCCACGGCATGGAATCCGGCAGCTGCCGGACCACAGCGTGGAAAATGGGGGCCGTGTTTTTCCACAGCGTGGAAAACCGGAAATAGGTTACTGGCAGGACAGGAGGATGGTGGAATCGAGCACGTTGACGGAGAAGCTGCGATTCCATTCGCGGCCGCGGTCGTTGACGGCATAGAGTTGGTGCTGGCCGGGGGTGGAGGGCAGGGCGCGGCTTTCGCCGGGGGCCAGTTGGAAGAGATAGTTGCCGTCCAGCCAGATGCGCACGGAGCCTTCGTCCTGGCAGTTGGGGTCGACGGTAACCGTCAATTGGCCGGAGAGATCGTCGTCGTCGCCGCCATCGCAACCGGCGGCGCCGAACGCCATCAGGGCAATGGCCGCCGCGAGGGCCAGGAAACGCCAGATCGTCTTCCATTGGCCGTTCGCCCGGGCGGGGGTGCGGTTGGCGGGATCCAGATGAAGACTGTCATTCATGATTTTCTAACATTACCACAAGATCCGGATCAGGGGAAGCAAAAGCAGCGCGAGCAGGCCCAGGACGATCCAGACCAGATGGCGGTGGAGGGGGCCGCGGGTGGGGAACTCGTAGCCGCAGATGGGGCAGCGGTTTTCGTTGGCGGGGACTTCGACGGCGCAGCCGGGGCATTCGCGCACGCCGAAGTCGGCCTGGGTGTCGATGCGGGTCGGTTTGAAGGGCGAAACCATGCGTCGCGGCCATCCGAACGGGAGGGGGGGCCTACCAGCCGACCTCCAGGGTGCTGGGCGCGTCGGTGAAGCCAACGGCAGTTTCGTATTGGCTGACGAGGGTATAGCCGGTTCCATCGGAGCGGACGGTGATGGCGCCGTCGGTGTCAGTGGCCAGGATGCGGGCACCGGGCAGGACGTCCTGGGCGGCGCGGATGGACGAGCCATTCAGCCGCAGGGCGATGCGGTACTTGTCGCCGACAACGGGCCGCGGGTTGCCGAATTCGAAGATGACGGCCTCGGCCTTGGCGGCCTGGAAGAGTCCGCCGGTGATGGTTTCCTGGTTTTGGGCGTAGTTCTTGGGCATGCCGATGGTGATGCCCTCGAGTCCGGCCACGCCATGGTTGGGCGCCATGACGACCTGGGCGTGGAGGTTGTTCTCGGCCACGACATCCAGCAGGGCCTGCTGCTGGGGGAAGGTGAGGTCGGAGGGGATCAGCAGGGCGAAGTCGCCATAGGCGATGCGCAGGCTGAGGGGCGTCTTGGCATCGCCGGGGGCGGGGCCGATGACTTCGATGGCGAAGGGCTTGCCGTCGTACTCGGCTTCGAACAGGCGCTCGCCCGCCGCAAGGACACGGGGCTGGATGGCGGTGCCCGCCAGACGGTTTTTCAGCCGGTCGCGCGCGCGCTGGGCAAGCAGCTCGGCCAGTTCGCCTTTGTCCAGCACGGGCGCGACGGAGGCGGGATGCAGGAGGCGGTTGACATCGAGATAGCGCAGGAGGGAAGCGGCGCCGGCGACATGCTCGGGATTCGGGGAGGTGAGGATCAGGGCGTCGAGATGCTGGATTCGGCGATAGGAGAGGTGGGGCAGGATGGTCCGTTCGGCCTCGTTGCGTCGGCCGGGGGAGGACTGGACAAAGCCGGTATCGATCAAGATTGTCTCGCGGCCGGGGGTGTCGACCACGATGGCCGATCCGTAACCGACGGAGAGGATGGAGATGTCGAGCTGCCCGGCGGGGCGGCGGGCCACGCGCTCGGCATGGCCGCTGGCGAACACGGCGGCCACGATCAGCGCGGCGGCGGCTGTCGCCACGAGGCGTCCGCCGCGGCTGGCGCGGCTCCAGCGCGGGCGGAGGATCCGGAACCACAGGGGCCGCCACCAGATGAACACGGCGACGGCGGCATAGTAGATGAACAGCCAGCGCAGGGTGGGCTTGGCCACGAAGGGATACAGGAACCAGCGCGAGAAGTAGTGGCCAATCAGCAGGAACAGCGTCGAGAAGATCCAGTTGGCGGCGTTGAGCAGCAGGGCCAGGTAAATGCCGATGCCGGGGATCAGCCCGATCAGGCCGGCCAGCATGGAAAGCTGCAGCACGACGCCGACGAGCGGAATGGCCAGCAGGTTGGCGTAGGCCCCGGCGACGGGCCAGCGGAAGAAGTAATACGCCGAGAGGGGAATCATCATGCCGACCTGGATGCCGAACTGGGCCGCGATGAATCCGGCGATGCCCGGATGGATGTCTGCAAAGCCGTAGTTGCCGATGAGCTTGAGGCCGCGCCGGGTCAGGAGTCCGGCCAGGCCGAACAGCACGACGCCCAGCAGGGCGTAGGCGATCCAGAAGCGCGCGGTTTCCACCAGCAGCCAGTGGCGGGCGAAGACCCACGTGAGCACCGCCGCCATGAGGATCAACGCCACGAAGTTGTTGCCGGAGAATTTCTTCAGAATGTCGAAGAACGGCTGGGTCAGCAGGGCCAGCGACAGGATCGCGCCGAAGGAGAGCGTGAAGGACGGATCCACCACCATGGCCGGATTCTGCAGCAGGATGATGAAGCCGGCAACCGGCACGCCGAGCAGCGCCGACGAGCGCACGCCCTGGCCCATGTAGCCCCAGGTCAGCAGGAACAGCGAGTTCATGATGACGGCGCGCAGCGTCGAGGGCCGCGCGCCGGTGATGATGGCGAAAATGACCAGGGTGAAGATCACGAACGGCACATAGACCTTCTTGGATACCTTGAGCAGCGTGAAGATGCCCATGAACATGATGGTGATGATGGTGACGTGCAGCCCGGAAACCGCCAGCACGTGGTTGATGCCGGAGGCGCGGAATTCATCGGCGATGAGCAGACCGCTGTCTTCGCCAATATCGACGATGGGCGCGATGACGCCATCGGCATGCTGGTCGGAGGCGATCGACAGGGTGCTGTGCATGCCGTAGCGCAGGCCCAGGGTGACCGCGCCGATGAACGCGGAGTTGGGCTGAGGCATCGTCTGCTTGATCACCCGCACCATTTCGTCGCGCAGATAGAGCGAGAACTCGACCAGCCCGTTGCCCTCGCGGGGCCGGTCCGAGCCCTGCGGCACGACGATCGACAGCGCCGGCGAGCCGTCGGACGGGTTGCGCAGCATCATCTGCCCGCCGATGTTGTGGTTGCGCAGGTAGTTGGCCTGGTCGAAGGTGCCGACGTTGGCCGCGCCGGGCGGGGCCAGCAGCTCGCCCGTCAGGGCGACGTCGTAGCCGTAGGCCGTGGAGCGCGCCAGCCGTTCGTAGCCGGGCAGATCGGGGTTCACGGTCACGCGCACGTTCTGGCGGGTCACGCGCAGATACGGGCCGTCGGGCTGGTACTGGATGTAGTCGGGGGTGATCGAGAGCACGGTCTTGAAGTCGTAGACCCACGGATCGGCGGTGATGCGCCCGAGCATGCGGATCGGCACGACGTTGCGGCCGCTGCGCGCGAAGAGCGATACGGTATTGACCGGCTGCAGCAGGGCGATCGCCCCCGCGGCGGGGCGGTTCAGGGCCTCGACCTTGTCCAGATGGGTGAAGGGCTGCTGAACCAGGACCTCGATGCCCGCCGGCGTACCCGCCGGGATCTCGATCACGTCGCTGGCCTGATCCACATCGGTCTGGGTGAAGAGCCAGCGGCCCTTGCGGTCCAGGATCGGCACGCCATCGTCATCCGTCACCGGCTGGAAGGCTTCCAGGCGTCCGGAGAGGCGCAGTTGCACATCTTCTTCAATCGGCGTGAGGGTGCGGATTTTCAAAAAGGAGGATTCGGACATCGGAGCGCCGGGCGTCCACGTGGATTCCTCGGTTCCGAACCGGAACTGGCCGAGGGTTCGGTCCGGCGGCTGGATCATAGTGAGGTAGCGCGCATAGCCGAAGACCACTCCGGCGATCAGCAGCAGCACCCAGGCGGTGGCGTGAAGGCTGTCGAGGCGCACGGGCTGGGCATAGGGGGAGTCGTCGTCGACGGGGGGGCGCAGGCGGCGGGCGGTGATGACCGCGCCAAGAGCGGCCGCGCCCAGGATCGCGGTCGCCATCCAGAGCGGCGTGACCGCCGCCGAGCCCAGCGGGAATGCCATCGCCAGGGCGATGCCAATGATGAAGCAATAGCAAAAGCCGATCAGTTTATTCTGCGTCATGGTGGTCCTCCGCGGGGGACGGGGCCGGGGCGGCGGGCCCGTCGCCGGCCGTCGGCGGCGCAATGGCCGGATAGTACTCGCGATTGGACTTCCAGATCAGCGATGCGGCGGGTTCGCCGCGAAGCTGGGCCAGGAAGGTCTGGCGATAGGCCGGGTTGAAGGCAACCACCAGCGCGCCCATCAGCAGCGCCGTGGCCAGTATCAGCAGCAGGGTTTTGGATCCTTGTTCCATCGCGCATCCTTTCCGCAATCAATCGAACAGGCCAGAATAGGGCTCCAGGTGGAGGTTGGCAATGGTTTCTTTGCCGAAGCGTTGCTGGAGGGCCTGCTCGAGCCGGGAGGCAATCGCGTGGGCCTCGTGCAGGGGCATGTCGGCCGGCAGGCGGATGTGCAGATCGATCACCGGCGTGCGCCCGACCATCCGGGTGCGCAGGTTGTGGGGCTGCTCGATGCCCGGCACCGCCCCCGCCATCTCCAGGATTTCCGCACAGACCTCCGCCGAGAGGTTCTGGTCGGTCAGGGTCCCGACCTGGCGGTGCAGAATGCTCCAACTGACGCGCAGGAGGAACAGGCTGACGAATAGCGCGGCGATGGGGTCGAGGATGCGCCACTCGTGGCCGAGCATCGAGGCCGCGCCCACGCCGGCCGCCGTGGCGATGGAGGAGAGCGCATCGGAGCGGTGATGCCAGGCGTTGGCCTCCAGTGCCGCGCTGCGGGTCCGGCGCGCGACCTTCATGGTGACCTGAAAGAGCCATTCCTTCACCGCGATGGAAGCCAGCGCGGCCCAGAACGCATAGGTGGCCGGGGCCGGAAGCGGCTCGCCCTGCAGGGCCAGGAAGATGCGCCCGATGGCCGTGGCCGCAATTTGCAGCGCGGCGAGTCCCAGCGCCAGTCCGACGATCGCCGCCGCGAGGGTCTCGTATTTGCCGTGGCCATAGGCGTGATCCCGATCGCGCGGTTTCGACGATAGGCGCAACCCGATCAGAACCGCGAAGTCCGTGGCGCAGTCGGACAGCGAATGGATGGCGTCGGCGACCAGGGCCTGTGAACGGCCCAGGCTGCCCGCCGCAAACTTCAATGCCGAAAGGCCGATATTCACCCAGATAGACAGGTGCGTGACGCGGCGTTCGGCATTCATGGGCAACTCAGGCGGGATCGTGCCCGTCGTCGTGGCCGGCGGGCTTGGCGACGGGGGCGCTGGGTTCCGGCTTGGCCGGCTTCGGGTCGATCATCAGCATGTAGACGAAGAAAAAGGGAATCACCGGCAGGAAATAGACAATGCCATCCTGCTCACGCAGGATTTGCCGGTCGCCCATCGTGGCCAGCCAGGCCAGATAGAACACAAAGCCGCATGTGTTCAGGATCCATGCGGCGCGCTTGATTCCGCGAGTCATGCCGGGACTCTAGCGCCGGCGCCGGGGCATGGCAATCCATTCCACGCGACCGCCTGGAGGCGAACCGATCGCGCCCCCCGGGAATCGGCGAACCGGCATCGATGGGCCTTGCAACCGTTTTCAGGCTCGTGGCGCGAACCGCTCCCGAAGGGCGGCGGCCAGATCGCCGAACGTGGCCGCCGCGGGGAACAGTCCGGCCGCGGCGATCTCGTGCCCCGGCCCGGAGCGGCCGTGGGTGCCGCGGATCCGCTCGGTATTCTGCGATGTGCTCCACGGCGGGAAGCCCATGAACAATTCGCACGGATCGAAGCCGGGCTTGTTGTGGATGTCCATGTGCCGGGCGTAGTCCGGGGCCTGGCGCGGATCGGTCCACCAGGGATAGGCGAACCAATGCCCGGCCGCGGCGGTCAGCAGCAGGTCGCCGGACCGGTCCGGATCGTAGAGGTCGCGCTCGGTTTGAGCCGGACGGTCGAGAATCTCGCCAACCCCGGGCACCGCCTCCAGGAGAGCGCGCACGTTGGGCAAGTCCGCGGAGGCGGGAACATAGACGTGCGCAATCTGGTGGTCCACCACGGCAAAGGCGCGCCCCGTGAAGAAGTCGGGGTAGTGCCGGCCGGCGGTCTCGCGCGTGTGAAACAGCCCCGCCTCCCGCAGCAGGCGGTTGGGGAAAAGGGCGCCACCGGGGACCGTCGGCTCAATGGCGTAGTCGCCGGTCAGCAGCCATTCGCGGCCGCCGGACTCGGCGGCGGAGATCAGAGGCTCGATCTGGCTCAGGGTTTCCCGGAGCGCATGCGCGGCCTGCAGCGATTCGGGGCCGTGGCGCTGCTGGTCGTAGTCCAAGGAAGGCAAATACACGAACAGATGGTCGGGGGCATCGGGCCGGCCCAGGATGTGGAGCACGGCTTCGGAAATCCAGCGGCCTACGCGGGCGCGGGCCAGGGGACCCCAGTAATGGTGCAGGTCGAAGCGGCGGCCCAAGGTGGCGCACAACTCGGCATAGAGCGGTTCGGGGCGGGTGTAGCAGTCCATCCACATCCCCCCGTGGTGCCGGTGGATCGGCTTGGGCGAGATCACCAGGTCCAGGCGCTCGCCCAGGCTTTGCTGCCAAAACGCCATGCCGACGGTCTGGCCCGCGAGTCGCGCCTCCTCCCAGGAGCGCCGGCCGCGGACGAGTGCCGCCGATTGCTCCCAGAAAAACGGGCGCTTCAAATCCTCGTGGAACCAGCCCGAGGCCACCACGCCGTGTCGCGCGGGCGGCAGGCCCGTCCGCAGGGTCGCCTGCGCCGGACACGTCAGCGACAGGGGCGGAGCCTGTAGCGGCCGAAAGGCGATCCGAGTGGCGGGCTTGTGCTTCTCCATCAGGTTCCAGCCCAGCCCGGCGGCGACAAGGATCAGCGTTTGATTCGGAGAAGACCTCATGGGGATTCGTCCAGCAGCAGCAGGGTAAACCGCGGCGAAGTGTCGCCGCGGGCAAAGGCCTCCACCTGGCGCCAGGAGGTCGGCGGGCCATCCGCGGCCGCTTCAATGCCACGGGTCAGTTCGATCCGCCAGCCCGCGGGCGCGTCGAAGAGGTCGTCCGGACGGAGCCGTTGGGCGGCATAGATCGACTGAACGAGCAGCGCGGCATCTGCGTCGAGCGCGGCGAACTCATCCGCCCGGGCCGCAAACGACACCACCGCCGCGACCGTTGCCGCCAGCAGCGCGCACAGTCCCAGCGAAATCAGGACTTCGATCAGCGCGAAGCCCGCCTGCCTGCCAATGCCGTGTCTGGTGTTCATCGTTCTGCTCCCCGGCAGCCTGCCATTCCGGGTGTCGGCTGACAATTCCAAACGGCCCGAATTCCTCCATGACCGATCGGTGCCCATGCAGTAGAGTCCCCGACATGCAGACAACGGATCCATGGCTCATGCTGTTTGATATCGACGGCACGCTGGTCGATACCGGCGGTCTCGGGCGCGTGGCGTTCAGGCGCGCACTGGAGCGAGTGACGGGCGTGGACGACGACCTGGCGTATGTGGCCTTCGCCGGCAACACCGATTTGCGCGTGCTGGACCAGGTCATGGCTCGCCGCGGCCGCCCCCTCCACGAGACGGAAGTCCTGCGCATATTCCAAAGCATCGCAGAGGAGTTGCGGCATCTCCTGGCGGCCCGCCCCGCCCGGATGATCCCCGGCGCCGATGCTTTTCTGGAACGGCTGGCGGAGCGCGGCGCCGCGCTCGGGCTGGTCACCGGCAATATCCGGGAATGCGCCTACATCAAGTTGGCCAGCGTGGAACTCGATCATCATTTCGATTTCGGCGGATTTGGCGATGACCACCCCGATCGAGCGCACATCGCGCGCGCCGCCTTGGACGCCGCCCGGTCGGGCGGCCACCACCCCGGCCGCGGCCCGGTCTGTCTCGTGGGCGATACTCTCATGGATGTCGCCGCCGGCAAGGCGCTGGGCCTGACCGTCATCGGGGTTGCCACCGGCCATTGCAGCCCACACCAGCTCCTGGAGGGGGGCGCCGACCTGGTGGTGGAGGACTTCTGCAATGTTCCCCGGCTCCTGGAAGGGATCGAGAACGCCTTCGGGCAAGGCGCTTGACCGGGCTTTTCATTCAAAGGATAGTGGCCTTGTCATGAGAAAAACCAAGATTGTCTGCACCATCGGCCCCGCCTCCGAAAGCCCCGAAACTCTTCAGCGAATGATCGAGGCCGGCATGGATGTCGCCCGGCTCAATTTTTCCCACGGCAACCACGCCGATCACGCAGAGAAAATCGCCCGCATCCGTCACCTCTCCGAAGAAATCGGACGCCCCGTCGCCGTGCTGCAGGATCTGGCCGGACCCAAGATCCGAACCGGTAGGTTTGTCGATGGTTTTGTCGAGCTGAAGCCCGAGGACCCGTTTATCCTGACCGCCCGGGACGTGGAGGGCAACGAGCGCGAAGTGGGCCTGACTTATCGGGAATTGCCCCAAGATGTCGAACCCGGCGATACGCTGTTGCTGGCCGATGGCGCCCTTGAATTGCGCGTGGAAAAGGTCGTCGGCCCGGATATCCATTGCCGCGTCATCCTGGGCGGACGGCTCAGCAGCCAGAAGGGGATCAATTTGCCGTCCCGAAGTATTCGCGCCCCGATCCTGACCCCGAAGGATCACGCCGATCTCGCCTTCGGCCTCGATCAGGGCGTGGATGTGGTCGCCCTCTCGTTCGTGCGCTCCGCCGCCGATATCGCGGTGGCCCGCGACTTCATGCGCCAGCATGGCATCCTGCGGCCCATCATTGCCAAAATCGAGAAGCACGAAGCCCTGGCCGATCTGGACGGCATTATTCAGGCCGTGGATGGCCTCATGGTGGCGCGCGGCGACTTGGGCGTGGATATTCCCATCGAGCAAGTGCCCACCGCCCAGCGACGCATCATCCAGAAGGCCAACCAGGCCGGCAAGCCGGTCATTACCGCCACTCAAATGCTTAAAAGCATGACCGAGGCGCCCCGGCCGACCCGCGCGGAAGTCACCGATGTGACCAATGCCGTCCTCGAGGGCTCCGATGCCGTCATGCTCTCGGAAGAAAGCGCCATGGGACGCTATCCAGTCGAATCCGTCCTCACCATGGCCCGCATCGCCACGGAGGCCGAAAAGGCTTATGGATACCGTGCGTGGTGGCATGAATTGCGGCAGATACCCACCACGGATGAATCCGAGGCCCTCGCCCGCGCGGCCTGCTCCCTCGCGGAAACCATCGGTGCCAAGGCCCTCCTGGTGGCGACCCAAACGGGCGGCAGCGCCCGCCTGGCCGCCAAGGCCCGCCCCATGCAGCCCATCCTCGCCGGCACCATGGATGCCGATGTCTTTCGGCGGCTGGCCCTGGTCCGCGGCGTGTTTCCCATGATGATTCCACCGGTCACCCGCCTCGCCCGCCTCTTCGAGGAAATGCACCGCGCCGCTAAAAGTACCGGCATGGTCGAATCCGGCGATTCGGTCGTGGTGACCGCCGGGTACCCCCTCGGCACCCCCGGCGCCAGCAACTTCATCAAGGTCGAAACCGTTCCCTGAGGCTTCCGGCCGCAAATCTCCGATGCGCCCCGCCCGGCCCGGTTCGTCGGCGTTGCCAAGCCGCCGCGTTGCAGGTATCTTGATCATGGCTCGGATGCCCCCCTGCATCCCATTATAGAAAGGAAGGCCGCCGATGGCCATGCTTCCCGATTTGCAATCGACATTGCTTTGTGACGATGTCCGCCAGGAACGAACCGGAAAATTCATCCTGATCGGCTTGTTCGATTCTCTCGGGAGTCCCCAGTTCCCGTTTCGGCATGCCCGCATGTTCCTGGTCACTCGCTGGTGCTCCGGCGAAGGCGAGTTTCAGCAGCATACCCGGATTCTCCGGCCCGACATGAGCACGCTGGTGGCCGAGGGGCGCAAGATTCCCGTCAAACTCCCGAATGCCGAGGCCACCGCCACCAACGTGGAGCTGTTTCTCAACCTCGAGTTCCATGAACCCGGCACCCATTGGATCGAAGTCCTCCTCGATTCCGACCTGAAAATCCGTTTCCCCCTGCGGGTGGGGAAGGTCAAACCCCCGCCAGGCCAAAGCCCCGGCGGTTCGCCTCACGATCCGGGATTCTGAGTTCATGTGCCTTGCCCTTCCAGGACAAGTCGTGGCCCTTACCGAAGGCGAGGGCTTTGACCGCCGCGGCACCGTCGATTTCGAGGGTGTCCGCCAGGAGATCTCCCTGGCCTATCTGCCCGAGGTCCAGGTCGGCGACTTCGTTCTCGCCCATGTCGGATTCGCCATCTCCCGTCTCGATATCGCCGAGGCCGAGCGAATTCTGCGGGAACTCCGCGAACTTCAAGCCGGCTGAAGTGAGCCACATGGGCCCCGGGCTCTATGTGCATGTTCCTTTTTGCGTGCGCAAGTGCGCCTATTGCGCGTTCTTTTCACGTCCCGTCGAATGGGGACCGGTCCAGGCTTGGCTGGAAGGCATCGAAAAGGAATTCCAGACGCTCCCCGATTCGTTCGCCCCGGATACCGTGTTTATCGGAGGCGGCACACCCACCGTTCTGGATGCCGGCGATCTGGAGCGACTCCTCGAATCCCTTCGTTCCAAGGCCCCTTCTGGCTCGGATTGTTACAATGTACGGGCTGACCCCTTTTGGGAGTGGACGTGCGAGGTGAACCCCGGAACCTTGACCGCGGACAAGGCCCGCTTGCTGCGCGCGGCCGGCGTGAACCGAATCTCCATCGGGGTTCAATCGTTCCACGATGATGTTCTTCGCCGCCTGGGGCGTTGCCACTCCGCGCAAGATGCCCGGCAATGCGTGGAGGTCGCCCGGGCGGCCGGGTTCGACAACCTCAACCTAGACCTGATCTACGGCGTTCCCGGCGTCGAGCGCGCGACATTCCAGGCCGACGTCGAGGCGGCTCTCGAATTGCAGCCGGATCATCTCTCCGGCTATTGCCTCGAAATCGAAGCGGGCACTCCCTTCGCCAAGGCGTCGGCGCAAGGCCGGCTAACGGCGGATCCTCAGGAGCAGCGCTCGCAGTTTGATTGGCTGCGGCGACGCTTGTCCCAGGCCGGTTTCATCCACTACGAGGTTTCCAACTTTGCCCGCCCCGGACGGGAATGCCGTCATAACCGGCTCTACTGGTCCGGCGGGTCGTACATCGGCATGGGTCCGGCGGCCCACTCGCATTGGGAGGGCCTCCGCTGGGGAAACACCGCTACACTGCCCGAATGGAAACGGGAATTCGAAGAACTTCTCTGTCCCGAGGCCAAGGCCCGCGAAACCCTGGTGATGGGGTTGCGCCGACTCGACGGCTGGTCGCGCGCGGAATTCCAGGCGGCGACGGGATTTGATTACGATCAGCTCAGCGGCGATGCCTTGGCGCAATTGGAATCCAAAGGCTGGCTGGTCAGGGATCCGGACCGCATCCGGCTGGACGAAGGCGCACTCTTTATCAGCGATTCCGTCTTTGTTGAACTGGTGTAGCCTTCATTCCGAACTCCATCCGAACGGGGGGGGGGGGGGGGGAAAAAAAAAAAATTAGGGCGTGCCCCCCAAACAAAACCCCCCGCAAAA
>CAYNSH010000019.1:21489-46579 GCA_964399775.1 uncultured Verrucomicrobiota bacterium
CCCTCCCCCGTGTTGTGCTCTCGGGCCCCCCCACCACCCCCCCCCCCCCCCCCCGGGGGGGGGGGGGGCCCTAAATATCAAAATGACTGGCGTCAGCCACATCCAAACGCCGCCGCAATATTTCCGCCAACGTGATGGGTTCCAGGGCGTTGCGGATCACCTGGCTTACATCGTTCCAGATCGTCCGTGCAACGCACGCTTCGGCGCGGGAGCAACTGTCGGGATTGTCCGCACATTCCACCAAACAAACCGGGCCCTCCAGGACCTGAATCACTTCCAGCAAACTGATCGACGCCGGCTCCCGCACCAGGACGTATCCCCCTCGGGGCCCGCGCAATCCCCTTACCAATCCCGCCGTTTTCAGCACATGAATCACCTGCCAGAGATATTTGGCAGAGATCCCTTGTCGCTCCGCAATATCCTGCAGGTTCACCGGACCCGCATCCTGGTGGAGGGCTATATCCATCAATGTGCGCAACCCGTAACGGCCTTTGGTCGAAATCTTCATGATACTCCTCGTTAACGATCAGGCGTACTCTACCATTTATATATATTATTTCCACCGCATCATGAATACGACCGATAAAATGTGAAATAGCGGGGGAAAGACATGTAGGCCGTCATGGATTTCCACTTGGAATCATCATACTTAATTAAGTATGCGGAAATATATGATATAATCAAGGAAATGTGAATTCTAATATGATCTAAAGCAATGGAATAAAGCCATAATTCTCGAATAATTTAAATTCAATATCCTCACAGTTAATTAAATATGCGGATATCTGTTTTGATTAAGAATACAACTCAATATCCTGAAGATAGTTAGAATTAAACTAATTGTCAGATTATAATGGGTTTTGAGCAAATATGTTTTCCTTGACAGGCCGTCCGCCGATGAGGTGTTCTTGGATGATGCGTTCGAGCACATCCGGTGAACATCCGCCATACCAGGTGCCTTCGGGATAGACCACGGCGATGGGGCCTTGCTGGCAGATGCGGAAGCAGTTGGCCTTGGTGCGGTAGATCCCGCCGGGGCCGGCCAGGTTCAGTTCGTCGAGACGCTTTTTGAGGTAGTCCCATGAGGCCAAACCCTGCTCCTTGGTGCAGCAGTTGGGCTTGGTTTGGTCGCAGCACAGAAAGATGTGCCGCTGGATGCGCGGCACGCCACGTTTTTCGGCTTGGGCTCTGAGGGCTTCGTTCATGGCGATAGGCGTCACTTCACCGCCGCCAGAGCGGCGAAATAGTCGGGCTCCTGGGCGATTTCGGGCACCTGCTCGGTGAAGAGCACCCGGTCCTGCGCGTCCAGCACGACGACGGCTCGCGCCGTCAGGCCCGCCAGGGGGCCGTCCAGGATGTCCACGCCATAGGCCTTGGCAAACCCGGGCGAACGGAACGTGGACAACGCCACGATGTTCTTCAAGCCGTTGCTCTCGCAGAACCGGCCGGCCGCAAAGGGCAGGTCCGCCGAAATATTCAGCAGGACCGTATCGCCCAGCGCGGACACCGCCTCGTTGAACTTTTTGGCCGAGGTGGCGCAGACGCCGGTATCCAGGCTCGGCACGATGTTGAAGATCTTCTTCTGGCCCGCGAAATCCTTGAGCGAAACATCGGAGAGGTCGGATTGGGTCAGCTTGAAGTCAGGCGCCTGGCGGCCCTTGGCCGGCAATTCGCCGGAGGTTTGGATGGGATTGCCTTTGAATGTGATCGTCGCCATATCGTTTCCTTTTGTGGGTTGGTGTCGTTGTCCCACTATACCCGTCCATCCAAAGGAAGCAAATCGAGGGGGTGGACCGTCCGGCGGATTCACGCCATGCCCTTTCCCGCATGTCGCCCGCATCCCCGCCGGGGCAGGGAGTCTTTCGTCATATGGAACAACATCGATTCCACGGATGCCTGCGGCGGCCCACGGATGGGAAACCATATTCATCGCCATCGCCATCCATCGCCCCGGCGGTGTCAGCGGTTGCGTCCGGAGGGGGGGCTGTGGTACAATTTCAGCCGCTTTTGCCACGCCCTATTGTTCGGCAACTGCGGAAGATTCCGTTGGAAGTTATGAAAATCAGCGCCTTCACGTTTTTGCGAAACGCCGCGCGGCTGCAGTTCCCGTTTGTGGAATCGATCCGTTCGGCGTTGCCGCTGGTGGACGAGTTCGTGGTGGCGCTGGGGCCCAGCGACGATGAGACGGAGGCGAAGCTGCGCGCCATCGGCGATCCGAAGCTCCGGATCATCCCGACGACCTGGAACGAGAACCTCGACAGCTCCTGGCGCGTCAAGGGCTTTGTCTACGGTCAGCAAAAAACCATCGCCCTGTTCAACTGCACCGGCGACTGGGCCATCTATCTCGAAGGCGACGAAGTCCTGCACGAAAGCGACCTGCCGCGCATCCGGGCGTCCATGGAGCGGCATCTGGACAACCGTGGCGTCGAAGCCCTGTACTTCCGCTATCTGCACTTCTACGGCAACCCAAACACCGTGGCCTCGTCCCCCCGCTGGTACCGCCGCGAGGTCCGCGCCGTGCGCAACAACATCCCCATCTGGGGGCCCAAGGGCCTGTTCTTCTCCGTGGTCACCAGCTACAAGCGCATGCGCTATCCGCGCGCCGCCTTTGCCGATGCCACCATCTACCACTATGGCTGGGTCCGCCCCGAAGAACAATTCAACGAAAAGTGGAAGGGCACCTACCATCATTTCACCAGCAAGAATTACGAAAACACCGCCTACGCCGAGATTGACCCGAAGGTCCTTCGGTCCTTCACCGGCACGCACCCCCAGGCCATCCGGGACTGGCTGCCGCCGGCCGCCGGTCTCTTCCAAGCCAATCCCAATCACCGCTTGACCCCCCGCGAGCGGAAGAATCGCATCATGATGAAGGTCGAAGAGTGGACGGGGCTGGATACGTCGCGTCGGCACTTCAAGCAAGTGGACTAACGTGCAGGCCACTCGCCAACCGGTTCACTTCAGGGAACTTCCATGACGGAGAAGCCGATCCTTGCCGCGATGCTCAAGATCATGCGCCGGTTGCCCGGCTGGCCGGATCTGCGCGTGGTGGATCTTAGTTGCGGAGAGGGCTGGGTGTTGGAGGCTCTCGCGCAGGCCGGCTGTCCGGCGGAGGGCTCCCATTTCCGGCCCGATGACTACATTGTCCAGTCGCCCCGGGGGGTTCTGAAAACGTCCATCCTCCACCCCGGGGTGGACTTGTGCAAGCCCCTGCCGTTTGCCGATGCGTCCTTTGACGTGGTGATAGCCACGGAGGTCATCGAACATTTACCTACGTATGTTCCGCTGTTGTCGGAAGTCTCCCGCGTGCTGAAGCCCGGAGGCTATTTTCTTGTTTCAACGCCCAACATTCATCGCCTGAGTTCCCGGTTGCGTTTCTTCCTGACCGGGCACCACGAATTACGGGGCGCGCGGCTGGGGTGGGAGACGCTTCCGCGGGATTTGTATACCACCCATTTCAATCCGGCCTATTTCCCGGTGTTGCATCCCGTGCTCTATCACCAAGGGCTGCAGATCCGGCGGCTGGCGTTCACCGAAGTTTCGCCGTGGGCCCTTCTGCTGACGCCGCTTTATCCGCTGGTGGCTCTGTCCACCTCGCTGGAATGCCGGCATGCCATCAAGCGGTCGTCGTCCGACGGACGGGATCTGCTCCGCTGGATGCTGGATCCGCGCCTGTTGTTCAGCCGTCAGGTCATGATGCTGGCGCAAAAGAGCGACGATTCCGCGACCGCCTGATCCGGCGCTCGTGGTGGACGAGGGCCGGCTTCCACCCAATGGTTCGAACGAGCGTCTTGGAAAGAATCCGGCCCAAACGGTCGGGACGGAGCCGACCCTTCCGTGTATTTCCTGTGTTTCGGCTTGGCTGCTTTCCCGTTCGGATTTGTCGGGGTGTCACGCTCCTGCAGCGTCTTGCGCGAAGCCGACTTGAAAATGATACAAAAACGTACTTCCAGTAAAATATAATAACAAAATTGTATTCTATTTCATTTTCAATGGCGATGACCGATCCAGTTGTTCATTTTTGTAATCCAATATACTGGATAAAGATATGGCTTATCGGCGTTTCAGGGCTCCAGATTGGCACGGACCATGCATATTCATGGCCACAACCTAATCACGGTGTCGCGCGATTCGCGCGGCGGAAAGGAGCACAAGCGAAATGAAATCGAAGAGCAGATGGATGATGCCGATGGGCATCATCCTGGGATTGACGATGGCGGTGACGGCCTGGGCGGGGGAGGGGGCCGAAGCGGCCGCGCCCGAGATCAGCCTGGAGCTGTTCACGACCAACAATCTCTGGATCATGGTGGCGACCTTCCTGGTGTTCATCATGCATCTGGGGTTTGCCACGGTGGAATCGGGTCTGACGCGATCCAAGAATGCGGTGAACATTCTGTTTAAGAACACGCTGATCCCGGCCATTGGGCTGTTGACCTATGCCTTGATCGGCTTCAACCTGATGTATCCGGGCGAAGGCAACTGGCTGCTGAGTGGCTGGCTGGGCTTCGGCGGCCTGGGGGTGGGGACGGATGCGGCCGGCCTGACCAGCGCCTATGACCCGGGATACACCTATTGGACCGACTTCCTGTTCCAAGGCATGTTCGCGGCGACGGCCGCCACGATCATTTCGGGCGCAGTGGCCGAGCGCATCAAGTTGGCCAGCTTCCTCCTCTTTGCGACGCTCTATGTGGCGATCGGGTATCCCATCGCCGGCTCATGGGTCTGGGGCGAAGGCTGGCTCGATGCGCTGAACTTCCATGACTTCGCGGGTTCGACCCTGGTGCATTCCGTGGGCGGCTGGGGCGCGCTGGCCGGCGCCATCATGCTGGGGCCGCGGATCGGGAAATACATCAATGGCGGGATTCGCCCGATCATGGGTCACAACATGCCCATGGTGGTCATTGGCGTGTTTCTGCTGTGGCTGGGCTGGTTCGGATTCAATGGCGGCTCGGTGCTGTCGGCCGATGCCGGCGCGGTCTCCTATGTGCTGGTCACCACCTCGCTGGCGGCGGCGGCGGGGATTGTCGCCTCCATGGCGGCCTCGTGGTCCATTCAGAAGAAGCCGGACTTGACGATGGTCCTGAACGGCTGCCTGGCGGGGCTCGTGGGCATCACGGCCGGGGCGGATGTCGTTTCGATCCGCGCCTCCGTGATCATCGGCGCGATTGCCGGCGTCCTGGTGGTGCTGTCGGTCATGATGCTGGACAAGGTGCGCGTGGATGATCCGGTCGGCGCCATTTCGGTGCACCTGGTGTGCGGCATCTGGGGCACACTGGCGGTGGGGCTGTTCAGTTCCGACTTTTCGCTGGGCATCCAAGCGCTGGGCGTGCTGGCCTATGGCCTCTTCTGCTTCCCGTTGTGCCTGATCCTGTTCGCGGTGATCAAGGCGACCATGGGGCTGCGCGTCAGCCGCGCGGAGGAGCTGGGCGGACTCGATGTCGGCGAGCACGGCATGGAGGCGTATCCGGACTTCCAGGGCTTCCTGATCAAGTAACCCATCTGAAAGGAAAACACACATGAAACTCATCATTGCAGTGATTCAACCCGACAAGCTCACCGATGTGAAAGAGGCGCTGATGGCGGCGCAGGTGGGCAAGATGACGGCGCTGAACGTGATTGGCTGCGGCCAGCAAATGGGCTACCAGGAGACCTATCGCGGCGTGCCGACGGAGGTCAACCTGCTCAAGAAGGTCGAGCTGCAGATCGCGGTGAACGAAGATTACGTGCAAACGACGATCGACGCGATCATCAAGGGCGCCCGCACCGGCAAGATCGGCGATGGCAAGATCTTTGTCCTCGACCTGGCCAACTGCATCCGCATCCGGACCGGCGAATCCGGCCCCGAAGCCATCGGCTGACCGGCGTTGTTGCCGATCAAACCCACGGCCGGGAATCCTTCGGGATTCCCGGCCGTTTTGTTGACACGGATCGCTGTCAGGAATCCGATCGCCCTTGGCCGACCTCGCAGGTTCCGTGGTTTCGTCTGTCTTCCGGTCGACCATCTGCGCCCCCCGCAACCTTGCTTTTTTTGGGGGCCGGCCTTTTCTCCGAACTGATTCACCCATGGCAAAAGGCCATGGGGGCCTTCCGATCCGAAGGCTTAAAAGAAGACGCGCCGCGGAGACCGCGGCGCGTCTGGTTGAAGGGAAGGGCGGGACGGGGGCGTCCCGGCTCCAACGGGATCAGCCGTTCTTGGCCTGGAAGTCGGCCATGAAGGCGATCAGGGCGTCGATGGCTTCCGCCGGGCAGGCGTTGTAGATGCTGGCCCGGATGCCGCCGACGGAGCGATGGCCCTTGAGTCCACTCATCTTCAGGGCGATGGCGTCCTTGATGAACTGGGCTTCGAGCTCTTCGCTGGGAAGGCGCCAGGTCACGTTCATGGTGGAGCGGAACTCCTTGACGGCGGTACCCTTGTAGAAGCCGCCGGAGTTGTCGAAGGCGGTGTAGAGCTTGTCGGCCTTGGCCTGGTTGATTTTCTCGATGCCGGCGGCGCCGCCCTTTTCCAGCAGCCAGCGGGTGACCAGCATCAGGATGTAGATCCCGAAGGTCGGCGGGGTGTTGTAGAGCGAGTTTTCGCCCATTTGGGTGCGATATTGCAGCATGGTCGGCAGGGTTTCCGGGGCGCGTTCGGCGAGATCCTTGCGGATGACGACCAGCGTGACGCCGGAGGGTCCGAGGTTCTTCTGCGCCCCGGCGTAGATCAAGCCGAATTGGGAGACGTCGATGGGCTTGCAGAGGATGTCGCTGGACATGTCGGCGATCAGCGGGGCCTCCGTCTTGGGGAAGGTCTTCATCTGGGTGCCGGCGATGGTTTCGTTGGAGGTCACATGCACGTAGGCGGCGCCCTTGGTATAGGGCAGGGCGTCGAAATCGGGCAGGGTGGTGGGGATGTCCTTGGAGGTGTCGGCCAGGATGTTGACGGTGCCGACCTTCTTGGCCTCCTTGATGGCTTTGGAGGCCCAGGCGCCGGAATTGATGTAATCAGCGGTCTGGCCCTGGCCCAGGAGGTTCATCGGGACTTGGGCGAACTGAAGGCTGGCGCCGCCCTGCAGGAATAGCACCTGGTAGTCGTCGGTGATGCCCAGCAGCTTGCCCATGTTGGCGACGGCTTCGGCGTGGACGGCGTCATAGGCCTTGCCGCGGTGGCTGTGCTCCATGATGGACATGCCGGTTCCGTTGAAGTCGGTCAGCTCGCGCTGCGCGATCTCGAGCACCTCCAGCGGAAGGGCGGCGGGTCCGGCGTTGAAGTTGTAGGCTCTGCTCATGTTGGTTTCCTTTTTGCTCAGGTTATGAATCAATTTTGCCGCGATCCTAGCGGGGGGCGTTCGGAAAGTCGATGGCAATCCGTTCCGGCGACGAACAGGAAGTTGCGATTTGGGAATTGAGGGATCCGGCCGCCAATGCTATCTTGGCTGGATTAGAGGAGACATGCCGATGAAATGGATCTGGATGATCGTCGCGATGGCGCTGGCGGGCACGGGGTCCGTCCTGGCGCAGGAGGAGGCCGAAGCGCCCCCGGTGGCCGGGGAGTCGGCCGCAGAGTCACTCGAGGCGGATGAGCTGGCAGCGACCGGCACGGACGCCGCGGACGAAACACAAAAGGACACGGACAACATGGTTATTATTGAAACGAGCTTGGGCGACATCAAGGTAAAGCTGGCGGCGGACAAGGCGCCGCTGACGGTGGCGAATTTCCTGGCGTATGTGGACGACGGACACTACGACGGGACGATTTTTCACCGGGTGATCGACAACTTCATGATCCAGGGCGGCGGATTCGATGTCAGCATGCGTCAGAAGCCGACGAGGTCCCCGGTGAAGAACGAGGCGGCCAACGGGCTGCTGAACAAGCGGGGCACGCTCGCAATGGCGCGGACGGCGGTGGTGGACAGCGCGACGTCGCAGTTCTTCATCAACGTGAAGGACAATGCATTCCTTGATTTCCGCGCGCCCACTCCCCAGGGGTTCGGCTATTGCGTGTTTGGCGAAGTGGTCGAAGGAATGGATGTGGTGGACCAGATCAAGGGGGTTCGCACCGGAAACAAGGCCGGCATGTCGGACGTGCCTCTGGAGACGGTGGAAATCCGCTCGGTGAAGCGGGCCGATTAGGGCCGCGGCCCGCCGCCGGTGGCGGCATGAAAGGCAGCATGATCAAGCCCAAGCGGAAGAAAAAAGCGGCGGCGCGCTACTGGGTCGGATTCGACCTGGGCGGCACCAAGATGATGGCGACGGTCTACAACGGCGCCTTTCAGCCGCTGGCGTCCGCCAAGGCCAAAACGCAGGTCAATGCCGGCCCCCGGGCGGTGCTGGGACGGATCCGCGAGACGATCTCCACGGCGCTGGCGGAGGCGAAGGCGCCTCCGCGCGGTCTTTCGGGCATCGGCGTGGGCTGTCCGGGGGTGTTGGACCTGGACCGGGGCATCATCCTGGAGGCGCCGAACCTGCGCTGGAAGCGGGTGCCGCTGCGGGATCTGCTGTCGGACTGGTTCCATTGCCGCGTCGTGCTGGCCAACGACGTGGATGCCGGGACGTTCGGGGAATACCGGTTCGGTGCGGGCCGAGGAGCGCGCACGCTGCTGGGGGTTTTTCCGGGAACCGGCATTGGCGGCGGCTGCGTCTACGACGGACAGCTGCTGCGCGGGAAGACGGGTTCGGCGA
The DNA here is from genome assembly GCA_964399775.1 of uncultured Verrucomicrobiota bacterium. Lineage (GTDB taxonomy): Bacteria > Verrucomicrobiota > Kiritimatiellia > CAIQIC01 > Lenti-01 > Lenti-01. The sequence continues at coordinate 30,148 of CAYNSH010000019.1, forward strand.
TGGAAATCGGACATGTGCCGGTTCGCGAGAACGGGCGCCTGTGCGGATGCGGGCGGCGGGGCTGCCTCGAGGCGCTGGCCGGACGGCTGGCGATATCGGCCGAGGTGGCCCAGGCGGTCTTCCGAGGCGAGGCGCCCTTTCTGGCGGCCAACGGGGGCGCCGATTTGAAAAAGCTCAAGAGCGGCCTGCTGGCGAAATCCATCAAGGCGGGCGACAAGGCGGTGGAACGCATCATCCGCGACGCCATGCGGTTGATGGGGCGGGCCATCGGCGGCGTGGTCAACCTGCTGGCGCCGGATGTCGTGGTGCTGGGCGGGGGGCTGATCGAGGCGATTCCACGGCTGGCCCTGGCGGAAGTGCGCCTGGGGCTGAAGGAGACCACGATGGCGTCGTTTATTCGGCAACTCAAGGTGGTCGAGGCCCAGTTGGGCGACGACGCCACGACCCTGGGCGCGGCGGCGCTGGCGGCGGAGAAGGCCTGATGACGTCCGGGCGTTTCGCGGTTTGCAGAGGGAAGTAGATGGAGCCGTTTCGCCAGCCCGTTGCCGCCGAGTCGGCGCCGCCGGCGCCGACGCCGGCCGTTGAGCCGGCGCGCCGGATCGTGGCGGCCATCGACATCGGCTCGTCCGCGATTCGCCTGGATATCGGCGAAGTGGGGCCGCAAGGCGAGGTGCGCATTTTGGAGAGCCTGCGGCACGGCGTCCGGCTGGGCAAGGATGTCTTCAACCGGGGACGCATTCAGCCGGATACTCTGCACCGGACGGTCACCATCCTCAAGAATTACGCCCGCCTGATGAAGGAGTATGGCATAACGGATCGCGAGCAGATCCGGGCGGTGGCGACGACGTTTGCCCGCGAGGCATCGAATCGCGACACGTTTGTGGACCGGGTCTCGACCGCCACGGGCATCCATGTGCAGGTGCTCGAGGAGTCCGAAGAGGCCCGCCTGACCTATTTGGCGGTGCGCGATATTCTCGAGAAGACCGGGCTGCTGGATGCGCGCAATGTGGCCGTGCTGGAGATCGGCGGCGGACAGGCCATCCTGCTGTACATCCGCAACGGCAAGGTCACTGTGGCGCAGTCGTTCCACGGGGGCGCGTTGCGCACGCATGAGCGAGTGGAAGCCGGCGGCGTCCCCGGCCCGCGGCTGAAAGGGCTGCTGAAGGCGTACGCGCAGGAAATGGTCGACCAGATCCTGCAGTTGATTCCGAACGAGAAAGTGGCGGCGCTGGTGGTGATGGGGGCGGGGGCGCGCTACGGTTCCGAAGAGGCCGCCGAACCGCAAGTAGGGGGCGATCCCCGTCTCGCGACCGCCCGGGTGTCGAAACTGGTGGAGTTGGCCGATGAACTGGCCGTCACGCCGGTCCAACGGCTGGTGCAGGTGCACAAGATGTCCTACCAGGACGCTGAGGCCGTCGCGCCGGCGGTGATGTCCATCGCCCAGGTGGCCCGCGCGCTGAAAGTGCGCGAGGTGAACATTGCCCGGGCCTCGCTGCGCGACGGACTGTTGCTGGAAATGGCCCTGCGGGAATATCGGTCGGAAGGCTTCGAAGACCAGGTGGTCTACTCGGCCCGGGCCCTGGCGGAACGCTACGGCGCCGAGGCCGCGCACTATCGCAATGTCGAGGCCGCCGCCCTGGCGTTGTTTGACGAACTGCGCGACGAGCACCAGTTGGGCATGCGCGAGCGCCTGCTGTTGCGTTGCGCGGCGATTCTTCACGACATCGGCGCCTACGTGAATGCCCGCGCCCACCACAAGCATTCGATGTATCTGATCCTGAACAGCGATTTGTTCGGGCTGACGCGCCACGACATGCAGATCGTGGCGATTGTGTCGCGCTATCACCGCAAGGCGGTGCCGGGCCCGGCCCACCCGGAATTCACGGCGCTGCCGCTGGAGGACCGGATGCGCGTGGCCAAGCTGGCGGCGATGCTGCGGGTGGCGGACTCCCTGGACCGCACCCGCCACGATGCACCCCGTCGTCTGCAGTTCCGGCGCGAAGGCGATCGCCTGGTCATCCTGGTCGAAGGCATGGAAGACCTGACCATGGAGCGCCTGGTGGTGCGCACCAAGGGCAATTTATTTACGGATGTGTTTGGCCTGGTTCCGGAATTGCGCGAATTGCGCCTTTCCGCGCCCGGCGATGCCATGGCCTGAGATGGACGGAAACATGACCCCACCCAAAAGCAAAAAAAACCGCGCGGCCGCCCCCCCGTTTCTCAACCGGGAACTGAGCTGGATTGAATTCAACTTCCGCGTGCTGGAACAGGCCGAGGACGACTCGCTGCCGGCGCTGGAGCGCTTGAAGTTTGCGGCGATCACCGCGGCCAATACCGATGAGTTCTTCATGGTGCGCGTGGGCGGGCTGAAGATGCTCCAGGCCCAGGGCGAGGAACATCCCGATCCGGCCGGCCTGACCCCGACGGCGCAGCTCGAAAAGATTTCGGAGCGGATGCACGAATTGATGGAGCGGCAGCATGCGTGCCTGGGCCGGGGCATTGAACCGCATCTGCGCAAGGGGGGCATCCGCCGCCTGCGGCTGGAGGATCTCAGTGCGGCGCAGCGGCGGCATGTGGAATCGCTCTTCGCAGACTATGTCTTCCCGGTGATTACGCCGGTGGCGCTGACGCCGGGCGAAGAGCTGCCGCTGGTGGCCGGGCTCGAGATCGCCCTGCATCTGCGCCTGGAGCCCGCGCCCGGCGAGACCGAGGCGCGCCATGCGCTGGTGGCGGTTCCCAACAGCCTGGCGCGATTTCTTACCCTGCCCGAGGAGAATGGATTTGCCTACATCCTGCTCGAGGACGTCATTCGCGCCTATGCCGACCAACTGTTCCCGGGAATCCGAGTGCTCGATGGCGCGGCCTTCCGGATCACCCGCAACGCCGACATGCGCGTGCGCGAGGATCTGGCCGGCGATTTGCTGGATCAAATGCGCGAAGTGCTGACCGAGCGGCGCGAAAGCCCCTGCGTCCGGCTCGAGATCGAGAAGCGCGCTTCGGCGGAATCCCGCGCCTTCCTGTGCGCCGCGCTGCAGGTGGCCGATGCGGATGTCTATGCCGTGCCGGGCCCGCTGGACCTGGCGGCCTTCATTCGTTTGGCTAATTTGTCCGGCTTTGACTCGCTGCGGGTCGAGCCCTGGTCGCCCCAGCCCGTGCCGGAGGTCACCCCGCAGGAGTCGATCTTTGACACCCTCAAGCGCGGCAATCTCCTGCTGTTCCATCCCTATGAGAGTTTTGATCCGGTGGTGCGCCTGGTGCAGGAGGCCGCCGACGATCCCAATGTGCTGGCGATCAAGCAGGTTTTGTACCGGGTCAGCGACAACAGTCCGGTGGTGGCGGCGCTGATCCGGGCGGCCGAGCGCGGCAAGCACGTCACGGCGCTGATCGAGTTGAAGGCGCGGTTCGACGAGGAGCGCAACATCGACTGGGCGGATGCGCTGGCGCGGACGGGCGCCCAGGTCATCTACGGCGTCAAAGGCTACAAAACGCATTCCAAGATCTGCCTGGTGGCGCGTCGGGAACCCGGCGGCCTGGTGCGTTATGTCCATTTCGGCACCGGCAACTACAACGAAAAAACGGCCCGGGTCTATTCAGACGTCAGTTTCATGACCTGCGAAGAGGACTACGGCGCGGATGCCTCGGTCTTTTTCAACACCATCACGGGCTATTCCCAGCAGGTGCGCTATCGCAAGATCGAGGCCGCCCCGTGGGGTATTCGTCCGCGGCTGATGGAATTGATCGACGCCGAAATCGGCCGCAGCCGCCAGGGCGAAGCCGCGGCCATCGAGGCCAAGATGAATTCGCTCGTGGATCCCGAACTGATCGAGGCACTGTATCGCGCCTCGCAGGCCGGGGTCCAGATTCGCCTGAATGTCCGCGGCATCTGCTGTCTGCGCCCGGGGGTGAAAGGCCTCAGCGACAGCATTCGCGTGTGCAGCATTGTCGATCGCCAGTTGGAGCATGCGCGCCTCTTCCACTTCCACAACGGGGGCGATCCGCGACTGTTCATTGCCAGCGCGGACTGGATGCCGCGCAATCTCGACCGCCGGGTGGAACTGATGGTGCCGGTCGAGGACCGGGCTTGCGCCGACAAGCTGGCGAAAATCCTGGCCACCTGCCTGGCGGACACCCGCCAATCGTGGCGGCTGCTGGGCACCGGCGCCTACGAGCGGCGCAAACCCGATTCGCGCCATCCGCCGCTTCGTGCCCAGGAGGTGTTTCAGCGGCGGGCGGAAGCCGCCGCCGCCGTGGCCCTGCAGCAACAGGCCCCGGTGTTCGAGCCCCAGCGCCCCGCCGAAACACCCAAACAGGGTTGAGGGTGAAACAATCCATCCCCGGCCATCCGACCCCCCTCCGCCGCGGCGAACGCGCAGCGGAAGCCCTCCACCGCATGCTGGCGGAACAGTTCGACATCGTGCTCGACAACGTGCCGATTGCCCGTCGCGGGTCCGTCCAGGCGTTGCATGACCTCCGCGTGGCGTTGCGGCGCATGCGCACGCTGGCCGCCGTGTTTGACCCCGTCGACCCCTCCTTTCTCCGGAGCCTCGATCGACGCGCGGCGAAAGAATGCGACCGCATGGGCGACGCGCGCGATCTGGATGTTTGGATTGCCCTGTTTGGCGATCTGGAGAAAGCCGGCGGATTGAAGGGCATGCCCCGCGGCGACCGCCAGGGCGTGGTACAAGAGCTGCAGCGGGAACGCACGCGGCTGGCCGCCCGCGCGTTGTCCGGCAGCACGTTCAAACGCATTCAGCGCATGCTCTGGGAGTACCTGCGACAACCGGCCCAATCCCGCCCGCGCCCATCGCCCCCGCCCGACGTGCTGGCGGCGCGGCGGATCCTGGTGGTGCGCAAGAAAATCGCGAAGCGCCATGCGCAGGCGGGGCGCTATTCCAGCCGACCGGCGCATGCCCTGCGCCGCTCCGGGCGGCGCATGCGCTACCTATCGGAATTCTTCGCCCCGCAGATGGGCCCGGCCGCGCAGCGCGCGGGCAGGTGGATTACCAAGGCGCAAGCCGCACTGGGCAAGGTGCACGACTGCGACAATGCGCTGGAGTTGTCGCGCGAACTGCCCGGCAACCACGCCCGGGCCGAGGTCCGCCGCGGCCTCAAAAAGCGCCGCGTCGCGCAGTTGGCCAAGTTCAAGGCGGCCTGGCAGCACTATGCCGATCCGCGCCTGCAACAGGCCTGGCTCAAACAGCTCGAAACCCTCGCCGCCCACTCCGGCTAAAACGCAGGGGCAATAGTCCAATCCACCGGGGCCGGATCGAGATCATCGTTCCCGATCGACTTCCCTTGGACGGCGGATCGTGCGGATTCCGGATGGCCTCCAGTTGTGAACCTCTTTAACGGGATTTGGGGAGAAAGCGGCCTTGCAGCCGTTGGCGCGGGCTGCGCCAGGCCGGCAGGCCGAACCGTTCGTAGAGTCGGGTTTCCCACCAGCGCGCCCACTCGCGCAGGGTGGGCCGCGTGCGCCATAGCGGCGATGCGTCGTCCATCCGGAAAGTGGAGGCGGCGATGCGCGCCTGCATGACCGCGGGATGGGTGCCGGTGAAGGGAACGATGAACCGCCGGGGATGGGTCTGGTAAAGAAACCGCTCCGCGTCGGCCAGCGGATTGTCGCCCCAGTGGACGGCTACGGCATTCTTGACGGCGAACCGTTCGGGAGGGCCAAGAAAGCCGTAGCGGTGCAGATCCTGGCCGGTGTCGATGCTGCGCGGATAACGACCGCGCTTGGAGAAGCCGTCGAAGACGGCGAAGCTCATGGCGTCGCGGATGGAAAAGGTGCCGATGTAGGGCCGGAGGATGCGGGCGGTGTACTTGAACCGGTCGGGATAGGTACGCAGCACGTGGGTATAGTCGCCCCAGAACGTCAGGCGCTCGAACAGCAGGGCCTCGATCCGGGGGTCGTCGACGTGCATGCGCATGGCCTCGCGCAGATCCGGCAGGGCGTCCTCGTGCAGCACGTCGTTGGCCTGCAGGCACACCACCCAGTCGCCCGTGCACAGATGCAGCCCGATGTTGGTCTGCTGCGCCAGCACGCACTTGCGCGGCGACACCCGGTCTGACCATTCGGTGTCGACGATGCGGATGCGGGGGTCGCCGATGGCGGCGACCCGTTCGCGGGTGTCGTCCGCTCCGCGGCCGACGACCACGATGAATTCGTCGCAGAGCGGCAGGCCCGAACGGATGGATTCGATGAACGGCAGGTCGAGCCGTGTACCGTTGCGGACCAGGGCGAGGGCTGAAACCTTCACCGGCGCCTCAGACGGTGTGGCCGGGGGGTGAACGCAACGATGGCCGGGAGCATGCGCATGGCCTCGAGCCCGAGGCCGATGACACGGATGCGAAATCGCTTTTCAGGCCTGGCGGATACTCGCCCGATGGAACGGGTCTGAAGGGGCGCTTGCATGGTGGAAACGGTAGCGGGGCCGGGATGACGGGGTCAAGAGAAACGGCAAGGCCCCGGTGAATGCGGAGGAGTGGCCCGATCCTTCGGTGTTCGAAGCGGGGTCACCATGAGTGGCTTGCGACGGTTCCTGTGTCGCCAAAGGCTATGCAGGGCGGGCTTGCCGGGAGGCGGCGCGTAGTGACCCGGGGTGGAAAAGAAAACTGGAGGAGGGGAGGGGGGCGGGATATGCTGGGCCCAATGGAGATGATGGATCAATCGCAGGCATCGGGCCGGTCGGAGCCGTCGTGGTGGAACGCCTTGCCGCCAGGAGAATTGCAGGCGGTCCGGGAGGCGCTGGCGGTGCTGCCAACGGATGCGGCGTCCGCGGGGGACGATCTGGCCCTGGCGGTGGCGGCCTGGGCGGTGGCGGATCCGGTCCGGGCGGCCGCGTTGCTGGACGAATGGCTGGCCACGGCCGACGAGGCGGGCGACCTGAAACCGCCCACCCCGGTCGCGGGGCAACTGGCCTTGTTCATTATGCGCCGGCTTGACCATGCCGAGGGATTCGTGCAGCGCATTCTGCCCGCGCTGTCGCGGTGCATCCAACGGGAACTGGAGCGCCATGACCTGAAACGGAATGGCCTGCCCTTCTGGCGTTCGGCGGAGGAAGCCTGGTTTCCGGCGCAGCAGGCGCCGGGGCGGTTCACGGTGGATTTGGCGGTGCTGCTCAGCAACGAGGCCGGGGCGTTTTGCGAATTGGCCAAGGATCGCGAGCCGGAGTATGCGCGGGCGCTCGACCATATCGAAGGCGAGCAGCGCGACCTGGATGCCTGGCTGGTCGATGCGTTCTGGAATGAGGAGGAGTCGGCCTTTTGCCGGCATGACGATGAAGCGGGAACCCGGGTGGATGAGTCGCCCTGCGGCCTGGTGCCGCTGGTTTGGGCGTCGGCGGAACCGGCCCTGACGGAATGCCTGCGTCCACAAGCCGGGACGTTGACGCCAGCGGATTGGCCGGCGCGAACCTGGGTGTTGTTTTACGCCCTGTTGCTTTCGACTTCCCACAATAGCGTGGTGGCGCGCATGCGGCGCCTGGGGCTTTCGGCGGAGGCCACGCGCGTGCAGCGGGCGGCCTGGACGGTGCTCTGTGCGGGAACCGACGCGACGCGCAAGGAAATCATGGGCGACATCCCGGCCCCGGTGCGCTGGCTGGATGCGCATGGGCGCACGGTGGCGATGGCCAGCGGCGCCGGTGCCGTGATTCTTCTGCTGATCCTGCTGGGCTGGGCCTTCGTGAATCGCGATGACCATCCGGCGGACGATCTGGCCGGGTTGGAGCGGCGGGCGCGACTGGCGGCGGAAGACGGTCGCCATGATGACGCGGCCATGCTCTATGAATTGGCGGCGCGGCGGGGTCATGAGACCTACTTCCGCTACCGGCAGGCCGTGGAATGGCTGCATTTGGGATATCACGGGGAGGCGGAACAGACCTTTCGCGATCTGGTGGCCCACGAGCCGGACTCGCCGAACCTGCGCCTGAACCTGGCGCTGGCCGTCTACCAGCAGGGCCGGCGCGAGGAGGCAGCGGATCTGTACCGTGATTTTCTCGCGCAGGTGAATCCGGCGCTGCATCCGGAACTGGCCGGACGCGCCCGGTTGGCCATGGAACTGATCGAAGGCCAGTTGGCGCTGGATCGGCAGGCCCCCTGACGGGAAAGCCCAGGCCTGGAGTCGGGTTGACAGCCGACGCGGGCGTGGAATAGGTTGCGACGCAACGGGAGACGGAGAACAATGAACAGAAGAACGCTGCTCGGCATCACCTTGGTTGCACTGCTGGCCCTGGGGTCGGGATGTTTTCGCAATACGGTTTCGGAAATCGAACTGGAGATTCCCGCGATGCGCTCGCAGGCCTGTGCGCGGATGGTCTATGACGCGGTAGCCCGGCTGGGATTGGGTGCGGAGGGGCCCATCTTCGAGATCCGGTTGGATGTGGACAGCCGGAAGGCGTGGGTGCAGTTCGACAACGTGCGCCTGGGCCGGCGCAATGTCGAAGTGGCGGTGCGGCATGCCGGTTTCGCGGTGAACGACCTGCCGGCGAATGAAGAGGTGCGGGCCACGTTGCCCCGGGAGTGCCGCGGGGATGAATAAGCCGATCACCTTCAAATGGGCGCCGGCGGGGGCGTCGCGCGCGGACCTGCGAGTGGGGCTGGTCCAAGAGGGCCGTTTGCTGGCAGGACCTTCCTGGCCGGCCGAGGAGCGCCAGGCCACCGAACGGTGGATGAAGGCGGCGACCTTTACCGGCAAGGCCGGCTCGGCCACCTGTCCGCCGATCGCCGCGCCGGTGGTGCTGATCGGAACGGGGCCGAAGGCGGACTTTCATCCCGCGCGCTGGCTGCGCGGCTGGGCGGCGGCCGGGCGGATCCTGGCGAAGGCCGGCTCGATCCGGACGGCCTCTTTTGAATGGCCGGCGGAGGCCGAGCTGCCAATGGAGATCGCGCCGCTGGCCGGATTGGCGGCGGAGGGCCTGGCGCGGGGGGCCTATTCGTTTGATGACTTCAAGAAGGAAAGCCCGGAGTACCCGTTTACGATCGAGTGGCAGGGGCGGGAACTGGCGGCCAGCCCGGTCCGCACGGCACTGGAACGGGCGCGGATCGCCAACGAGACGCTGCGGGCCGTGAAGGCGGTGGCCAACCAGCCGGCCAATGCACTCGGGCCGATGGATCTGGCGGCCTGGGCGCGCAAGCAGGCGCGGGCGGTGGGGCTGGATTGCCGGATTTGGAACACGGCCGCCCTGGCCCGCGAACGCTGCGGCGCGCTGCTGGCGGTGGCGCAGGGCAGTCGGCGACCGGCCTGCCTGATCCGGCTGGCCCACCGTGGCCGCCGCGGGATGAAGCCGCTGGTGGTGGTGGGCAAGGCGATGATGTTCGATACCGGCGGCATCAGCCTGAAGCCCGGCAAGGGAATGGAGTGGATGAAGTACGACAAGTGCGGCGGCATGGCGGCGCTGGCGACGGTGCTGCTGGCGGCGCGGCTGAAGCTGCCCCGGCCGGTCATCGCCTATGTGCCGGCGGCGGAAAACATGCCGGGCGGCAATGCCACGCGGCCGGGGGATATTGTCACCGCGCGCAACGGCAAATCCATCGAAGTGCTGAACACCGATGCCGAAGGGCGGCTGATGTTGGCGGATGCCCTGTCGTTCGCGGTGGAGGAGAAGCCCGCGGCCATCGTGGATATCGCGACGCTGACGGGAGCGGTGATCGTGGCGCTGGGCCACGAGGCAACCGGCGTGATGGGCAACAGCGACCGACTGATGCTCGACCTGATCCAAAGCGGCGAGGCCGTCGGCGAGCGGCTGTGGCAGCTGCCGCTCTGGCCGGAATACGACGAGATGATCCAGGGGACGTTCGCGGACATCCAGAACATGGGCGACGGCTCGGCGGGCACGATCGCCGGCGGGGCGTTTCTGAAGCAGTTCGTTCCGGACAGCGTGCCCTGGGCGCATCTGGACATCGCGGGGACGGCCTGGCTCGAGGCCGACAAGCCCTATGGCGCGCCCGGCGCCACGCTGGTCCCGGCGCGCCTGCTGGCCGATTGGGCCGCCCGCGTCCGCGACGAGGACTAGGGCCTGGGCCCGACGAATGCGCTTCCTGCTCGACCAGTTCATGGACCACCTGGTCCTGGAGCGGGGATTGAGCGACAATACGCGGCAGGCCTACGGCCGGGACCTGTCCGAATTCCTAAACTTCCTGGCGCGGCGCGGACGTTCGAGCATCCAGGCGGTGCCGCGACGCGATATCATCGACTTCCTGATGGAGGGCAAGCAGAAGGGGCTGGCCGCCAGCAGCCTGGCGCGACGCTTGGTGGCCATCCGGGTCTTTTTTCGCCACTTGTCGCAGGAAGGCCTGCTGGCCGCCAACGTCGCGGATGCCCTGGAGTCGCCGCGCCTGTGGAAAATCCTGCCTCCGACGCTGAGCGTGGCCGAAGTGGACCGTCTGCTGGGGGCGCCGGATCCGTCGCGGCCGCGCGGATTGCGCGACCGGGCCATTCTGGAAACCTTCTATGCGACCGGGCTGCGCGTCAGCGAACTCGCCAGCCTCACCCTCGAATCGCTGCATGGGGATGCCGGCTATATCCGTTGCGTGGGCAAGGGCGACAAGGAGCGCGTGGTGCCCATCGGTCGCCGCGCCCTGGCGGCGGTGCAGGAGTGGATCGAGCGCGGCCGGCCGGTGTTCGCCCAAAAGGCGCCCCCGGAAGAACGCACGGTCTTTCTCTCGAGCCGGGGGCGGCCGCTGTCGCGCGTGGTGCTCTGGCGCGACATTCGCGGCTATGCGGTCCAAGCCGGCATCCGCAAGACCATTTCGCCGCACATGCTGCGCCATTCGTTCGCCACGCATCTGCTGGCGAATGGCGCCTCCCTGCGGATCATCCAGGAAATGCTGGGCCATGCCGACATTGCCACCACCCAGATCTATACCCATGTGGACCAGGGGCGCCTGCAGTCCGTCCACCAAAAATTTCATCCGCGCGCTTGAAAGGAGAATCGACGATGGATGCGAAAGACCCGATTCCCGGCCTGGCGGCATTGGCCGCCCGCCTGGGACACGAATTCCAGCAGCCCGCCCGGCTGGAAGCGGCCCTGACGCATCGGTCCTGGGCGGCGGAAGCCCAACTGCCGGACTCCTGCGAAAACCAGCGGTTGGAGTACCTGGGCGATGCCGTATTGGGAGCGATCTGCGCGGAGTGGCTGGTGGTCCATCGTCCGGAGTGGCAGGAGGGCACGCTGACGAAAGTCCGCAGCCGCCTGACCAATGCGGCAGCGCTGGCCCGCGTGGCGCAGCGGCTGGAGTTGGGAAACGATCTACGCCTGGGGCGGGGGGAGGAGCAAAGTGGCGGCCGGACCAAAGGCACCGTGCTGGCCGATGCCCTCGAAGCGGTGATCGGGGCGTTGTGGCTCGATGGCGGGGTGGAGCCGGTGCGCCGGATGTTTGCCCAGTGGTTCGCCGAGGAAATCGCGGAAGCGGTGGAGGCCGGCGCCGACGATAATCCCAAGGGCGACTTGCAGGAGCGCCTTCAGCACGAAGGTCGGCAGGGGCCGCGCTATGAGGTGCTGGAGGAATCCGGCCCCTCCCACGCCCGTCACTTCCGGGTGGCGGTCTTTCGGGGCGTGGAGTGCCTCGGCGAGGGCGAGGGGGCCAGCAAGCGCGAAGCCGAGATGAGGGCCGCCCGCGAAGCCCTGCGGCATTGGACCGAACCACCCGCCCCCGGGTAAAGCGCTCTACATTTAGGGTTTTTCTATCTTCCTTCCCCGTTGGCAGATGCGCGGCCCAGTCGCCGCCGCGCGAAAAATCCCCCGAAAAAGGGCTTGCATTCTGGAGGCGGTGAACTACAGTTCGCGCGAATTTGCACCCCATGTCGGGGGGCACGACTAGCCAGCAGTGAATGCCCCGGCACCCCGGGTCAAGGAGCAGACAGATGAAGGAAGTAAAGAAAACCACGACAAAAAAGGCCGCGCCCAAGGCCGCCGCCAAGAAGCCCGCGCCGACGGTGTCGACCCGCAAGGCCGCCGCCCCCAAGGCGGCCCCCAAGAAGGCCGCGCCGGTTAAGGCGCTCAACCCCGAAGAACGTTACCGCATGATCCAGGATGCCGCGTATTTCATCGCGGAACGCCACGGGTTCAACGGCGATAGCGCCTACTTCTGGTCGCTGGCCGAAGCCGAAATCAATTCCAACCTTTCCTGATTTCTTCCCGCCCAGGCGGGAGTTGGATCACGCGCCGCCGGCTTGCCGGCGGCGTTGTCTTTATGCGCCCTGAACCCCAGCGTTGTTCTCTTTCCCCTTTGAGCCCGTCGCCGGGATGGGTATCATGCGGGCCGTGAAAGAGATCCTCCAGACGCTTCAGAGATGGGATGCCGCGGGGCTGCGCAGCGCGGAGGCCATCCTCGTGGGCGTGCAGCATTCATCGCCGCGGCCGGCCGGGGCGCGGCTGGCGGTGAATGAACGTGGCGAGATGGCCGGGGCGGTTTCGATGGGCTGCGTGGAGAGCGATCTGCGCGAACACCTGCTCGGACTGCTGCGGGGGGAGGGCGGGTCGCGGATCATCCACTACGGCGCGTCCTTTGGGCCGGCGCTGGAAGTGGGCTTGACCTGCGGCGGCGAGATCGATGTCTGGATTCGCCGGCATGATCCGGATGCCGCCGCCTGGAAAGGGCTCTGCGAGCTCGCGCCGGATTCCCGGGCCGTGCTGCTGACGCGGTTGGACGGCGATTCCCTTCAAACCCTGCTCTGCCCCGGCGAGGCACCGCCCGCCGAGGAGATGGCCGCGGCGCTGGAGGATCTCTGGACGCGCGGAGGGGAACGGAAGATATCCGCTCATGAGGCCGTCTACTTTGCCGAACGCATCGCGCCCGATCCATGCCTGTTGATTGTCGGGGCGTCGCCGATAGCCATCGCCTTGTGCGATCTGGCCGCGCGCGTCGGGTTCCGCGTCCGGGTGGTGGATCCGCGCCGCGATTTCGCCCGCCCGGAGATGTTTCCCGCGGCGGAAGCCGTGGTGCATCGCTGGCCGGAAGAAGGGCTGGCCGAGGCGGGGCTGGATGCGCACAGCTACGTGGCTGTTCTCGCCCACGACGCCAAGCTGGATGTCCCGGCGCTCTCCGCCGCCCTGCGGGCCAACGCCCGCTATATTGGATTGCTGGGCAGCCGCGGCACCCAGGCCGACCGGCGCGATGCCCTGTTGGCCGCCGGCTTCGATCCCGGGCAGGTGGACCGCATCCGCGGCCCCATCGGACTCAAACACATCGGCGCCCTGGAGCCCGCGGAAATCGCCGTGGCGATCCTGGCGGAGTTGATCCTGGCGCGGAGGAGTAGCCTGTGAATGCTCAACACGGAAGGGCCATGGAGGCCGTGACGAAGATACTCGGCATCAAGCCGTTCACCTGTCCCCAGTGCGGGCAGGAACTGCCGCTGGCCGACCTGAACATGGCGGCCAATGCCGCGCTGTGCCGCGCCTGCGGCTATGCCGGCCCCTTCCTGAATGCCCAGGCCATTCCGCGACTGACCGACGAGCAATTGGCGCGCCCGCCCAAGCGCGTTCAACTCGAGCGGGGATTTGGCGATTCGTTGTCGGTCATCTGCCGCCCGTCGCGCTGGCCGCTGCTGTTCCTGATCCCCTTCGCAACCTTCTGGTCGGGCATCTCGATGACCGTCATCTACATTATCCCGCTTTTCCAGGGCGAATTCGACTGGGCGACGGGCTTGATCGGCGTGCCGTTCCTGCTCGGCACGATTCCGCTGCTCCTGGTGATTCTGTTTCACCTGTTCGGCAAGACCGTGGTGACGCTGTCCAAGGGGCGGGTGACGGTGCATACCGGGCTGTTTGGCAAGGGCCGGACCCGGGAAATGGATCGCAGCTCCGGCATGACGGTCAGCCTCGAGCCCTCAAGCTACCGGGTCAACAACGTGCCCCAACCCGAAATCGTGCTGGCCAGCGAGGGGCGCGAAATCCGCTTTGGGGCGATGATGCTCAGCAAGGACGCCAAGCCCTACGTGGCGGCGGTGTTGCAGCGCGCGGTCGCCGGGAGGTAGGAGTATCGGCATGTCGGCCAACATCGCGGAAAACCTGGATTCAGTTCGTACGCGGATCGCCGCCGCCTGCGCCCGAGCCGGCCGCTCGCCGGAATCGGTGCGCCTGGTCGCCGTCTCGAAGACCTACGGGCCCGATGCGGTCCGTGCCGCCGCCGCCGCCGGCCAGCGGCTCTTCGGCGAAAACCGCGTGCAAGAGGCCGCCGCCAAGATTCCCGAATGTCCCGGCCATCTGGAGTGGCATCTGGTGGGGCACCTCCAAGGCAACAAGGCGGCCCAGGCCGCGCGGCTCTTCGACTGGATCCATTCGGTGGATTCGCTCCAGCTGCTCGAGACGCTCGACCGTCATGCCGCCGAAGCGGGCCGCCGGCTCCAAATCCTCCTCCAGATCAATGTGTCCGGCGAACGAGCCAAGTCGGGACTGGCGCCGGAGGCGGCGCCGGCCGTGCTGGCGCGCGCCAATGAATTGCCGCACCTCCAGGTCCGTGGGCTCATGACGATCCCCCCCCTGGCGGAGGATCCCGAAACGTCGCGACCTGTCTTTCGCGCCCTGCGCGATCTTCGCGACCGCTGGGCCGCCGAGTTGGAGATGGATCTGGAAGACCTCTCCATGGGCATGACCCACGATCTGGAGGTCGCCATCGAAGAAGGCGCGACGTTCGTTCGCGTCGGCACCGGGCTGTTTGGCGAGCGGCCCCGTCCCGAGAAAGGAATGGAACCAGAATGAAAACCAAGCGAATCGCATTCGTGGGCGGCGGCAACATGGCCGAGGCGATTTTGGGCGGCTTGCTCGCGGGTGATGTCGCCCTGGCCGGACACATCGTCGTTTCGGACATTTCCGGGGACCGCCGCGCCTGGCTGCAAAAGGAATACGGGGTGGACGTCACGGAGGACAACGCCGTCGCGGTCCGCGGGGCGGATATCGTCGTGCTGGCGGTGAAACCCCAGCAAGTCCCCGAGGTGCTCCAATCCGCACGGGAGGCGTTCGCCGCGGATCAACTGGTGGTATCCATCTGCGCCGGTCTGCCGACCTCCTCGCTGGAGACGCAGGTCCCCTCGCGCGTGGCGCGGGTGATGCCGAACCTTCCGGCGCTGGTCCGCCGGGGAGTGGCCGCGATCTGCGGCGGCCAGCGCGCCACCCCGGCCGACCTGGACCTGGTGGAGCAACTGTTTGCGGCGACCGGCGCCGTGGTCCGCCTGCCCGAAAGCCAGATGAACGAGGTGACCGCCCTGAGCGGAAGCGGCCCGGGCTTTGTCTTTGCCTTCGTCGAAGCCCTGATGGGCGCCGCCGTGGAGCTGGGGCTCGAGCGCGCCAAGGCCCGTACCCTGGCGGTGCAGACCGTCCTCGGGGCGGCGGAACTATTGGCCCAGACCGGTGCCGAACCTTCGGACCTGCGCCAGCGTGTCTGCTCCAAGGGCGGAACGACGCTGGCGGGCCTGGCGGCCATGGAGTCCAAGGGCTTTGCCGACGCGGTGGCGGCCGGCCTGCGGGCCGCGCGCGACCGCGCCGCGGAATTGGCGAGGTAACCCATGGCTTCCGGAACCCACACCCTCCAAACGCTCCTCGCCAAAACCCACCGGCTGGCCGTCTTCCTCGGCAGCCTGGTCTGGAAAGCCCTGCTGCTGTTGATCGTCCTCTATGCCGCGATGCATCTGGGCGTGCGAACCGAATGGTTCCGCGCCCGCGTCGAACGCGAACTGTCCGCTCTGACCGGCATGGAGATGCGGGTGGGGCGCATCCGCGCCACCGAATCGCTCAATCTCAAGATTCGCGATGTCATCAGCTTGACGCAAGACGCCGGCCTCGAGCTGCGCCTGGTCCGCGTGCGCTGGCGCCTCCTGCGCCCGCGAAACGCGCCGATCATTGAATCCATCCGGGTGGACGGCTGGGCGGCCACGCTGGCGCCGGATGCCGATGGCCGCATGCAGCCCGCCGGCCTGGGGCGGCTGCCCGGCCAGATCCTGGGCTGGGCCGGACTGCAACTTCCGGGGATTTCGGACGAGGCTCCGCCGGCCGACGCGGAAAAGGACGCGAAAGCGCCCCCTCCCCGTCGCCCGCTGGCGTGGTTCGCGATCGGCAACCTCGAAATGCGCTGGGGATCCGTGCGGATCCAGGATGCGAACGGCCAGGCCCTGGCCATCCTGTCGGGCCTGGACGTGCTGCGCACCACCATGATCCTGCCCGAAGGCGATCGGATCACCCACTACGAGTTCCGCGCCGGGCTGGTCCAGGTCGACCAGGGCCCGCGCATTGCGGGCTTGCAGGTGGAACTGATCGATACCGGCGATCGGCAGTTTGTGTCGACGCTTCAAGCCACCGATTGGGGCGCCGCCCCCCGGCCCCCCAACACCGAAGACGACGTTCGCGCCCTGCTCGACGCCATGGATTGACGCCGCCCCGTCCGACGCCGCCCGAATCCTTAGCCAAGCTGGGAAAAATCGTCCGAAGGGTTAAAAAAAGCC
>CAYNSH010000020.1:0-45551 GCA_964399775.1 uncultured Verrucomicrobiota bacterium
CCCTGCGCCAGTTCCATCACGAGGAAATATTCTCCCGTGGCAGGATCTTTTTCGAGCGTGCGCACGGCGCAGATGTTTTGATGCACCAGAGAGGCCACCAGCGCGAAATTCTCGCGCACATCCTCCATCTCGCCCGAGTCGTGGCTGACCTCCGGCGGGAGCATCTTGACGGCAACTTCGATTCCCCCGATCTCGTCCAGACACCGGAACACGAGCCCCATGCCCCCCTGCCCCAGCTCCCCCAAGATGCGATACCGCCCCAGCAACACATCCCCCGCCTTGAACCGCTTGCGCTGGCGCTGGGTCAAAACGTCGCCAATGGACTGGATCTCCTCCAGCCCGCCGCTAACCGTCTTTTCATCGCCTATGGTCTTGTCCATCATCCCATCTCCAGCCGTTTTGCCCGTTCCTCCATCAGCTCCCGATAGGCTTGCGTTGCCGCAGGCGCACAGAACCCGCGTTCTGTGAAGGCAAGGGCATCCGGGACGGCCGCCAGGGTCCGCTCCATGGCGCGGTCAACGGTTTTGGCCGGCAGACCCAGCGCATGCGCCAGCGCCAGGAAATCAGAACATTTCAACCGGGTCTTTTTTCCATTCAAGGTCAATGCGGATTCTTCCTTGTCTTCGGGCAGCAGCAGGGCTGTCGGCAGCAGGTCATAGGCGGGCGAGAGCCGGATCATGCCGTCGGGATCCCGCAGCAGGGAAAAATTCTTGAGATGCATGTCGGCGTTGCCGGTCAGGAAGCAGAACAGCACGAGATCGAAAAATCGGGCGGCATCCAGCAGCGGATTGCTGCTGAAGCGCAGGATGGCCCGGCCGACCTGTTCGAGCGAGCCGCGGTATTTTTCTTCGGTCAGCCGATCGGTCAGTTGGCACATGTCTTCCATGTGGAGCTTGTTTTTGCCCTCCCGATCCATCCGGCGGGTGATGAAAGCCCATTGGCCATCCTCCAGAGGGATCAATCCGCAGGGAGCGGTCTCTATCCCGAACAGCGGGGCCATGTTCAGGGTCAAGTGCTCCAGTTCGGGCATGCCCGGGTAGGCTTTGACCGGCGGCTTGAGGATATAGCCCCCTTCCATCCCGACCAGGGTCAGGCGCTGATTCCCGGACGAAGCCGGTCCCCCGGAGCGCTCCAGATGCATGGAGAGCTTGGGCTGGACGCCGGGCACACTCACGTTCCGGCGAATCACCTTTTCAGCCAGCTGGTTCAACATCTCCCAGGTATAGGGCAGATCCGGCGGAACAGGGGCGCCATAAAGGCGTCGGCAACAGGCCGGATGACCAATCCCGCCCGGCGAATCGCCGCAGCAGATGGGACAGCGCTCAATCATTCCCGGCCTCCATGGGCCGCACTTCCACGGCTCCGATGCAATCCCGGCAACAGGCCAGCAGCAGGCCCATCCGGTCCCGCGGGTCCAGTTTCCAGGTCTTTTCCGCGATGTCCAGCAGCCACCCTTCGGGAATCAGTCCGTCAAAGAAGGGAAACAAGCGCTTGTCCTGAAAAAGGTCCGGCTGCAGCGGCAGCGTCAGACTGACGGCCACCGCGTTCGCCTGCTCCAGATAGCCGGAATCATATTGGAACCGATATCCCCGGTCCGTTTCCTCCAGCACGCCGGCCCGCCGACCTTCCACGCGGATTTCAGCGCGGCGGGGCATGACGCTCCTCCTCGTTCAGGGGAATGGCTCCGGCTTTGTGTCCAAACAGCGCCAATATCTGATTGACCTTGTCCACGCGGACGGTGGGCTTCCCCTGCTCCAGATCGCGGACGAACCGCAGGCCCACACCGGCTCGGTCGGCAAGTTCTTTCTGGGTCAATCCCAACCGCTTTCGCCGCTGCTTGATGAACTGGATGATATCGTTCGCCATATTTATACCTTTACGGGTATATTATGATCTGAATCGCCGCTGTCAATACCCTTTCGGGTATATTTTCATCTCTCTTCATCACTTAAATACCCGATCGGGTATTCTTTCGTGGGTGGCGATTCCACCCAGAATCCGATGACACGTCAACAGCGCCCGCCTTGAACCGCTTCCGCTGCCGCTGGGTCAGCAGGTCGCCAATGGACTGGATTGCCTCCAGCCCACCGTTAAGGGTGTCGGCCGAGTTGATGGTTTTTGGGCCCGATTCGGTCATGAAAGACCTTTCAATGGAAAAAGAGCCGGAGAAAGCCGTCTCACGCCAAGGCGCCAAGACGCCAAGGAACAGCCAAGATATTTTAGACAGGATTTAGAGGATTCGCAGGATGGGACAGGATGCCACCCCCCCGTGAAGCTCGGTGGTCCTCTGTGGTGAACGCCGCCTGGGTTCGAATTCTGACCATCCTGAAAAATCCTGTCAATCCTGTCTACTCCCCGAGGATCCATCTCCAACCATCCCTAGTTCTCGGGCGGGGCGGCTTCGGGCTTGCGGGATTCGGGGGCGGGTGGCTCCTCGTCCGAGAAACCGCCGGCGGGTTCTTCCTGCCCCCCGGCATCCTCTTCGTCCCCGAACATGGCGAGTTTGTCCATCAGGTCGTCGTGGGCGTCCTCGGGTTCGCGGCGGCGGCCGGCCTTTTCGAGGTCGCGGGCGGCGCCCACGCGGCCTTCAGCGGCGGCCACGGCGTCTTCCACGTCGTCGATCAGCTCTTCGATGCGGTCTTCGTCCACGCCGGCCATGCCGTAGGACGACACCTCCATCAGGCGGCCCTTGACCTGCGAGAGGACGCGCTCGTTCTCCAGCAGGACGGTCAGCTCGCGCTCGGCGGCCTCATATTCGGCGATACGGGCGCCCAGCTCTTTTTCGAGAATGCGCTTCTGCATGGGGGAAGCCGTGGCGAAGGCCTTCTTTTTCTCGAGGATCTCCTTATGGAGCGCCTTCACACGCAACGATACCTCTTCGCGGCGCGTGCGATTGGCGTCGGCGGACTCCTCGATGTTCTTGAGCATCGCGGCGGGCGATTTGTCCTTCTTGAGCTTGCGGAGCAGCTCCACGGCCCCGCCCCCGGCGCGTTTCAGCAGCGAAAAGGTCTCCACCAGCACCTTCTTGACCTTCTGGGCATCGACCTTGGATGATTTGGGCTCTTGGTTCATGGGCGGCTTCTCCAGTTCGTGCAACGGTTCCTGCTTTTCGCCGGAGTCCACCCTAGCCGAAGGCCAGGCAGTTTCCAAGCCTTTTGGCTTCCATCCATGCTCTGGGCAGCGCCGGTTGCCGTTGCGCCAATGCAGGGCGCAAAAGACGGCTTCGCAGCCAGCGCCTTCGCACCGGCCCGCCACCGCAAAGCGGTTCGGCAACGGCTGGCCGCAAATACAGCAGGATTCCATTTCATCCACCATCCGTATCATCTGTAAACAACTCTCTGGGGTTGCAGGTTTAAGGTAAAGGTTGCAGGTTTAAGGTTAAAGGTTGCAGGTTTCGCCGTCCTCCGTCCTCTGTCCTCTGCCCTCTGCCCTCTGTCCTCTGGCCTCTGCCCTCTGCCCTCTGCCCTCTGCCCTCTGTCCCCTGTCTCCTGTCTTGCCTATCTCACCCGGGTGCTGGCCTTGATGAATTTGCGGAACAGGACCAGCACCACCAGGGCGATGCCCACATAGAGCCAGATGGTGGAATCCACGGTCCGCAGGAATTCCCAAACCGTGGCTTTGCGCTCAAAAGTACGGGTCTCGTCGAACAGGCCGCCCCAAATCATCTGGCCGCTCGCATTTTGGATGCCGAGTTGAACGGCGATCTGGATTTCATCCGTTTGCTTCAAGGGGGCCGGATGGCGAATGGCAATGGACAGATCGCGTACCGCTCCGCTCAGGATGGCATCCGCCTGGGCCGGATCGTCGCGCAACAATTTCTGGGCTTGCGCCACGGTGCGCACGTTCAAGTCCCGGATATTCACCCCGGCACCCGCCAAGGCATCCCGGACCATCCCCGTGATGAAGCCGTCATGGTCTCCCGGCAACGGAACCATCACGACGGCGCCCGTGGGCCGGTCGCCGGCGCCCTGCACGGATTCGACGATCTTGCCCACCACGGCGGCCAAAACCTCGCGGGCATTCTGATCGAAGTTGACCAAGCCCCGGATCTCCGTGGACAGATAGAAGGACTGGGCGAAGGCGCCGCCCCAGACATGCTGGCGGGTGGAAAGCGAAGCGGCATGAATCGCCAATTCCGCATACACCCGCTCCGCGGTCTGGTCCACCTGAAGCAAGCTGCCGTAGATCACGAACCGGGCGCCCTGGAGCTTTCCGAACTTCAGCAGGGTGTCCGCATCCAGGATGTCTTCCTTGCGCTCGTCCCACTCGATCTCTTTCAGAATCTGGTTCCAGACGATCTGATCCGCCGGTTCCAACGGGTTGTACCCCGCGCGGGATAGCGCCGCCTTCAGTTGTCCCTCGACGAATTGATTCCGATCGCCGCGAATGGGCAGGATCAGAATCCCTTCGGTCTTCGGCACCCCGGACAAGTCCGATACCGCATCCTCCACCACCAGGCGGATGGCTTGGCGCCCATCCTCGGAAAAGGCCCACACCGAGGCCGCCACAACCATCGCCAACAGGAAACAGGCCGCTATTTTTTTTGTTTTCATGGGGTATTCCTTTCCAGGGGATCAGGGCAAACGCAGTTTCAATTCAGGGTGCTTCGAGACCAGGGTGAACAGGAGGCCATCTGGAATCCGCAACGGTTCGTACACAATCCGTACTGTGATTTGTCGGTCTTGACGGCTCGATTGCACCAGTTGAGCGATCCGGACGCCATCCATTCCCCGAACCGCGGCCAGCAGCCGGTTGGCATAGGCTGGCTGATTGAACGTCGTCCGACCAACGGTGACAACCAGGTCGGCGACCCCGAAGAATGCACCCAAACCGGCCAGGGTTTCCTGCGCCCATGGCGCAATTTGCCGGGACAATTCAGCCCCCAGTTCCCGCTGGGCCGCCTCTCGACCCAGTTTTCGCGGGGCACGGACGGAAAAGCTCCGGTCTCCTAGCAGGGCTCCCTGACCGACTGGGCGTACCTGGACATCCGCGACGCCTTCAAAGACGAAGTAGTTCCCGGTCCGGTCGAACTCTTCCGCGCGCACTTCTACCGACAAGGTAACGTCGCCGTCCTGATCCGCCACCACGAACCGATCTTCAACCAAGGCGGACCTCAGATTGTTCAAGACTTCGGATGCGGTTATGGTGGATGAGGTGTCCTGGGGCTGGGCGGTCAATTCCACCGATAACAGCGCTTTGGCCAATTCGGCCGGCACCGTGGCCGAGGATTCCGGCTCTACGGGCACCACCGGCGGCGGCTTCACGATGCCGGTGGTGCGGCAACCCGTCAGCAGCGCCAAGGCGCACAGCACCACGCACGGAAAGACAAAACGACGGCCCCGGGAGTTCCCGGTTTCCGGTTGAGCCATTACGTTACACATCGACTTCATCCTAACCTCCTTGTTCATATGCATCCTTTTTCAAATGGGTTCACTTGCAGGGTCAGGCCGGGCAGGACCAGCGGTCGCCCCGGCACCAGCCATTCACAGCGGTTTTCGATGCGAACGAGGAACCCCTCGCCGCAACGGCACAGGCAACCGGCTCCCCAGGAGGGATCGATGGCGGCCAGCGGCAGCGCCCTCCAGACGCAGGCCCAAGCCTCCAAGTCACAAAGCTGATCTTGCAGGACCCATCCGGCCAAGGCCTTTGGATCCCCCTCGCAGGCGCAGGCCCTGCAGTCACCGCGCACACGGCCGGCGGTATACAGCATGCCCGTGAAGCCAAACACGCCCTCGTTCGCCACGGAAGGCCCCGCCAGGGTCAGCGAGAAAAGCCGATCGGTCGGAAGCCGGACGGACCCTCCCGGCGGCTGGATCCTCGTGGCATCCAGATAGGTTCCCCGCCCGCTATGCTGAAAGCGCTTCTCCACAGGGTTCCAGGCCTTGTCGTGAACCAGGCACTCCCATGTATCCGCCTCGATCTGGCCGTGAAACCGACTGATGCAAATGCTGATTTTATGCCGTTTGCCGTCGGATCCGCGGATGGGCGTACGGTCTTCGGCCCCGCTCCGAAGGCGAATGCGCGTGAGAATGTCCGGATTGTCGGTGATGTGAGACTGAAGTCCGCCCCTTCCCATGATCAAGCGCGGATTGGAATACACAAACACGCTATGGCTGCCCGCCTGAAGCACCAGCCGATCACACCGGGCGGCCACAGGCGCGGAATCCGAGGGAGGGCGACAGGGCTTCAAGCCGTTCATCGGAGCATGCCGGTAGTTGCAGGCATGCATCGACAGCGGCTTCCAGATGGGCGTGGTGTCCAGTTTCTGAATGATCTTTTCGGCGGAGTCGTCCACCTGCGGGCGCAACGCTTCCAGCCCCCGCAAGCGCTGATCCAACTGCATGTCGTTGGCGTTTCCCGGCCCCATGGTGTTGTGGTATTCCACCCGCAAATCATGGATCACACTCTGCGCCGGCGCCTGCGCGGGAAACACCGTATGGACCTGCCGGGCCTTGAACACGAACCCTTGGCCCTTCAGCCGGTATCCCATGTACAAATCGAATGGGATTTTGCCATGAACCCCGCTGGTGGGGCGGAACGGGATCGGAATGCCCAGGACCAATCCCCGGTACAGGTTTTCATCGGGCTCTTCCCGCGCGATGAGCTGCCCGCCGCGCCGGATTTCCAGGAACAGATCTTCGATGTGGTCCTGGAGCGGGATCAGGCGGAACTGGAACGGGAACACGTGGCCTTCCACGAACACGCGCCCCACGTTGTACTCGACCTTGAAGTCGGAACACCCCATGCCGATCGATGCCCGTCCGCCAGGCGGAATATCGAGCTCCATATCCGTTTCAATCGGGGTGGAGCCAAGGAGCTCCTTGGCGGCGATCCGGTCGTCGACCTCAAGGCACGCCACCGGCTCCAACCCCTGGACAATCCCATCCAAGCGCATCGTCTCGGCGTTTTCGTCCGTCTCGGGAGCTTTTCCGATGGGGTTCCCCTCACCGGGGGGGTCGGCCGCCAGGTCGTGTCCGTTGGCGCAGAAGTTGTCGCCGTCTTCCACCGGATATCCGCAGGTGGGGCATCTCAGGCCCATGCCACCCTCCTTCTTGTCCGTGCGGCCGGCATCACTACTTCACAATCGTGGCGCCGGGGCCCTGCTTGGCGGCCGTGGCCATGTTTTCCATCGCCGACTTCATCATCCGCTCCAGGCGGGACGCCATGTCCTCCTGCATCTTCTTGCGCTCGTCCCACTCGCGGTCGCGATCGGTGCTCTTCTCCTTCTCCAGTTCGAAGAGCAGCCTCGCCAATTCGGGGGAATCCACCGCATTCTGGGCCAGGATCTGGTCCCGGGAAAGCCCCTTCATACCCGCCTGCTTGTTCAACGCCAGCAACTGCTCGCGCTTGGCCGGATCGTCGATCAGCGCCACCAGCGTCTCGATGCTCTTGCCCTGGAGAATCTTGGCCGTTTCGGCCAGGTCTTCGCGCTTGATGGCCTGCTTTTCGGCGCGCACCTTCAGCCACTTCATGGCCTCGGCCACGTCGGCATCCACGACCGTGCCCTTCACCTCGGCCTGGACCTTGGCGTCCGCCACCAGCTTGTCGCGGGTATAGTCGTCCCATTTGAGCTTCACGCCGATCTGGTGGGAGGTCTTCTCCATCTCCTGGGCCATCTGCCAGGCGACATCCGCGCCCTCCAGCTCGTGGCGGTTGACTTGGAGCAGGCGCTTCAACTCCATATCGCGCTGGGCCGCCGAAACGTTCTTCTCCTGGGCGAGCTGATTGACGTATTCGGAAAGCTCGTGCTCGCTCTTGAACCCGTGCATCCTGTCCGACGACACCAGCTCGCGCATCCGCTGGCCGAACTCCAGCTCGCGGCGCTTGATCTCCAGTTGCCCGGCCTTTTCGGCCAGCTCTTCGTATTCCTTGCCGGTGAACTCCGCCGACGGCACCCGGACGATCTCGAGCCCGTAGCGCTTGAGGGTCTTGCCCAGGATGTCCGACAATTCGTCTTCCAGTCGCAAGCGCCGCTGGGGGTCCTTGACCAGGTCTTCCATGTTGGTGGCGTTGCAGACGTTCTGCACCGCATAAGCAATTTCCCCCTGCAACAAGTCAGTAATATCCTGCGGCGACAGTTGCTCGCGGTTCTTGTAGAAATTCTCGATGAAGGCTTCTCCGCCCTTCTCGACGAAGTGGAACGCCACCTCGGTATAGAACTCCACCGGGAAGTGGTCCGCCGAGCGCAGGTTGTCGATGCGCAGGGGCAGCACCACGTCGCCGTTCTCGACCAGGACCACGGTGCGCGGCGGCGGATCGCCCCACCAGTTGACTTTGCGCATCAATCCGTCGAGATCGTAGCGGCCGGGCCCCAGCACGCCCTTGTATTTACCGCCATCCAGCAGGATCGCCGCCGTGCCGGCTTCGATCACCAGCCCTTCTTCCTTCAGCAGGCGCTTGATGTCGCCAGCATCGAATTTCTCCGCAAACACCGCCGGGCCCTTTTGCCAGACCCCCCCGCTCATGCCGGGGCGGCGCTCGGGATTCATCGGCTTGTCGCAGTTCCAGCAGAAGTTGGACTCGTTGCCGACCCACTTGCCGCAGGCCGGACACTGCCACCAGCCACCCGGCGCCCCGCTGCCGCACTTGCTGCAGAACCGCGCCGCCTTCTTGACCTTGTGCCCGCAGCGCGGCGATTTTCTCTCTTTCTTCGCCTCTTCCAGCGCCTCGCCCCGCAACGCCCAGCCCGTGGCCGGATCCACCAGCGCCCTGCACCTATCCGCGAAAATGCCCATGACGATCCTCCTATTTCTTGCGTTTTGAAACCGGCTTCTTTTCTTCCATCGGTTGGTGCTCGGCGCAGGCCCGCACCTTGCGCCGCATCCAACAGTCGTCGCAGATCGGCTCGCCGCACTCCCGGCACTGGTGCCGAACGGACAGCTTGCTCGCGTAGGCCGTCCCGCAGGACGAACAGACCCCGCCCGTCACGCTCGACGCCTTGGAGTTCTCGATGTACGCATACAGGTCCTTGCGCATCACCCGGTACATCCGCCCCACCCGCCCCGCCGGCAGTGCCCCCGAGCGCACCAGCTTGTAGACGAGCTGATAATCCACCCCCAGCAGCTCCGCCACTTCTTCCAACGAAAGAAACTCTTTTTCCGTGTTCATGATGCCCTTGTACGCTATGCCTATTTATCTGTCAACCATCTTTTTTTATTTTTATTTATTTTTGCTATTCCCCAGCCTGTTCGGCCTGGCACGAACCAGAGGGGCTACGCCACGGTATCCCAATGCTGTAGCCGCGCTCGTTGAGCGCGGCCGGCCGGCTTGGGCGGAACCGGCGAAGACAATGGCCCTCTTCTTGATCCCCTGACCAAACTCTCCGGCTCCGGCCCCAAATCCGAATACCGTGAGCCACGAATCAACACCAATGGACACGAATCCGATCCCGATCCTGTAAATCCTGAAAAATCCTGTTAATCCTGTCGAAGGTCCCCCGGCTGTTCCCAGTTTCAAGTTTCCAGTTTCAAGCCTCACCCCCCTTCACCAAGCCCCGAGCCATCTCACGCCAAGTCGCAATGCTGCCAAGAAAGGAAGGTTGCACTGGAATGCCCCCTGCCCGAATCCGTACAAATCCGCGAAATCCGTAGCTCGGCTGTTCCGCCGTTGCGCCCCGATCCGACGCGCCCACCGGACGCATCTACAGTCCGCATCCGTGTCCATCCGTGTGTATCCGTGGTTGGATGTTCCTCTGGCCCCCGCCCGAATCCGTTGAATTCCCAGACCGGCACAGACGCAATCAAAGGAGGGATGGTCATCGCCCCCCCATTTGTTCCCAATAACAGGTTAGCTGTTTCCAGCCTCTCCCATCATTCCATCTCTCCACCTTCCCCTCTCCCCGCGATTCGCTCCCGACGGCCGCGCCGCCGCACCGCCGCACCGGCCCCCGACCCGATTGCCGTCCCCGGTTTGACAGCCCGATCCGGATCACGCTATTGTCAGCCACCCCACCGCATTGGTTGTTGGCCGTACGCCCCATGGAGCCCAGCAT
Organism: uncultured Verrucomicrobiota bacterium; assembly: GCA_964399775.1. Taxonomy (GTDB): domain Bacteria; phylum Verrucomicrobiota; class Kiritimatiellia; order CAIQIC01; family Lenti-01; genus Lenti-01. The sequence continues at coordinate 9,992 of CAYNSH010000020.1, forward strand.
TGGCAATTTGAAGACTGTCCGCCCCGCCCGGGGACACGCCGGCCACGCCTATGGCCTCGCCCCCGGCGAACGGCTGGGGCCATATCGCATTTTGCGTCCGCTGGGAGCCGGCGGCATGGGCGAAGTCTATCTGGCCGAACACACCCAGATGCACAAGCAGTATGCGCTCAAAGTCCTGCCGGCGGCCGTCTCCGGAGAATCCCATTTTCTGGGCCGCTTCAGCATCGAAGCCCGCGTCATGGCCGACCTCGACCATCCCCGCATTGTCCGTGTCCACCACATGGACAGCGATCAGGGACGGTTCTATCTGACCATGGACTTCGTGGCCGGCCCCGATGGCGATCCCTATACACTGGAAGACCTCCTGGAAGACGTGGCTTGCGGGGAGTCCCCTCCGTTGCCGGAGCAGACGATTTTGTCCCTTGCCGAGCAGATATGCGCCGGATTGTCGTATGCCCACCGCAAAGGCATCGTGCACCGGGACCTCAAGCCCAGCAATGTGCTGCTCGAAACCACCGATTCGGAGCGTGACGGCCCGCTCAGCGTGCGATTGGCCGACTTCGGCCTCGCCAAGGTCCTGGGCGATGCCTATCTGCTGTCGATCATTGAACGCTCCGCTTCGCTGTCCATCGCCGGGCAAGCCATATCCGAGCCCGAAGAAGCCCTGGCCCGCAGCATTGGCGACGTGGAGACCCTGCGCCCGCGTCCGCGATACGAAAGAACCACGACCCGCTCCATTCTCGGCACCTATGACTACATGAGCCCGGAGCAAAAGGCCGGTGGCGTGATTACTCCGCAGTCGGACCTGTATGCCTTCGGGGTCCTGCTGTACCGCATGCTGACCGGCCGGAAGCCGGAAGGGCGCTTCAAACTGCCCTCCGCCTTCGGGCGTTCCCGCGGATGGGACGCCATCGTCTCGCACTGCCTTGAGCCGGACCCGGCCGACCGTCCGGCTTCCGCGGTGGCTCTTCACATGCAGTTGCAGAGACTCTCTAACGCCCTCCAACGCCGCCAACGGATCTGGCGATATGCCATCGGCGGACTGATTGGACTGGCCTTGTTGGCCGGCACCGCGGTGTGGCAACTCGGCGGGGGCAAGAAAACCGAACCGCCACCTTCGCCGCCACCGCCTCCTCCGATTAAGCATGCCGAACCAATGGAAGAAATCACGGCCCCGCCCAGAGAAGTTGAAGAAGCGCGCGACCAAGCGCAGACTGCTTTTGACAGCCTTGCGGCGTTGAATACATCCAATGGATTCGGCCAGTGGATGGATCGGGTTTCAAATCAACTGAATGATGCCATGGCCGCGTTTTCAAACGGGAATTACAATGCCGCGGCTACCAATTTCACCAAGATAACCGATCGGACGGATCAACTCTCGAATGCCGATCGGTTCCGCCAAGGTGCTTTGGCCGCCCGTGACCGGGCAATGGCAAACCGTGGCAAGGCCCAACTCAATCCCGTCGCAACCCAGGCCCGAGAATGGGCGTTTGCTACAAATGCCATGCAGCAGGCCGAAACTCTTCTCGGCGATGGTACGCGCTGGATGAGTACTTCAAATTGGATGAGAGCATCCAATCACTGGACTCAGGCCGCGGACTATTTTCAGACAGCGGCTGCTTATGTCGTTGCGCTCCCTCCACCGACCGCGCCCAAAGATCCGCCAGCACCTGTTAGAGAACAACCCAAAGAGCGCGCCGCCGGCACCGTAACCAATTTCCAAATCTATCCCAACGTGTGGATGGAGTTCTGCTGGATTCCTCCAACAACCGGTGAGCAATGGAGAGAGATCAGCGAAGGTAAAACGACCTTTTCCATGGGGAGCCCAACCAATGAACCCGGCCGCGCTCGTGATGATCTGCCCCTTCAAGAACGCACCATCACAAGAGGATTTTGGATGGGACGATATGAAGTTACCCAGGCCCAATGGGAGGGCGTCATGGGGGATAACCCTTCTGCATTCCGCAGGACGAACGGGCCAGTCACAAAAGTAAGCTATGGCATGTGCACACAGTTCATCGAGAGATTGAACCGCCATGCCAAAACATCATCAGCATATCGGTTTCCAACGGAGGCCGAATGGGAGTACGCCTGCCGTGCCGGCACTGTGACGCCTTACCATGTGGGACACATTCTCGGGACCAACGCCTGGCATCGCGGCCGAAGAATCGAGATGCCCCAACCCGTCGGCTCATCCACCCCCAATCGCTGGGGGCTCCATGAGATGCATGGCAACGCCTGGGAGTGGTGCCACAATGCCGCTGGGCCAGCGCCCGTTCTGCGCGGCGGAAGTTTCACCTCATTGTCCAATCATTGTCGTTCAGCAAGCCGGCATGTGGACATTCGAGGTGGAAGCAGGGCCACCGAAAATGATATGGGATTCCGGCTACTTCGGGAGGAGAATTAGAATTGATCGCGCTGGAAGTGTTTCGCTATCGTGTGACCAGTTAACTAAAAGGAGTTCCTCATGCGTGGATTGTATCTTGCCAAGAACCGTTTTCAACTGGGTGTTCCATTGCTGCTTGTGACCGCGGTGCTTTATTCTCTGTTCTTCCATCCCGGGTCCGTTAACGGGGCCGATCCGAAAACCTATGAAGTCTGGGTCATTCGAGACAATGCAGCCGTCTTGGACAAGGCGGATCAAGTGGTGACCACCCTGAAACGCGGTGATAAATTGCTGGTACTTGGAGAAGCTGAAGACTTGTATCTCATTCAATTCAACGAAGCAACCGATAAGGATCTGTTTATCCAGAAATACTCCGTCTCTCCGAAACCGCCGGCCATTGCCAAAACAGATCCCACGCCCCCGCCTCCCAAATCCAACTGGTGGAGCCGGAATTGGGGCTGGGTGGCCGGCGGCGTAGCCGTTGTCGCGGCCGGGGGTGCCGCCGGGTATGCGGTGTACGACAGCAGCCGCAGCGACAGCGACAGTTCGAGCGCAGCCCCTCCACCCCCTGCCCCCTCATCGTCATCCAGCAGTAGTGGAGGATCCTCGTCCTCTTCGTCCTCCTCCGGTGGAAGCAGTGGTTCATCCTCCTCATCATCGTCCTCCGGCGGCTATGATGGCACCTACAGGGGTACCGCAACCTGGACATATACTCCGCCCAGTGGAGCGGCGGAACGGCTTTCGAGGTCGCTTTCCATTACCATTTCCGGAAGCAGCGTGACCGTTAACGACCACTATGGGAACCCGCCGGCCCGAGGCACCCTCGGCGGCAACTCCTTCACCGCCTCGAAGCGATTCACCTATTACGGCAAGGACGCCACCAAGACGTACAAGGGAACCGTCTCCGGCAATCGGATCACCGGCTCCATCAGCGGTCAATCCACCAGCTCCGCCGGTACGGGATATGACAGTGGTTCTTTTTCCGTCAGCCGGTAATCTTCCACATCTTTTTGTAGGGATCTGAAGCGCGTTATCGGCACGTTTCTACGTGAATAACCAGCTCTCCCTGGGGCAGGGACCCGGCGAGTTCAAAATCCTCCCTCCTCGATGGCCGCCTCGGACACATGTGGACGCTGCGGTGGGCAATATTGTGGAGCAATTTCTTATTATTATATTTTATCTTGACTTATCTCTATTTATCATCGATTCTCGCGGCAGGATGAAACCCAGACCCCGGCACATCAACGCCCTCTTGGAGGTAGACCCATGAAATGGCTGCGCATGATCCTGTCTGTCCGCTTGTTCCTGATCGTCACCGTGGTGTTCCTGAGCTGGCAGGTGTGGATGTTCACCCGCCCACGCCCCCGCCCGCTCACGGCCGCCGAAGCCGGTGCCAACGAAAAGGCCGTCGCCGAAGCCGTTGCCCTGATCCAGAAGGCCGCTCCGCCCCCCGCGCGTATCGGCGTGGCCACCCTCATCAACGACGAAACCGGCCAGATCACCGCCTCCCTCAAGCTGCGCCTGTCCACGGTCTCGGGCTACGACGTGCTGACGGAATCGCCCATCCGCCGGTTTCTCTCGGATGTATCGTCCGCGGTGGGAAATGCCAGCAATCCCCAGGAAGTGATGCGCGCCGGGCAGACCGTCGGGATGGATGTCGTCGTCGCCGGGCGCGTGCTCGCCATCGAGCAGACCAACGACACCGGCCGGATTTCCCTCCAAGCCTTTGCTTACGACACCCGGCCCGGCAAGCTGGCCGTCAATGAAACCCTGACCGTCCAATGGACGCCGTCGTGGACGGACAAGACCGCCGCCAGCATCGCCGGCACCCCGGCGCTCCTCCGCTGGATCGTATGGTTCACGGTCGTCGGCATGCTCCCTTGGCTGACCTCGTTCGGCGTCGTCTGGGCCATGGAAAAGAAGAGCAATGCCGCCAGCCTGGCACTGGTCCTCGCCTATACGGTCATCGCCATGGGCCTGCTGATCGTGCTCTTCCGCCCCGCCCTGGCCGGCGCCGGCCCCGTCATCAAGCTCCTGCTCGCCCTGGCCTTCTGCACCGCCTACAACTATTGGGCCTGCGAGAAAATCGCGGCCCGCAGCAAGTAGTCCCGCCGCCATCGTGCCGTGAACTACGGGCATGGCGACTGGGGAGGCTTCCATCGTTGCCCCATGCCTTGTGAGCGCGAAGTCTACGACGGTTCAATCTGGATCGATGTTCCACCCTATACCATTCCCTACATGGCGGCCAGATAGCACGCAAGTAGAAGGAGGGTCAGGAGCAACCCAATGATGATCATCCTTCGCTGCCTGATTTTTCGCCTGCCCAGTTCAGCTTGTTGGAACAATTCGTCCAAGCCCTGTCGACCGGCCATCCGTTCGACTCTCCGCAAAGCCCGGCACGCGCTACCATATCGGCGGGCAGCCAACGCCTCGCGCGCTTTGATCACATGCGGTTCGGCTTTGATCCTGGCGCGCAACACCTCCTTTTGGTTCAGGAATATCGCCTCATCCGGCATCAGGACGAGGGCGTTTTCCAATAACCTTAAGGCTTCAGTGAATTTCCGGCGCTCCACATGTCCCGCAATATCCTGTGTCACCTGTTCCCGATAAGCGTCCGTTGCGTCTGTCAGCACTTCTTTGGCATTTTCAATATTCGGGCTATCGGGATGGTTGCGGATATATTCGGTAAAATCCCGGATGATCGCCGCATAATCTCCATCGGCCTCGAATTGCCGGGTGTGCTCGGCCAAATCCTTCCAATCCAGTTTGTCGACCTCCTGCAACAGCCCCTGGTGTATCCGCTGGCGCTGGGCAAGCAAAGCGGGTTGCCCGGGAAGAACAGCCAACGCGGCCTCGATGCATGACAAGGCCGGCCGATATTTCCCCTCCCGGACCAGGGATTCCGCTTGATGGGCGGATTCCTCCAGACATCGGCGTTTCATCTCTTCCATCCGGGTCCGGGCGCTTTCGCGAAACTGCTTGATTGTGGCTTGAATTTCCTCGATGTGCCGGGGGCCCGTGGACCGGATAAACAGACGGATCGACTCCCATAACAACCGGACGCGCATGCCGAAAGAAGGGGGGGCGATTGGTCGGGCCGCGGTTCCTTCCGGAGCACCGATTCGACAGGCGTACAGGCTCTGATAGCCTTCACGCCACAGTTGAACGACCTTCAATTGCTCTGAACGAGTCCACAGTTTCTTCCAGGAGACGCCCGTGTAGTCGACGTTCATATCCAGATAGGCCTGATAGACCGAAAGAGCTTCCTTCCATTTGCCGTCGTTCTGAAGAGCCATGGCCTTCTGATCGGTGCTGGTCCAGGCCTGTTCCCGTGTTTGACGCCGCATGGCCTGCATCAACTCGTCCCGCTTCCTTCGCAGGGCGTCCTCTTTGGGCAGCCATGCCAAAGCGGCCTCGATCCTCGAGAGAGCCCCCGGGACTTTGTGCTCTGCGGCCAAGGCATCTGCTTCGCTGAGGGCTTGGCGCACACCGTTGGCGGCGGCTTCGGTTATTTGTCGGCGCGCCTCCTCGACATGTAGGCCCAGGGCGTGCTGATTCAGGTAGGCATGACAGACATCCTGAACCCCGCGCCAATCCGCGCTTCTTGTTCGTTCCGTGACAAGACGGCCGGTCTGCTCCCAGTCTTCATCGTCGATCTTCGCAGGCAGGTTCCGCAGTTGTTTGGTGGTTTCCTCGTCTGCAGGGCTCCACTTGACGTACTCGGTCAACAATGCCTGCAACGTCCGCCAGTCCTCCCGGGACCGCGCCTGCTCGATTCGGGGCTCGAGTTCGGCGATTCGTTGAATCGCGCTTGATGCTTCGGCGTGCCTCGACTGCACTCGCTTGAGCAGGTCGCACCCTTTGGCCCCCGGTAGGCACCTCTCCTTGGGAAGCAACCCAAATTCCTTCTCCACCCGGCTCCAGCGTTTTTCATGACGGTGCTTCTCCATTCGCACCAGCGCATCCTTGACGGTCGCAAAGAGGCTGATATCTGTCCCGCATCCGCCACAATACGCCTTGTGAACGGGATTCTTTCGATCGCACTCCGGACAACTCCGCATCAGCCCCGTCCCGCAGCTCTGGCAGAATTCCACTCCCAGTGGGTTCGCCCCGCCACAGGCCGGGCACGCGTTGCCGGGGGCGGATTGTCGGGCTTTGCCTTCTCCCGTCTGTAGCAGCCCTCCACTTTCGATATCCTTCAACAGGTCCTCTGCGCTGAAATAGCGCTCTTCGGGATTGTTCTTCACGCAGCGCAGAATGATCTTCGCCAGATGCGGCGGAACCTTTTCGGCATCCACCTGATCCGGCACGTCTCCCGTCAGTATTTCATAGAAGGTCTTGCCGAGGGCATAGATATCCGCCGTATGGTTCACGCTTTTGGAATCCCGGCGCTGCTCCGGCGGCATGTAGTAGGGCGTCCCCATGCCATAGCCCGTAACGGACAAATCGGAATCCGCACCTGCCCGTGCAAGTCCAAAGTCCACAATCTTCGGCACCACGCCTTCCGCCTCCCGTGCAAGCAGGATATTGGCCGGCTTGATATCCCGGTGCACCAGGTTCTTCTTGTGCGCGTAGGCCAATCCTCGCGCCAAGCCCCGGATCAGGCTGAGGGCTTCCGCCTCCGGCAGCTTTCCCCGCCGTTTGAGCTCATCCTTGACCGAACCGCCCCCCACCCACTCCATCACCAAGTAGTCGCCCTCGCCATCTCGTCCAACATCAAAGACCTGGACGATGTTCTGGTGGTTGAGCTGGGCAATGGCATTCGCTTCCCGCCGAAACCGAATCCGGGTCAGTTCGCCCGCGGTTCCTTCCAGTTTTTCAGTCAGCAGCCGCTTGACCGCAACCGTCCGGCCGAGCTTCTTGTCCCGCGCCTTCCAAACCTTGGCAAACCCGCCCTGCCCGATCTGCTCTGCCAATTCGTAGCGGACAGCCAATGGCTCGCCAAGATCCGGCTCATCGGTTGGCCCGCCGGCTCGAACCACGGTTTTCAGTTCGCCAATCGACTCATCCGTTTCTTGCGGTTCCCCCCCGATCGTCCGCAAGTCCCCAACGGATCGATCGGCCTCCAACCCGCTGGCATGAGACTCAGAGGAGACCGACGTCCCGCATTCCGGGCAAAATTTGAACTTCTCCGGGATTTCTTCATGGCATTTCGGGCAGTTCACGGCATTGTTATCCTGATCATCCTGCCTAGACTCGTGCCATCAAGCCGCCCGTCGCGCCCTTCCATCATCCGGTCAATCTTGTCCATTCTCCACCACCCTTTTCACCACCGAGAGCACAGAGACTCACAGAGCCCAGCCAATAGCATTTTCCACTACGAATCACACGCCTGCCCGCCTGTGGCGGGAATTACACGAATAAACAGCCCAAGACATGTTTGACAGGATTACAGGATTTGCAGGATTCACAGGATGGAAGCCTCTGACGAGGCACGAGCAGTAGATTCGGTCTGCCGAATCTCCATAGGCTGTTTGGTCCTGCCGCGGCCGCGCGCGAAGCGTGTGCAGGCCGCGACAGGATCCAACAACCTGCGTACCCGAGGGTACGTCTGCACGTCCCTCTCCAAGCACTCGTTTGCGCCTCTTGCGACTTTTGCGTTAAGGACAATGTCCACCTCTGTGCCACTCTGTGTTCTATGTGGTGAGTTTCTTCAGGTTCCCATTCGTGCCATTCGCGATATTCGAAGTGGAAAAGCTGTTCCTGACTCTAGTCTTTAGTCTATGGTCCATAGTCTCGCTGCCTTACTTCCCTTCCAACAGCTTTTTGATCCGGTCCTGTCCGGAGCGAACTCGCTCGTCGATGGCATTACCGGCCTTTTCCGGCGCCCCGCCGACATCCACGGACGCCTCGGATTCAAGCTGCTGGCTCATCTCTTCCAGCGTGGGAATGCGGTCCTCCAGCGATCCGGTGGCGCCATCCATTTCCTTCTCATAGAGCTTGTCCCAGAAACGATCGGAGTCAAGCTGCTCGCCCAGCAGATCCTGGGCGCTGTCGAACACATCCGCCACTCGCTCCGGATCGATCTGGATCACCTTGTTCAGCGCGCCGAGGGCCGACGCGAACTCGTTGTCCGACTGCGCCGCCTCCATCTTGGTGAGATACTGCTCGAAGACCCAGCGCTTTTGGCCCAGCTTGGTCATCAGCACCTGTGCCGCCCGGTAACTGGTCAGCCGCCGCTGGGCATCCGCCTTCTGGCCGGCCTTGAGCGCTTCGCGCGCCGCCGCCCACTCCTTGGCGGCATCCTTGTCCATCCGGCGGATGCGGTCCTTCACGTCATCGACCGCATTCTCCGCCTGCCGGAACGCCTGCCGCCGCTCCTTCCGATCCGCCCGCTCCCGCTCTTTCTTCGTCTTGAATAGAAAACCCATGATTCCGCCCTTTCTTTATGTTTCTTCCGTCGCTGTATCCAACAACCGCAAGGCACCGGCGATGTCCACGGAATGGTTGGCCGCGTCGGAGACCGGCTCGGCCGTCCGCGAAATCAACACCCGTTTTTCCGCCCCGACCATGTCCGCCACCTTGCGGAGGCTTTGCATATCGTCGGCCGACGGATGCGCCGTCAGCTTGATCTCGAATGCCCAGCGCTCCACGCCGAAATCCAGCAGCAGATCGATCTCGTACTGATCCGACGTGCGCAGATAATACGGGATGCAGGTCTTTCCGACCGCATCCAGCCGGGACAGAATCTGCTGGATGACGAATCCTTCCCAGCTCAGTCCGGCCCAGGGTTGCGACAGCAGGGTCTCCTGGTTCGACACGCCGGACAGAGCGTGCAACAGACCGCTATCCCGCCAATAGATCTTGGGACTCTTCACCAGGCGCTTCCGGAGGTTCGCGTGATAGGGCGCGAGGCGGCGCAGCAAAAACACGCCCTCCAGATAGTCCATGTAGCCGTTCACGGTTTGGTAGTTGAGCCCAAGGCTTTGGCCGATTCGGCTGGCGTTCCACGGCGTGCCGTGGGCCGCCGCCAGCATCTTGAACATCCGCAACGTGGTTTGCGGCTTGGCCGCCAGGCCCCAGGCCGGCAGATCCCGTTGCGCCAGCAAGGCCAGATAGTTCAACTGCCAATCCGGCATCGCGCCGGGCGACAGGATGCCGCCATCGGGAAACCCACCCTGCAGCCAGAGGGCGTCGAGCGCATCCGCACCCACTTCGTCCAGATAAAAGGGCGAAAGCTCGACCAGCGCCAGCCGCCCGGCCAGCGATTCCGACACCTCCCGCATCAAGGCCGGAGCGACGGAACCCAAGAGCAGAAACCTCCCGTTCCGGCGGCGATCGCCGTCGATGCACGAACGGATGCGCGGAAAGATCGCGGGGAGAGTCTGCGCCTCGTCCAGAATGATCAACTCGTTTCCCTTCGCCAGATCATCCCAGGCCAAATCCAGCCTCAATCCGTCCCCCTCGTTCTCCAGATCGAAATACCGCCCCCCCAGCGAACGGGCCAGCGTCGTCTTCCCGCATTGCCGGGGTCCAACCAGCCCCACCGCTGGGAATCTTTCCAAGGCCCGCCTCAACCGCTTCTCAATATACCGCGCCTTCATGCTTGCAGATTAACAAAGATATTGTGTTTTGCAATTTTGATTTTTATGCATCCATATCACTCTATTTTGCAATTAGATACATATATCACGGCACGTGCAAAAGACACCCTGCCGGCAGAAAGGTCGGATCCACGCCCAGATTGCCAGAAGCGTCATGGCGGGTACTCGCTCACCAGACCGACCAACCTTCGGCAAGTCCGACGACACCAATAGATCCCTGAGTTTGGATTCCGGAAGCGTCCGCTCCACCCAATCATACATTTCGAACCAGGAATAGTATGTTCTCCAAAACAGCATGGGGGTGCCCACGGACAGCAGGGCGGAGACCGTAATCTTCAGGTGCTTCCAAGGGAGCATTGCGCCCCAGAAAAGCGCACCGGACAAACACCCCAGAATGACAACAGACGCGAATTGGGGGGAGTGGATCCATCGCGATGGATACGCATCTATGGCAGAACCAGTAGCCGCCATCAAATTACCCCACCCAAGAATAGCCATGACGGTCAATAGGCTGGCAACCACAGCCGCAAAATACATCCATAGTGACAACCGGATATCAGGCTGCAATTTCATCTTTCACCTCAGTCCATATCTGGGACGTTGTTGTTCGAACGGCGCAACCGGATGGATCTGATCCCGTTCCCACGGTCGGGCCCTATTCTGTCAACCGCTTCCAGGCCACGGGCCCCTGGTGTTCCAAGGCAATTACCCAATGCGAACGATCCCGGTCGGGCGGCAGACGAACCTGGTACTGATGCACGTTTCCGCCGGGCTGGATGACGACCATCACGCTTTCGTCCGGCTCCCCCGTATCCAGGACCAGAAAAAAATCCTCCATGATGCCCATTCCCATGAAGTTGACGGACACCAGGCCTTCGTTGTCCATCCGGGCGGAGAACGGAATGGGCAGAGCGATGATGTGCACCCCCATCGGCGTCACGGTCCGCTCCAGCAGGTCCCCTTTAATGACCTGCCGTTTCACCAGCTCGGTCTTGACGATCTCCCCGGACTGTTTGACCGCCGTAAACCCGCTGGCCGACCAAATCAATTCTCCTTCCAGGAAGCCAATCAAATACGGGGCCACCACAACAAACTGGATGCGCGTAATGGGATCTTCGATCGATTCCGGGGTGGGCATCATTGGAACCGTCTCCGCATCGATCGCGATCAGGCAGTAGCGCCGGGCGAAATCCCGGAAGGGCAGCCGACCGCCCGATGACGGGGAGAGATACCCGGCCAGCTTCAGAATCTGGGCCAGATAGGCCGGACACTCATCCGGCACCAAGCCCGGGTGCTGAACCTCCTGCGTGAACGGCATATCCTGCTCCCGGCCGAATGCGGGACGGAGTTCCAGTCCCGGTTTCAATTCCAGGGCCAGCACATCCCCGTTACGGTCCTCCGTGACCAGCAGGCGCCGCTCGCGGCCATCCCACACCACGGATTCAAACGTGCCCTGATGGGCATACAGCAGCTGAGTCCGGTCGGTGGTGGGATCCCACCACTGAAGCGTCCCGCCCTCTTCGGCCACCAACACCCCTCCACCCGGAAGCGCATGCAGTCCTTCCGGCGAGCGGAATTTGCTCTGCGAATACCACACGCGCACGAAGCGCGGACGCAGATCCAGGCAGCCGACGACACCGGTCACTTCGCACGCGAAGTACGCCAGATTTCCGTCAGGGGAAAAGTCGACGGCGGAATAGCTGGACATCGGGTGATTGACGGGCATCCACCATTCTCCATCGGTGTCGCGGTACAGCAGCGCGCCCCGGAACAGGAGTTCATCCTCTGGTCCCCGCCCGAACGATTCCAGCGTGGAGCCCGCCAGCAGGAGTTCACCCGCCGGGCCCACGGCAACGGATTCCCAGGCGTATCGGCCTCTCAACGGCGGCAGGGGGATGACCGTGCCCGAGCGGCGCGAGCGCGTGGGCACGTTCCGGGTATCAAAGGTGACCAACCGACCTCCGGGGATGTCCTCCACCACATAGAGCGTTCCGTGGCGATCGAGGGCCAACCCTTCCGGCGATCGCAACCCCGGCATCCGGATCCGGTGTCCGTTGCGATCCTCGTATAACGGGGTGCCCGCTTCGAACAAGACCTCGCGCGTACCGTTGGGCCGAATCCGAATGATGTTGGCGGCATCCTCCTCCGAAACATAGAGGGTGCCCGTCGCCGGGTCCAAGGCGATGCCGTCCGGACTGTTCAACCCCCGGGCCACGTAGGAAACCCGCCGGAACAATTCCGGCGGCTTGGCGGCGGCCGCCGTTTCTTCTTCCGGAGCCGGCGAAGCGCCAATGGTCAAAGGGTACTCATAGTGCGGACTGGAAGCCGTGTGCAAGTCGGCCGGGGTCCCCCATGCCATCCAAGCCGTTGCGATCAAGGTCAGTATGACCGCCCGCATCCGTACGCGGCACGACATGACAGACCCGGGACACCCGGCCTGCGCTTTCACCGGACGATGGATCAGGCTCTTTAGGACAAAGATATACAACTGCACGATACTGGAATCGTACCCTCCCGCCAGAACGTTGGCGAGAATCATTTCCACCCCTCTGAAGATGATGGCAGAGTTGAGGATAGGGGTACCGAAACACGGAGTCCCGAAGAAAGGTCTTCTGGCCCTCTCGTCTGACCCTCCCGTCTTGCTAAACCAGACCGCATGCATCATCCTCTCGGTGAATAAGGAATGAAGCATGCGCGGCGGCGCGGCGGCAAAACATCACTTCACCGGCCCCCTTTACGTCCCACCTCCTTGGGTTGTAAGCAAGAGGCGATGGAAGATATATGCCGTACGCACCGGATGAAGCGGGATTGTTCATTCAAGAAGGACATCATGAGTACTTCAAGAATCCGGACGCTGCACCCTCTGGACCCGCCCCAACCCGAAGGATGCCCCATGACCTGTACTCTCCAGGCGCTCGCAACAGCCAACCCGCCCTTCTACACCACCCAACAAGAGGCGTATGAGTTCTATGCCTCGCATTTCAAACTCGAGCCGGAAACCGACAAGCTCTACCGCCGACTCTTGCTGGAGGGACCCATCCGCGGGCGCTTTATCGGCATCGACCAGGTGGAAGACGCCTGCGAAACCGACCCGGACCTTCTAAATGCCCGCTTTCTGAAATTCGCTCGGGCGACAGCGGCAACCGCCGCCCGCAAAGCCCTCGCCAACGCCCATCTTTCGCCCGAGACGCTTGGCGGGTTGGTGGTCAATACCTGTACCGGCTACCTCTGCCCCGGATTGAGTTCCTACCTGGCAGAAGATCTTGGACTGCGATCAGACATCCGCGCCCTGGATATCGCGGGCATGGGCTGCGGCGGCGCCATGCCGAATCTCCAGGCCACCGCCGGATTGTTGGCGCTGGATGGAACGGCCCCGTTGCTTAGCATCGCCGTGGAAATCTGCTCGGCCACCCTTTTCATGGGCCCCGATCCCGCCCTCGTCGTCAGCAATTCGATTTTTGGCGATGGCGCTTCCGCCGCGATCTTGCGCGCCGGGGAACCCGGTAAAACCCAGAGCTTGTTGCGCTTTGTGGATTTCGCCTCGGGGCTATACCCGGACTATCGCCGTCAGCTCCAGTACCGCCAGGAAGGGGGACGTCTGCGCAACGTTCTCAGCGTGAAGGTGCCCGTGATCGGGGCCAAAACCGCCCGCGAGGTTCTGCAACGCCTCCTGGCCCGTCATTCGCTCGAACAAAAAGACATCCGGTGGTGGGCGGTGCATGCGGGCGGAACCGCCGTTCTTGATCAGGTCGGACGCGACTTGGGTCTGGATGAGGAAGCCCTGCGCTTTTCCCTCGAGATCTTTCACACCTATGGGAATATGTCTTCGCCCTCCGTCATGTTTGCCCTGCGCCAGATCCTTGACCATGGCCAGCCCCAACCGGGCGAGCGGGGCATTCTGCTCTCCTTTGGCGCGGGCTTCTCGGCCTTCGCGGCGCTGGTGGAATTCTATCCATGACCGTCCCTGCCCAAGCGATTTCCGCGGAGGTAGCCATCGTCGGCGCGGGGCCGGTGGGGCTCTTTTTGGCCCACCTCCTTGGCCAGGCCGGCATACAAACCGTGGTTCTGGAAAAGCGAAGCGGACCGGAGGCCCCCTCGATGGCCATCGGCATCATGCCGGCCTCTCTGCGCCTCTACGATCGGGTGGGACTGGCCTCCGCCTTGGTCACCGCCGGCGTCCAGGTCCAAACCGCGCTGGTTCACGATCCGCCAGCCATCCTCGGACAGCTCGATTTCAGCGGACTCCCCCCGCCCTTTCCCTTCATCCTGACCCTTCCCCAAGGCGAACTCATGCGCTTGCTGCGCGAAAAACTCGCTTTGCGGCCTTCCGTACGACTGATGGTTGCCCACGAGGCCACCGGCATACGGCAAGACGCGGACAGCGTTCACCTGCGGATACAGAACGCCCAAACCGGCCTGCCCGCGGAATGCACCGCCCGGTATGTCGCCGCCTGCGATGGCCATGACAGTCCTGTGCGCCAGCTCCTCGACATCCCCTGCGCCGCTACGGTTTACCCGCCGTCTTTTGTGATGGGCGACTTCCCGGACGACACCGCCCCATCCCGGCAGGCCCACCTGTATTTAACCTCCAAGGGCTCCATCGAATCCTTTCCCCTCCCGCATCGACAACGGCGCTGGGTGGCGCTCTCCCCCGGTGGAGGCCAGGACACTGCCACGCTCTTGCAGCAGGTAAAAATCATCACGGGAATTTCCTTGCCCGCCCAGGCGGAGCAATGGCACAGCTTCTTCACGCCCAAGCGCCAGCTCGCGCGCTCGTTTCATCGCGGACGCGTCATCTTGTGCGGGGATGCCGCCCATGTCATGAGCCCCATCGGCGGGCAGGGCATGAACACGGGCTTTGCGGATGCCTGGCACCTGGCCGGCATTCTTCGGCAAACGCTCCGCGCGGGCGCCGCGCTGGATCCCCTGCTGGCCGGCTATGCGTCTGCCCGTAAACGGGCGTTTTGCATCGCCGCCGCCCGAGCCGCCCGCGGAATGTGGCTCGGCGCCCACACCGGACGCCTGTTCTCCGCCGCGCGCTCGTTGTTCATCCGCCGGGTTCTCTTGCGTCCGCCGCTGGCGCGACACTTGCCGGCCTATTTCGCCATGCTCACCCTTCCCCCGCCTCCCCCGTGGGAGTTCCCATGACGACGACCGCCTCCCTGCACACCCAACAGCGCCTTGCTCAGCCCGACAGCAAGCGCGCCTTGAACCAGGAAATCTTTACCGCCGTGGCCCCGCGCTATGATCTTATCACCCGCCTGCTCTCCTTCGCTCGCGACTCCGCCTGGAAACAACGGTTGATCCGCGAGCTGCCGCCGCTGCCGGAACCGGTCTGCCTGGATCTGGCCTGCGGCACTGGCGACATCGCCCGCCTGCTGGCGGAACGGTATCCCCGCGGGCGGATCATCGGCCTGGATCTCACCGAAGCCATGCTGGAGATCGCGCGGCAACGCACCGCCCCGGCCTCCGTGGAATACCAGTGCCTCGACATGGCCCAAACGGGTCTCGCCGACGCCTCAGTGGACATCGTCACCGGCGGCTACGCCTTGCGCAACGCCGGCGATCTGCACGCCGCTCTGGCGGAAATCTTCCGGGTACTCAAACCCGGAGGCTGGGCCGCGTTTCTGGACTTTTCCAAACCCCACTCACGTCTGCTCCAGCGCCTGGAGAACGGCTTGCTGACCGTCTGGGGCGCCCTCTGGGGCTGGGCCTTTCATCGAAACCCCGGCATCTATACCTACATTGCCGAAAGCCTCGCGCGCTTCCCGGACCGCCGCGAACTCCACCTCCTCCTCCAGGCCCGGGGCTTCTCCATCCAGCGCTCTTCCCTCCATTTCTTTGGCGTCGTGGAACGATTGATCGTCCGGAAAGCCGCCCTGATGGAGCCCCCATGAGGTTTCCCGATTTCTCCCGTCGCGCAAACCTGATCGAGAAAATGGATCGGCCCGACTGCCCCGAAGATCAACTTTTCCGGACGTTGGACCAATTTGAACAGGTCAACCGCCTCTTCTCGCGCTATCGAACTCTGCTGAACCACTACCTGCTCGCCGACATGGCGCAGAATCCCGCCCACCCCCACCGCATGGTGGATCTCGGTGCCGGCGGATGCGATATCGGGCGCTGGCTGATCCGCCAATGCCGGAGACGCGGACTGTCCCTCACGATCACGGCGATCGAACGCGATTCCCGCGTGGCGCGCTATGCCCGTGCCGCCTGCCAATCCTACCCCGAAATCGAAATCCTCGAACAGGATATCCGCGACGCCCTGCCGCTCGACGACGTGGACTATGTGTTCGCCAACCACCTTCTGCACCACCTGCCCAACGACGCGTGTGCAACATTGATTCAGCGGCTGGACCATGCGGCCCTCAGGCGATACCTGCTCAGCGATATCATCCGCTCCCCCTGGGCCTTCCTCGGGTTCGCCCTTAGCACCGCGCCCTTTTTCCATGACAGCTTCATCGTGGCGGACGGACTTGCCTCCATCCGGCGCGGATTGACCCTGGCAGAAGCGCGGGCCCTCCTCCGCGACATCCCCGTCCGCCACGAAATCACCCTGCGCCGCCTGGCTCCCAGCCGGTTCGTCATCGTGGGCCAGCGCACCTGAGCAGGATACAAAACCGAAGACGGCGGGATGAAAGCGCCCCACCAACACCGGCCCTACTTCTTCTTCAGGATGTTGGCCAACGCCGGCACGTCGCGCGCGGGAAGCTGGCAGACATCATTCTCACAGACAAAGGCCGTGGCCTTCCCCTCGATGGGGCGGAGGTCCCGGATGAATTCCAAATGTCCGGCCAGCGTCTCCTGGCCCGATCCGCCATCGGCCAGCAGCAGGACTTGGTTCGGCTGGAAGCGGGAATGGACTTCCCGCAGCAAGGCCTGAGTATCCGGGGAGCCCGCCTGCCCCGCGATGACGATCAGTTTGGGCGTGGCGAGATGGAAATCGAGCGCGACCAGCATCTGTGGCATCGTCGCGGGGACCTCCTTCATCTGCGACCCGAACACGGAAAACAGTTTTTCCGCCTTCGCGCGCCAGGCGGGACGGTCGGTCATCGCCGCCAGGCGCAGCAGGTTGAGGGCCGCCACTGAGTTGGGGGATGGCTCCGCGCCGTCGTAATCCTCCTTCAGGCGCAACAGGAGATTCGGATCCTGGCCGGCGGTGCTGAAATAGCCGCCGTCTTTCTCGTCCCAGAACAGATCATCCTGCTTCTGCTGGAGGTCCAGCGCCCACAGCAGCCAACGCACGTCGAACGAGGCCTCGTACAGGTCGAGGAGTCCCTGGATCAGATTGGCGTAGTCGTCCACGAATCCCGGAATGGCGGCTTCCCCCGCGCGATAGCGACGCCGCAGTCCACCGGTTTCCTGGTCGGTCAGCCGGGTTTGGATCAAGGTCGCGGCCCGTTGCGCCGCGGCGCGGTAGCGCGGTTCGTCCAGCACCTGGGCGGCGCGGGCAAACGCCGAAATCATCAGGCCGTTCCAGGCGGTCAGCGCCTTGTCATCCCGCCGGGGCCGCGGACGCCGGTTTCGAACCTCGAGGAGCTGCTGCCGGGCGGCGACCAGCAACGAGCGAACCGCCCCGGGCGATTTCCCAAACTCTGCGGCAGTCTCTTCGAGCGTGTGGCGCACGATCAGGATGTTCTGGTTCCGGAACTCGCCCTGCGGATCGCTGGGCGCATTGCCCTTGGGCTCGACTCCGTAGTGGAAATCGAAAACGGCCGCGGTCTCCGGACCCAGGATCGCCGCGATTTCCGCCTGTTCCCACACATAGAACGCGCCTTCGATCGATTCACCGGGCTGCCCCGGGCGGGGGCTGTCGGCATCCTCGGCGCAATAGAACTCGCCCTCCGGCCCCGTCAAGTCGCGCAGCACATACTCCAGGATGTCCCGGGCCACGTCCGCATACTCGGGTTCGCGCGTGAGCTGGAATGCGTCCAGATAGGCGCCCGCCAGCAGGGCCTGATCGTAGAGCATCTTCTCGAAGTGGGGCACGTGCCAGAATTCGTCCACGCTGTAGCGGTGGAACCCACCGCCGAGTTGATCGTGCATTCCGCCGGCGGCCATTTTCCGGAGGGTGAACCGGCACATCTCCAATGGCTCGTTCCCGCCGGTGCGCGCATGGGTGCGCAACAGGAAGTTGAGCGTGACCGGCCGCGGGAATTTGGGCGCGCCGCCAAAGCCGCCGAACTGCGGATCGTAGGCGGCCTGAATCGCGCGCGCGCCGTCATCGAGCAGGGCACGCGCGAGTTCCATGCCGGCAGCGGGCTTCACCGTCGTGAATTGCCCCAATTGGCGGGTGGCCTCCGCGGCGGATTTCTCGATGGCTGGCCGGTCCTCCCGCCAGGCGCTCGCGATGCGTTCCAGCAGGGCCGGAAAGCCGGGCCGGCCCCAGCGGTCGTCGGGCGGGAAATAGGTTCCGCCGAAAAAGGGTTTCAGGTCCGGCGTCAACCACACGCTCATCGGCCAGCCCCCGCTCCCGGTGGAGGCCTGCACATGGGCCATGTAGACGCGGTCGATGTCGGGCCGTTCCTCGCGGTCCACCTTGATGCTGACAAAGTGCTCGTTCAGAATCCGGGCGATGCCTTCGTTCTCGAACGACTCGCGCTCCATCACATGGCACCAATGACAGGTGGCATAGCCCACCGACAGGAAAATGGGCTTCCCCTCTTTCCGCGCCTTTTCGAACGCCTCTTCGCCCCACGGATACCAGTCCACCGGATTGTGGGCGTGCTGCAACAGGTAGGGGCTTTTCTCCGCGGCGAGCCGGTTGGTATGCTTCGGGTTGGTGGCCTTCATGGTCTGTTCTCCCGGCGGGATGGGCTACGCGGGGGTGCTTCCTTTCTGATCGAGTCCCCATGCGACCGCCAAGGCGCCGAGCGTGAATGCCGCAACCGCGCCTCCCCGCCGGATCTTGCCGTTTCGAATCGCATGCATCTGCAGAGTATACCGCACGCCGGAACAGACCGATGATATTGCCGGGGAAAAACTCTGCCGGACGGAAAGGGAGTCCCCGCCAGCTTGAGTGGCCTGCGCTTTGCGTTTTCAGCCCCTCGTGCTAGGCTTTCCAAGCATTCCAAAACAGGCGCAGCCCATGCGCCAGGTCAGCGGCAGCGCCGTTCGCAGCACGTGAAGAGGTTTTATGGCACGCAAGGTACTGATTTATGGCGGGTCGGGGGGAATCGGTTCGGCCACGGCACGGATCCTGCGTGCGCGTGGATTCGTTTTGCATCTGGTGGGTCGCCAGCAGGACCGCCCGGCTCGGTTGGCCGAAGCTGACATTCTGGAAGACTTCCGGCTTGGCCTCGTGCGGGGGCATGTGGATACGGAACAACCCTGCCCCCATCTGTGGAATCCGCAGGGAAACACCATGACCCAACTCCCATGAACGGACAGCATATCGTCTTGGCGGGAGGCAGCGGCTTTTTAGGGCGTTCTCTGATCAATGCGCTCAGGGGCCGCGGATGCCGGATCACCGTCCTGACGCGATCAAAATCCAGGATGGCCGACCGGGACGTTCGATTCGTACCATGGGACGGACGTTCGGCGGGGCCGTGGACCGACGCGATCGACGGAGCAGACGCGATCATCAACTTCACAGGCCAGAACGTGAACTGCAGGCTGACCCAACCAAACCTTCGTGAGTTGGCCGCTTCGCGCCGCGATGCGGTGATCGCCCTGGCCGCCGCAGTGAACCTGTGTCGCAAAAGGCCCGGAGTCTTCGTGCAATGCAGCGCCGTCGGCGTCTACGGCGACACCGCCAGTTGCTGCGACGAGCAGACCCCAGAAGGCGACGGCATTGGGGCTCAGATCGCCAAGACCTGCGAGGCTGCGTTCCGCGGTTCCGATCTCAAGGGCACCCGCAACGTATTGCTGCGCTTGGGAGTGGTGCTCGGGCGAGATGGCGGGGCCTTGCCCCTGCTCGCGCGGCTCACTCGCTGTTTCATGGGCGGTGCGGCCGGAAGTGGCCAGCAGTACTTGAGTTGGATCCACGCCCAGGATCTGAACCGAATTCTTGTCCACACCCTTGGCCATACAAACATCGAAGGCACATTCAATGCCGTCTCGCCCCTGCCGGTAACCAACGCTGAATTCATGCGAACACTGCGCGGAATCTTGAGCCGACCCTGGTGCCCACCCGTGCCCGGTGTTCTTTTGCGAGCCGCGTCCTTCGCCTTGGGCTTCAATTCGGAGTTGCTCCTGACGGGGCAACGGTGCGTGCCCCGCCGGTTTCAAGAGGCGGGTTTTCATTTTGAGTTCAGTGACCTGCCGTGCGCACTGCGGGATCTGCTAGGGGAGGCATGACGCTGAATGCAACGGACCCACATCTGGGCCAAATCCGGCCAGCGGGCAGGCGCGGTGGCGCGATGAACATTCATCCCCAGAGCCGGCCGCGACACCTCGTTCTCATTCTGGGTGATCAGTTGAACGCTGACTCGGCGGCCTTCGACGGCTTCGACCCCAGGCAGGATGCCGTCTGGATGGCGGAGGTGACCGGCGAAGCGACGCACGTCTGGTCACACAAGGCGCGTATCGCGATCTTCCTTGCGGCCATGCGTCATTTCCGCGACGAGTTGCGCGACCGCGGCTTCACGGTGCACTACACGGAACTGGCCGACTCCACTTTGGCCATTGAACTCGCGCGCTCGATCTCGCATCTGAAGCCAGCGAAAGTCATCGTCACCGAGCCGGGCGAATGGCGGGTGCGCGAGGAGTTGAACCGCGCGGTGCCGGGGTTGGAGATTCGACCGGACCGGCATTTCCTGTGTTCGCCTTCAGAATTCGGGGCGCATGCCGGGGAACGAAAGCAGCTACGAATGGAGTATTTCTACCGGGAGATGCGGCGCAAGCACGGCGTGCTGATGAACGGTGACCAGCCCGTCGGCGGCTCATGGAATTATGACACCGAGAACCGCGGCAGCTTCGGCAAAGCCGGGCCAGGACAGGTGACCGCCCCGCGCACGTTCAAGCCCGATGCGGTGACGCGGGAAGTGTTGGAATGGGTGGAGCAGAATTTTTCGAAGCATCCCGGCAGCCTGGGGCGGTTCGACTGGCCGGTGACGCGTCGGCAGGCGCAGCAGGCCTTGGAGGATTTCATCGCCAACCGGCTGCCCAACTTCGGCCGCTACGAGGACGCCATGTGGACGGGCGAGCCGGTTTTATATCACTCACGCATCAGCGCGGCGCTCAACCTCAAGTTGCTCAACCCGCCCGAAGTAATCGCGGCGGCCGTGCAAGCCTACGAAAATCGGCAAGCCCCGTTGGCAGCGGTGGAAGGATTTGTGCGGCAGATTCTCGGGTGGCGCGAGTATGTGCGCGGCGTGTACGGCCATTTCATGCCGGGGTATGCGGAACGCAACGCGCTGGGCGCGAGGTTGCCCCTGCCGGGTTTCTACTGGACGGGCGCGACGGAAATGAATTGCTTGCGCGAAGTGATCCTTCAGACGTTGGCGAATGGGTATGCGCATCACATCCAGCGGTTGATGGTGACCGGGCTATATGCGTTGCTGCGCGGCGTGAGCCCGGTCGAGGTGCACAAGTGGTACCTCGCCGTGTACGTGGACGCCGTGGAATGGGTCGAACTCCCGAACGTGCTCGGCATGTCGCAGTACGCCGACGGCGGAGTGATGGCGTCGAAACCGTACGTGGCGACCGGCAAATACATCCAGCGCATGAGCAACTACTGCCAGGATTGCCGGTTCAAGCCCGAGCAGGCGACTGGACCCTCCGCGTGCCCGTTCACGACGTTGTACTGGGACTTCCTGATGCGCCACGAAAAACGATTGCGCAAAAACATCCGGATGAGCTTGCAGGTGAGAAACCTCGACCGGCTGGATACCGCGACCCGGCGCCAGATTTGCCGGCAAGCCGCAAGCCATTTCGGATAAGATCATACGGTGACTTCACTGCTGGGCTCGTTCATCAGACGCCTCCAATGGTCCGCTTGATCGCGCCGTTGGGCAGAGTCTTCCTGGATGCGAGATAGCCCTTCTTCTTGGCCTCCCGCATGGTCTTGTGCATGCCGTAGAGCTGGATGAGCCTGGCGAAGTTGGTTCCGACCTCTTTCTCGACATGCCCGTCCCACCAATCCGTGGCGAGGGCGTAGTTACCGTCAGGCTGCTGGTTCAGGGCGATGTCGTACGGCCCTTTGAGCCGAATAACAGCCTCGCCCTTGCGGGTCTGGCCAGCGTAGCCCCTGGCCTCGCCGTTCTGAAGCAGCTCGACGCCCAGCTCCTTGCAGGCGTCCGCCAGCGCCGCCAGGTCCTTGATCTGCGTTTGTATGCTCGTAAAATGCGACACTTGGTTCTCCTTATAGTTGTGGTTGAAAACGAAAAAGCCGCCCGAAGGCGGCGGTGAATGCGTAGGTTATGGGGTGAACTAGAAAACAGCAGCCATGTTCAGCGGGGCGACATGCACATCGTTACCCTGCCCCACGAATTCCCGGTGCACCGCCAGCACCCGGTGCGTCCGCAGAAAGCGGTTCAGCTCCTCCTGCAAGCCCGCGTCGCCGCGGGCCGGTAGGGCGTAAAACCTCAGTTGCATGGCTCAATGTCCGCTGGGGGCAAGCCCCCAGACCCCCGGAACCTGAACCCTCGTTTTCTTGCCTCGTCCTCGGTTGGCCTCTCGCTCCGCTCGGTCCCGCTCCGCGGGACACGGCTCAACCGAGAACGCCTGCTTGAACTCACTGCTGACCTGGGGACAGGACAGCCCGGAAGCCAACGACGTCGTAGGCGCCGTCCGGGGCGCCGAGGCTGCGGCGGCCAACCCGGCAGTCGACGGCGTAGGAGCTCCAACTGCCGCCGCGACCCACGCGGAGGGAGCCCTCATAGCCTGGGTACCAATCAAAGCACCACTCCCACACATTGCCGCTCATGTCGTGAATGCCTAGCTCGTTCGCCGCCTTTTGCCCCACGGGCCATGTGCCGCGGCCCAGGTAGTAATTGCAAGCCGCGCCACCAGAATTGTCCCAGTACCACGCCACGACCTCGACATCATTGCCTCCGCTGTATTCGTAGCCTTGGCTCTGCGTGCCCCCGCGTGCGGCAAATTCCCATTCAGCATCCGTTGGCAGCCGGTAGCCGGCGGCAGAGGTCTGGACGACATCGTTGCTTTGTCCGCCCTTGTACACGGCCCCGTTGACCGTATAGACCGGTTGCCGCCCCTCCTTCTGGCTGCGGGCGTTGCACCACTTCACCACGTCGTACCAGTTGACGGTATGCACCGGGTGGTCCGACGCGCAGCCAGAGCCGGTATTGTCGAATGCATAGCCGTTGGTAATGGCCCAGGAATAGACTTCGTCCCACAGCGCATAGGTCACCTCGTACTTGTCGATGTAAAAGGTGGAAACGTTCAACTCGCCGTTGCCGATGTCTGGCAATGTTCCACCCTGCACGAACACCATGCCTTCAGGTATTATCGTCGCCACAACCCTGTACAGCATCGGGACGGACACCGTGATCGGTTCCGCTCCGGCGGCCACAATATGGTCCAAGAATTGGCCATATCCCCCCGTGAAATTGGTCCAAGGGCCGTTTGCCGACGGCGCCCACTCGACGCGATAGCTGGCAGGGTTCGTCATCGGACTGAACGTCAATTGTCCGGTGGAATCAAACGACTCGATTACGGCGGAATGTTGGGCGAGTGCCGGAGAATGACACGCCAACAAGACCCCCAGCATCCATGCATACTTGTTCATCACCGTCTCCTTGCGACCTATTGCCAGTCCGATTTGCACATGCCAACCACCGCGGGAATCCCTGCAAAAGATGCCACGATTGGGATTGGCGTACAAGGTTTTTGTTTTCTGAGTAGGCGGGCGGCTACACAATCGCCCCTGCCTCCACCAGTTCGTCCCAGAGGCCGTTGGGGTTCGACTTGAGGGCCGTCACCAGCTCGGCGTAGTCCTCGGGACACAGCGAGCTGTCGAAGGGCTGCCCGTCGTTGGCTGCGATGGCCCACAGCAGATAGGCCATCCCCTCCCCGAACCGGCCGTGTCCCCAGCTATCCGTCTGGTCGTAGCACCACTGAGCGGTACGGCCAATCAAGTCCAGGCGTTCCTGTGCGGTCATGAAGTCCCCTTTCTCAGTGGTTTGCACCTCTTGCCTTTGAACAATTTGGCAAGCAGGTCATGCTGAACACGGAATGCCCGCGAACGCCCGTCGGCAGATACGTCATCCGGTAGGAGTGAATGTATCTGCGTCATGGCCGGAGTTGTAGCCTGCTGCTGCCCAAACAAAACCCGCACGCTTCGTAAGTGCGTGCGGGAGATGGCGTACCTGCAGGGAGTCGAACCCCGAACCTTCTGATCCGTAGTCAGATGCTCTATCCAATTGAGCTACAGGTACGCGGATGGGCGTGAAAACAGGGTGTGGTTGTACACCAGTCGCGGGGCTTTGGCAACCCCCGGGGGCAATCTTTTTATTCGGCGCCGGCGCCGGAGAAGGGCTCGGCGGCGACGGAGCCATCGGCCTTCTTGACGAGCATCTCGATCTTCTTTTCGACTTCGTTGAGTTTAGAAGAGCAGAGCTTGACCAGTTTCTGGCCCTCCTCGAAGGCGGCGACCATCTTCTCGAGGCCGAGGTCGCCGCTCTCCATCGCCGCCGCGATCTCCTCGAGGCGCTCCAGGGCTTTCTCGAAGCTCTGGGTTTGTTCTTTCTTCTCCGCGGTCATGGGGATCTCCTTCCGCCGGGTCCACGGTGGAGCGCACCGTGCCACCGGCCAATTCGGTTTGCAATCGAGTGCCGGGCGGGGCATCGGCCGCCGAGCGCAACACCCGGCCATCGGGTCGTCGGGTCAGGCTGTAGCCGCGCGCCAGCACGGCGCGGGGGTTGAGAATCCGCAGTTGGGATTCCGCATGCTGGAGGGCCCGCCGGTTTTGATCGAGGCGCATGCGCAGGGCGAGTTCCATTCGGCGGGCGGCGGTCTGGGTTCGCTGCCGCACCAGTTGGGGCAGTCCGGCCAGGGCGTTTTGCAGGCGCACGGCCAGGAAATCGACCTGCTGCTGGAGGCGGGCGACCGATTGCAACGGATCGCGCAGGCCGGGCGTGCGGGCGGCGCGGTCGAGGCGGTGCCGCCAGGACACCACGGCGGCCCGGGCGCCCAGGACCAGGCGTCGGCGCGCGTCCGCCACGCGCCGTTCGAGTTCGTCTTTGCCCTTGACCACCCTTTCGGCGGCGGCGCTGGGGGTCGGCGCGCGCACGTCGGCGGCGAAGTCGCTGAGGGTCCAATCGATTTCATGGCCGACGGCGGAAATGACCGGGATGGCGGAGCGGACGATGGCGCGCACGACGACTTCCTCGTTGAAGCACCAGAGGTCTTCGAGGCTGCCGCCGCCGCGGCCGACGATGAGGACATCGAGTCCGCCGCGGGCATTGAGCAAATCGATGGCGGCGGCGATTTCCTCGGCGGCCCCCTGCCCCTGCACGCGCGCGGGGGCCAGGACCACATGCAGGTTGGCGAAGCGCCGGTCGAGCACCTGGAGAATATCGCGGATGGCGGCGCCGGTGGGCGACGTGACGATTCCGAGATGCTGCGGCAGGGCGGGCAGCGGGCGCTTGCGGTCGTCGGCGAAGAGTCCTTCGGCGGCCAGTTTATTCTTCAGGGCCTCGAGGCGCAGCATCAACTCGCCTTCGCCGGCCGGCTGCAGGCGGCGCAGGACGATCTGGACATCGCCGCCGGCCTCGTAGAGGGTGATGCTGCCATGGCCGCGCACGAGCAGTCCATCGCGCAAGGGCATGGCGACGCTGGCGAGCGCGCCGCGGAACATCACCGCGCGGAGTTGACCCGTGGCATCCTTGAGCGTGAAGTAGGCGTGTCCGGAGGCCGGCCGGCGCAGGTTGGAAATCTCCCCTTCGACCCACACAAGGCCGACCTCGCCTTCCAGGATCCCCTTGATGCGGCGGGCCAATTCGGAGATCTTCCAGATCCGGGGCGCGGGCTCGGTTCCGGTTTCCGGCGCGGAAAAAAGGTTGGAGACCGGTTCGCCCATCGGCGGCTACCATGCCACCGGCGCGTTGAACTCTTCGAGTTCTTCGTCGGTGTAGTCGGGGGAGACCATGCGCATGCGGTTGACGTGCAGGCGGGCGCGGCGGGCGGTGACGAGGTTGCGCACCTCCATGTCGCCGATCATGTAGACCTGGCGCAGGCGGCGGACAGATTTGACCTCGAAGCGCTTGACGGCGCGACCCTCCTGCCAGGCCTCGCCGCGGATGACCGCGTTATAGGCCGGCGCGACCCACAGGCGGATATGCGACCAGCCGTCGGGGTATTCCGGCGGGCAATCGATTTCGATGATATGGCACTCCCACCGGTTGGCGACCTGTTCGACCCCGACGATGCGGGGATTGGGCCACCAGAAGAAGGCGAAACTCAGCTCCATCCAATTGATTTCGGTGCTTTCGATGCTTTCGAAGAGATCCGGGAGCGGGGCTTCCTGCGGGGGATCGCCGGCGGCAAACGAGAACACGGCGCTGCCGCCGGAGAGGTCGACGGTCATTTCCTGGCGAATGGAACCAAACGCATCGAACAGGGTGTAGCGCGTGGTGCGTCCGTCCTCGCGGGGCATCAGATGGGCGGAGGCCTTTATCGCGCGCAAGGGCCGGCCGGCGGGCGACACCGCGCGAATGGTGGCATCCAATTCCAGGGGCACTTCGGGCATGGACATCTGGACGCGCTGCATCAACTCGTCCGCCAGGGCATCCCGGGCGAAGGCCGGGGGGATGCCGCCCCCCCCGGCGAGCAGCAACAGAATGACAAAACACCGACGCGTTCTCATGCCGCGCATCCTATGCGACCCCGCCGGCCCCCGCAATGGTTTTCGGGCGGGGCGGTGGCGGTGGCGGCTTACCCATTGGCTTTCCCATGCCTTGCTCCTGGCCTCTGCATTGGCTAGTCTCTGGCCAGAACGCCCAATCAAATTGGTTTCAATGCCTAACATTCACGATACAGGAGATTGCGCCAAACGGCTGTTTCCGGACTTCCGTTTGCTGGCCCAAATCGGCGGTGGCGCCTATGGCCGGATTTGTCTTGCCGTGGATGATGCGGGCACCCATCGAGCCATCAAATTCGTGGCCCGGGATGATGTGGAATCCAATACCCGTTATTCCCGTGAACATCGCGCGATCCGTTTGGTGCAAACCTTGCCGGATCTTCCTCCCAGCATTGTTCCGATCCTGGAGATGCGCACAGATTCCGAGGTTGGTTTTGGCTATGTCATGGTCTTGGCCGATTCCGAGCGCCCGCTCTGGCAAGATCACCCGGAGGAATACCGTCCGAAAACCCTGCGTGGCGAACTCGTCGCCCGCCGCGCACTGCCGTTGGCCGAATGCCTCGACATCGGTATCCGTCTCTCCGAGGCGCTGGATTTCCTTCAACGGCATCGCCTCGTCCACCGGGATATCAAGCCCTCCAACATCATCTACATCCAAGGAAAGCCTGTTCTGGCCGATGTGGGCCTGTTGGCCGACACCCGCGAGGCCGATTCGATCGTCGGCACCCCCGGCTATGCCCCCGCCGAACAGCACGGACATTTCTCTGGCGATATGTATAGCCTCGGCATACTGTTGACTGAAATCAGCACGGGCCGTTCCGCCGATGAATGCGGCTTCAGCCCGGTTGAAGAATCCGACACCGACGCCCCCGGCTATGCGCGATGGCTGGATATCTTATCCCGGGCCTGCGATCCCAACCCCGCCAAACGCCACCAGACGGCCGCCGCCCTGCTTCACGAGTTGGAGGCCTTTCGCATACAACCGCTGCAGACCCGCCATCCTTGGAGAAGAGCGCCGGATAAGATTTTCAAAACGACGGCCCTGATAGTCGGGCTGGGAGGAGCCGCGTATTGGGCATGGCTCCGGGCCAGGCCGCTCTTGCCGGAAGTGCCAACCCCTTCATCGGATTCCGCAGCCGGTATCTCCGCTGCGAGGGCAGATCCTGGATCTCCATGGGAGAACATGCAACACGAACTGGAACGCCGCATCGAAGCCGGCGCGTTCAACGAACCGCCCAATCTTCCATTGCAGCCCCATCCTTCCACTCGAACGCATTTCACCATCCCTGACCGGGCCGGCGACCGTGGAGCCGTCATCCAGGCCTATGCTGATAAAATCCTCGTGGGAACGGGAAATGCCGGAAGCCTCGACGATTGGCGAATCGTCCTGTACTACCACCCCATCCAACTTGGCACGCAAGGGTTGTTTCTGCTGCCCTTGGAACCTTTCGACCCAGCGGAACAAGCCCAAGGCCCCCCCCTTCGGACGTGGCCGCCGGACGCTTCCGAACTCCCTCCCATCCATAGATCCGCAGCCATTCCCCGGGCCATCCTGGAGAACCATGCACCCCATCATTACCCAGTCTGGGTGTTTCTGACAACCGACGCACCCGAAAAATGGGAAGCCTGGATGGAGGATAATGCCCCCATCCTGACCAACCGCACACTCGCGTTCTATCGTTTTCAACAGGCCTGGTACCAGCACTACCGGTTCGCTCATAATGCCCCATCTGGAAACCCCGCCTACGACAAAGCCATGGAAGAAATCAAAATCCTGTTAGGCGAAGAATTGTTCCGCCGGAGTGAAAAATGAAATACCGCATCCAAAACCTATCCGACACCCGCTCCAGCGTCCTGCAGAAAATCCGCGATCCCGAAAACACCGCCGCCTGGCAGCGTTTCTACGACCAGTACGCCGGATTTGTGTTCACTCTGGCCCGGCGCAGCGGACTTCAGCATACGGATGCGGAGGATGTCGTGCAAACCGTGATGCTCGAAATGATCGAGTCCATCCGAACCTTCGACCGCAGGCGGGGCAGATTCCGCTCCTGGCTGGCCACCTGCGCCCGGCATCGCATCATCGACCTGTTGCGCATCAAATACCGCCGCAAACGCCGGGAGGTGGGTGGCTTTGACCGCACCGAAGAACGCACGGCAACCATCCTTCGCCAGGCCGATACCGGCCCCGACCGCTTCAAGGAAATGGCCGATGAAGAGTGGAGCGCCCTTGTGCGAAGCGCCGCCCTGAAAAAAACCAAAGCCGCCGTTGCTCCCAAGCAGTTTTCACTATTTCACGCCTACGCCATCGAAGAATGGCCCGTTGACAAGGTCATCACGACCTACAACGTCTCCCGCGACCAGGTCTATCAGGCCAAGCGCCGCGTCGGAAAAGTCTACGCTTCCGCCGCTCAAGAGGCCGAACAGGAACTCGATCGACCTTTCTGCCCCGGTTTTTCCCGCCCCATGAATAGGCATGGTTGACAATGACAACCTTGCGGGTGCGATAATTCGATTTGAGTGTTTCGTTAACTTACCAGCTCATTCCGTCATGTATGGGGCCGAAGTACGGGAAAGATACAATCAATACTCGACTCGTATTCGTTCCACGCCTCGAACGGCGGCAGATCGAACCGAGTCGGCATCAGTTTTAACTCCAAGATGGTTGTCGGCTTGGTATCTACGGTTTACGTTGTTGGCGATCTCAGTCAGAATGGAAAGGCTCCTGTCCGTTCCTTTTTGAGCCAGGAATTCACTCATGAGCGTGGCGGCGGAGGCACTGGTTTCCTTGTCTAACGCCCTGATGAACAAGCGCTCGGCATATTCCGGAAATCCTGTGGCGACCAAGCGGGCAGAACGGGCTCGTTGCGCCGGAAAAGAGCCGTTGATCAATATATCGGCGGCAAAGCGAAGTACGTCTCTGGGGCTGTCTGTCAAAGCTACTACTGTGGAGGCCGCCGCAACTGCCGAAGCCGAATCTGGAGGATTCTGTGCATACTCCACCAACTCTTCTCGAAGGTAAGTCATATTGAGACTTGCCATCGTTTCGAGTACCGCCACCCGAGCCTTCCCATGCTTAAGCCGTCTGAGGGCAGCCATGAGTTCCCGGCCTTCCTGTTCCGTCATAGCACGACGGGCCAACTGCCGGGCGGCCGCCGTGGCATCAGAAGAATTTGATGACGGGGAACGTACGGTCTGGATCAGAGCTGTCGTTCCATACGAGGCAGGATCAAAGCTGGGTTTTCCCGTTATGTTTCGAACGGTCGCGCAGGAGCAAAGACCAAGCACCGCAATTGAAAAGCACGCACGTAGAACAGAAATGTTTTTCATCATGATCTCCTAGAATTGAAAACGTGGAGCTCTTTCAGCGCCAGAAGCCCCACGCCCCCTGGTTGCTGGCCGCGATGTTGACGCAAGGGGCGCAATGACTGGTCGGCACATAAAACCAACCTCGACCTGCTCGACGTTGTTGACGGGTTTGACAATCCGGGCGACGGAGAACCGTGCTTGAGTCTCAATGACTTCAATTGTCCCGATTTCCGTCTCGCTGTGTCCAACCGTTTCTCCGGTGTAGGGATCCACAACAGGATCACATATCTGATAAACTACCAGTCTGTCTCCTTGGGACACCACCGCCTCACCTGCGCTTATCATCACCCTGCGCTGCGCGGGATTCACCTGCATAACCCGTATGGGCCAGAGTGTGGTCACGATTTTACCAATCACGTTTTGGGCAAGATTGTCCATCAGTTCGCCAATCGCACCCTGGTTTTCGGATGCCGTGCCAAACCCGAGAAAGCCTGCCTGTGACGATTCTGTAAAGATCGAGCTGGTCACCTCGTCGCCGACGACGGTTGTGCCCGTTTCATTGTCCACCATGCGCAGGAACATGGTGATCTTCATCTCTACACTTTCTTGGCCACCGACAACACTAAATCCGCGCTGACGCCTATTGGTTTCAAACCGTGTAATTGTTCCGAAAGCACTGTACTTGGCCCCCTGGAGTCGCCCGCGTCGAACCAAGGAAGACGTGTCATAATCGCCATCCGTCTCAAGATTCATTTGGGCGCGAATCTCCTCGATACGATCGTTTTCAACTACAGTAAAGCGTTGGCTGCGATGCGCCTTGGCCCTTACCATCTCTCTCAGCACTTGAGATTCCTTATCGATGGCGGTTTGTTTTTCATCGCTGGGCATTTGCGCATTTCTTTGAGAACCACCATGTTCATACTGGCGGCGCTCAGAATCAGCAACTTGACCGGCAACAGCCCCGGCCAAAGCGCCACCGAGCCATTCAGCAGGCTTGCCACCGGTGGCTAGGCCTCCGATGAGCGCACCCGCAGTTGCCAAGGAGCCTTGGCCCGCGCCGGGTGTTGTGATGGGGGTTCCTGCCCGACTTGCCGTCTGCGACAGGTCAAACTCATTGCTGTATTTGAATGAACCGATGAACAAGGAAGGTTTTGTGCCCGTTGCCGGA
Source organism: uncultured Verrucomicrobiota bacterium (assembly GCA_964399775.1). Taxonomy (GTDB): domain Bacteria; phylum Verrucomicrobiota; class Kiritimatiellia; order CAIQIC01; family Lenti-01; genus Lenti-01. Next base: position 41,161 of record CAYNSH010000020.1, read on the forward strand.
ATGGCGGCAGCAGCGGGCTTTTCCCTCGGCGGGGTTGCTTCTTCTTTGACTTCTGCGACGGTTGTGCCCCCCATTTTACGAACGACCATCAGTGGCTCAAAGTCTACATTCTGGGTTAAGGCCCGCGCAACTGCCCCGTTGGGTGTAACCCTGATAACCTCTATGTCACCGATTTCTTCTTCATCCATTAGCATAGTACCTGGATTGCGCGGGTCCTCAAATTCTTCTTGAATATACACTTTTAACTTATCGCCAGGGGACAGTGCTTGCTGATCATTTGAAACGAGTATGTTACCTGCGTCTCTGACACGCAAAACCACCATATCTGATCCCGGAGATCTGTGCCCTCCTCCCTGTGCCCCGGATGGGCTTACTGATGGCGGAGGAAAGAGTTTAGCCAGTTCCTCATTGATTTTTGTGGCAAGGTCATCGGCCAATGCAGTTGCCGCATCTGTCCCCGTAGCATAGAAGCCCTTGACCCGAGATTGAACATCCGCAACCGAAGTGCCCCGCTGTACATCCACAACACGGGCTGCGGCCACACCATGGTACTCTGACCGCAATGGCCCCCGAATGACTCCTGTTTTCGCGAACGCTCCTACTCTGGCGACAACCCGATAACGGCTTGCGGCATCCATTCCAGACTGCAAAGCCTCAGCTTCGGGACTTGAAGCCATGGAAAACTCACGAGCCCGGACTAGATCTCCGAATTCAGAGCGATCAACGACATCCACCACCCCTCCCGCACCCAAGGCAGACCGCAGGATAGACCCGAATTCTTCTAAATCACTCAGGACCTCTTGAGCCACGCCCGTAGCAGGTCGGACCTCGACCTCAACAACCGGCTTGCTACCCTCGCTGATGATAGCGAGCATACCGAAGACAACTGCCGGCACCAGCATGTTAAATGTAATTCTCATATATCAGAACCTCCTGATGGACGCGCACTATCTTCCATGCCTATCCGGCACACGCACCAATAAGCGACATGCAGCAGGCATGACCCATACTAGCCAAATTCAGCTATAGCATGCAGCATCATGCTGCATCATACCGGGTAGAAATACCTTGTTATTTATGGAGAAGACATGATTTTCTGTCTCTCGATGTCATGTTCCTCTTGGCTAATTAGCCCTTCGTCCAACGCCAACTTAATCTCACGCAGTCGATCAATTCTGGAGGGCCCGGCCACAGTTGCACCGGGAATTGGAGCCGGCTTGACGGCTTCATACATATTCGCCGCCGCGGCTTGGGTTGCCGAGCGCAACAACTCTTGCATGATGTCGCCGCGACTTTTGGGGGACATTCCAGAAACCTGATCACGCGTTGTCACTTCTTGGCTGTAAATGGATACAACGGAATCCGACGCCATTTCATACAACGTAATGGTAACGGGCAACCTATAGAGCCGTGTTTGTACGCTGATGGGGCCATCTGTCATGGACAGTTCGCGAACAGATAAATCGCCGACTTGTCCTTCGATATAGTGGGTTGGAGATGGGTCGTCTGCCCCAGTCGGCAAATCCCTTCCAAGAACCTGGCTTTCAACTGTAATATCTCTCCTGCCGCTGGAGCCTCCGCGTTTCCGCTTGATCTGGAAAACATTTGGATATCTACCCAGGGCAGCTTCCATCATGCCGCTTGCTTGAATAATTGCACGGCCGTCCTCTGTTTTTAGAAGTTGATCGCGCACAGTCTCATTGGCAGCCATGTGTTTCTCGTATCTCTCCATTTCGATTAATTGCTTGTTTGCCTGCCAACGCTGGAGTTCCATCTGCTCACGCCTCAAGATTGCCAATCGATCCTCTTCAGGTAATTTATCGACCTGATCTGGGGTCAATAGCGATTCTGGTTTTTTCTCTAAAGGGTGAGATGCACGTTCTTGTTGGTAAGATCGAATGGATACTGAGGGGGTCAGAAAGTCATAAACTGCAACAACCACCTTTTCGGCCTGCGCAAAGACAGTGCTAGCTAAAACAGTGACCGTAATGATCAATGACAGAATTATAATTGATTTCATTGACAACCTCATTATTGTATTCTCTTTTTAATATTTCTTGGATCATTTATCCTAACGACCAGCCCATTGCCGTCGTAAACTGTCACCGTGATATTTTCAGATGGCACTTGGCACTGGATATATGAAATCGGTCCGTCTAGTTTAAGGAATGCGGGGACATCAATTCCATGCTTCCACTCCGCTTCTTCCAAGGCCCATGCCGCTGACAACAGCGCGGCAAACTCTTCCTTGGTGCTTCCAACATCTCCAAATAACTTTACAACGATCTGCGGAGATAAAGAAATTAATTCAACTCTTTCGCGGCTGTTTGCCTCAATATGCCCATCCCCTTTTCCTATGTTGAATCGATGTCTTGATGAAGGCATCTCGAGTATCTCAGATACATCAATACTCCCATCTGTTCTGGCAATCATTCTTTCGCGGGCTCGCTCGATATGCATTCCAAGACGAATACCCTTTATTGAAATGTCGGCAGGAAAGGCCACAAAAGGATAAGCCATGACAAAGACATAGACTGACATGCACACAATCTTCTTCCAACAATGATTGTAATCTACAATCATCACAAATCCTTGATCTCTATAATTCTGGTGCCAGAAAACAGGGGATTCAACTGAAAGCGGGCTGTCGCGGGTTGCTGTGGAAGGCTCATGGAATCCTCCGGCCCATATTCCATGAATGACATGGTGATTACCCTGCCATCACTGTTCCTGCCGCAGTCTATTATCGCTTGAGCGCTGCGCCACCCTTTACCGCCGATTCGAATGAAGTCCCGTAAATGGATTCCGTATGGATTCGCCATTCTTTTTTCGTGGTTTCGCGGAAAATCCAGCAGATAGAGGTCTTCCTCATCCAGATTCTTGTCCCAGCCCCTGAATATCGCCAAATATTCATCCCATGCGTGTCCCGCGCCGGAGCCTACGATTGAGACAACGGCCGCCGCCAAAACATCGCCATCATAATTCTTCAACACTTGAACGGTCCGCGCATCGCGAAATTCATAGGCGTAGGCATCGATAATCAGATTGGCAAAACGGGTCACCGCCATATCCAGTTCTGAATCAAACGACGCTTGTTCAGCATGGCTTGATGTGGCAAGCAGACACATGGCTACCGACACTACTCCCAACAATTTCATAATCAACCCAATTTACACGACAGGATCATCCAGTTTGTAACACGAAATGTCAATCCTTTTTACGACCCTTTGTAGAATCCATTATATGACCCTTTTCTTTACGGATTCGGGATACATCAAGACTCTATAAGGGATATTTCGATCTAGGATTCCGGAATCTGACAATTCCGCCTTTTCAGTCTCCAGATCACCAGAAATGGATTTTCTCAGGCCGCCAAAGGGGCGGCTGCGGGAACTCTTGAAAGGGAGAATATGGTGGCCATGAGGGGTCAGCATAAGGGTTATCAGTTTCATTGTGTAATGACTATTCCCCATTCCCGGTACCCCGGCCCAAAGAAGATCTCGCAACCCCACCTTTGTGTCTTTTGCTTCCGTTGTGGAGAATGAGCTGTTGGTTTCAGCTTTTCAGCGCATCTGAACCGGACCGGATAGACGCGCCGGCCGTGGCCCGAAGCAATCACTTTTCATGAAGATTTCAACGCCATGGAAAATTTTTCGGCGAATTTTCCACGGCTTGGAAAACGCTTTTCCACATCGTGGAACAGCCGGGTGTGGAGATCTACGCCGTTATCCCATTGTTTCGTCTGGCTATGTTCACCGACGGCGGCTGGAACCCGTCGGACCTCTGAGGTTCGAAGGGACAGGGGGGATCCTGCCGCCCCTTTTCCGTGCATGGGTTCCGGCCGTTTTGTCGCCCACCCAAGGCCCTTCGCACCCCCTCTCAAGTTATGCAATATGATTATTATTTGTTGCATATGCATACTCTTGGTATATGATTCGGAAATACAGGCCGGTTTCTGCTGACCGGCTCCCAAGTCTTTCCTCTCATGGCCGGGTTGGGCGAGTCCTTGGCGGGCCGCGCCGCCATCTACCATCTTCAGCCTTTTTCCCATCGCGAACTGGGAAACCAGTCTTTATCCCTTGATCGCTCCTTCCAGCGTATTTTCGATGGTTTTTATCCCGATGTCGCCGTTCACGGCGTGGACCGCAACCGCTTTTTCTCGTCATATGTCCAGACCTATCTGGAGCGCGACATCCGCCTGATGACCGCCGTTCACGATTTGAAGCTGTTCCAAAGCCTGATCGGGTTGATGGCCGCCCGGATCGGAAACCTGCTCAACCTGAATGAACTGGCCAAGGAGGCCGGGATCAGCGCGGCGACCGTCCGACGCTGGCTAACCCTGCTCGAAGCCACCGGCATCGTGTATCTGCTGCGCCCCTATTCCGGCAACG